>DATIKY010000035.1:0-25458 GCA_035476995.1 Sedimentisphaerales bacterium | reverse complement strand
TGGTAGCCCCGAATCCCAAACCCATGGTACAATAAGCTGGTGGACATGCTTGACTCCTATCCTAAGTCCTTGCAAAACCTTTGGATAAGCCGGCATGTCCACTCTTCTCAACTCAAAAGTACGCAAAAACCGGATGAGCCGCATTTGTCGAGCTGAGGCCCTCACTCAATACGTTTTCGCGTATTTACAGCGAAACGAATAGGATCCGGCGGGGATTCTCAAAACGACGGGAAACCTCTCCACAGGGCGGTTTTCGATCCCGTCCCGTTGGCTGACGGGCCGGCCGGATTCCGTAACGTCTTCGATTCCGGCGGCAGGGAGAACGACAGAGGCGTTTGCGTTGGGAGGGACCGTGACCTCATAGGTGAAGACGCCGTTCTCCAGCCGCCAGGCGCTGCTGATCCGTCCGTGGATCGAATCGTGGTGGGCTCTGACCCAATGGATGGGTGTGTGGTCGGGGTTGCTCCCCGGCGACGGCGGTGCGGGCCGCAGGAGGATGGGGTCGAATCCTGCTCCCTCGCTGTCGATGCCTGCGAGTGTGCGGAACATCCATTCGCACACGGCCCCGAACGCATAGTGGCTGAAGGAGTTCATCGCGGCGTTGTGTCGGCCAAAACCGTCTTCTTTCGTATAACTGTCCCATCGCTCCCAGACGGAGGTCGCGCCGTTGACGACCGCGTAGCCCCAGGACGGAAACCGGCGGCTCTTGAAGAGTCTGACAGCCAGGTCGTGGTGGCCGTGGGCCGACAGGACCGGGAGGAGGTCCTTGGCGCCGAGAAAACCGGTGGCCATGCAGTAGCCGTTTCGGGCGATGTGGTCGGCAAGCGTGTTTGCCGCGATCTTCTGCTGTGGCTTGTCGAGCAGTTCGAAGGCAAGCGCCAGGACGTGAGCGGTTTGCGATTGGACGCGGAGCGAGCCGTCCTCGCCGACATAGTCCCGGGTGAAGGCGGCCTTGATCTTGCTGTGGAGGTCCATGTAGAAGGCCGCGTCGCTCGTGTTTCCGGCGGCCTGGGCCGTCTCGGCCATCAGCCGGGCGGTCCGCGCGAAGTAGCAGGCGTCGATGTACTCGATGGACGTGGGGTCATTGACGTTCAGCCAGTCGCCCCATGGATTGCCCAGGGAGATGCCGCCGAACCGCGGACTGACCGCCTGGCGGAAGTCCATGAATCGGGTCATCGAGCCATAGTGGCGTTCGATGATCCGCGTGTCGCCGTAGTACATCGAGTTGTGGTAGTCGTGCGTACACTCCCGGGCCTTCCAGTAGTCGAAGCCCTGCCGCCGCTCGCGGGGGATGAACGCGGAACGCCCGTGGCCGCCCGCGTGCCGAGCGGCCTGTCGTTGTAGAACAACCCATGGGTGAGCCAATATTGGCCGGTCAGCAGGCTCGCCCGGTAGGGAGTGCAGACCGGGCAGCCTGAGATCATCGACGTGCAGTTGATGCTTTCCCGTGCCATGGCGTCAAAGTGGGGCGTCGGCACATCCGTGTTCCCGGCGTATCCAAGGCCGTCCGCACGCCACTCGTCGGCGAACACGAAGAGCACGTTCGGTTGGCCTGCGGATCGGGCGGCCCCCAGCGGCGAGACGCCCGCCACCGCCAGTGCACCTGCGGAAAACGTCATCGACTGCAAGAAATCCCTGCGTCCGAGGGTCCTTTCGCTGCGTCTGTCCTGCCGGCTCATGGCTTATCGTCCTTTCTCATCGGCGCCTGAATCGAAAACCGGGTCACGTCAGAGCGATTGGGGCGAAGGAAACGCCGCTGTTGACTTTCGCGCGAGACGCAACTTCATTATTGCAGAAGGCCGACGAATGCTCAAGACCCAAGCTCGTTTCGAAGAGGTCGACGGGTCCACAGGTCGGTATGTATCCTGCGATCCAAGACACTTGACATCGCGGACGCACAGGAGTACAGTTCAGGTGTCGTAGATGATGCCGTTGTCTGTCTTCGGTTCTCGCACAACATGTCGATCGGCACGTGGTGGATGCCTGTCTGTGCTTGGTCGCGCCGTAGGGCCCCCCCGGCTGGCGATTGACTGCGTGTGGATTCAGGAAGGGCACGAAACACACTATGCGTTGGGTCTTGATCTCATCAATCGCTCTGGGCCTGATCGGGATGTTGTCTGTACACGGGGTCGCCCGAAGCAGCGAGCCGGCGGGCGCCGGAGGGGCTCCAACCGGCGAATTCGAGGAGCTTGGCCGCCTGATTGAAGGCCGTCCCCGCACAGACAACATGAGGTTGTCGCGTGAAGCGTTTCGCCCCGAGTCGCTGATTCTGGAGACGGACCGCACGCCGGTGGATATTGTCTGGCGTCGTACACACGCGCTGCTGGCACACCTTCAGGGAATGGAGAATGCCCCAAATCTCACGGCGGAAGCGGCATCCCTGGAACGGTTGCGCGGTCGCGTGGAGGCCGTGAAGAAGGGTCCTTCGACGGAGGAGGCGATCCTCCGCGAGTTGTTCAAGGACATTGCAGCGGTTCGTCGCCGCATCGCTTTTTCCAACCCGCTGCTGGATTTCGATCAAGTCCTGTTCATCAAACGACATCGCGCAACCGGGGGCTATTCCGAGCACATGGTGGATCAGTACTTTGGCATCTACGCCGATCCCGGGGGCGGGTTATGCGTGCTGGAAGACCCGTTTGGCGATGCGCCGCGAGTGCGCGACGTGCTGGTTGATTCGGTGGTCGAGCGGGGACGCCTTGAGGGACGGCGACTGGACGGCGGGGCCTTCTTGTCCCCGAGTCTTTCGTTCGACGGCGAGCGGGTCCTGTTTGCCTACGTCGAGCGGAAAGGGTCGGGCCGGCATCGGCACCACACCAACCATCCGCGCCAGGGGTACTGGGACAAAGAGGATTGCTACCACGTCTTCACGGTGAACCTGGATGGCACGGGACTTGAGCAACTGACGGACGGGACATGGAACGACATGTATCCGATCTGGATGCCCAGCGGCCGGATCGTGTTCATCAGCGAACGTCGCGGCGGCTATCTGCGGTGCGGGCGCACCTGCCCGACCTACACGTTGTTCGACATGGCCGCCGACGGCAGCGACATCCGCACCCTCAGCTATCACGACACGAATGAGTGGCACCCGAGCGTGGCGCACGACGGCACGATCCTGTTCACCCGGTGGGACTATGTCGATCGCCACGGCTGCGTGGCCCACCATCCCTGGACCATACGCCCCGACGGAACCGACCCGCGTGCCGTGTACGGCAACTATTCCTTCCGATACCAGCGGGCCGACATGCAGGTCCATGTCCGGACGATCCCCGGTTCGCACCGCCATGTGGCCGTGGCTGCTCCGCATCACGGCCAGTCGTTCGGTTCGCTGGTCCTCTTCGATCCGCGCGTTCCGGACGATGACCGGATGGGGCCGGTTCGCCGATTGACCCCGGAGATTCCCTTTCCGGAAACGCAGTCCCCGACCCGGACACAGCACTATGGGCAGGCTACGCCCCTGAGCGAGGATTTCTATCTCACCTCGTACGACCCCGACGGCGGCATGGCGGGCCGCTACGGCCTGTACTTGCTCGACAGTTTCGGCAATCGCGAGCTGCTCTACCGGGATCCCGCGATCGGAGCGCATAACCCGATCCCGGTGCGGGCCAGGCCGGCGCCCCCGGTGGTGCTCGAGCGCACCGTCCGTGTGCCCGAAGGCGAGCCGGCCGAGGCGACGGTGAGCGTGGTCAACGTGTACGACAGCCGGGTGCCCTGGCCGACAGGGGCGAGGGCCGCCGCACTGCGGATCTATCAGTTGTTGCCGCTGTCCGTGGCGTCCGAGCGAATCCCGCACAACACGGGGATTCAAATCCCTCAAGGCAACGACTCCATCAACATCGCCCGCTGGATTCTCGGTACGGTCCCGGTCGAGGCCGACGGCAGCGCGCATTTCACCGTCCCGGCCCGTGTGCCGGTGTTCTTCCAGGCGATCGACCCCGACGGCTTGGCGATCACCTCCATGCGGTCGGCGACCCAGTTCATGCCGGGCGAGCAGCATTCGTGCATGGGATGCCACGAGTCGCGTCATTCGACCCCGCCCACGACCCGCGCCGGCGCGCCGCTGGCCTTGCGTCGTGAGCCGTCGCGTATCGTGCCCGAAGTGGACGGCACGGCCCCGTTCAGCTACCCGCGTCTGGTTCAGCCGGTCCTGGACCGAAACTGCGCCGATTGCCACAGGCAGCATGCCGATGTGGCGCCGCCGCTCGACGCCGGTTGGGCCACGCATCCCGGCAGCGGAGGGATGAATCGCCAGACCACCTACTACACCTCCTACATCAGTCTGGCCCCGAAGTACGGCTTCTACGACTATGGAGGGCGCGATTGGAACGATCCAAAATGGTACCGCACCACGCCCGGCGAATTCGGCGCCCGCGCTTCGAGGCTCTACCGGATGCTTCGCGACGGGCATCATGGTGTGGAATTGTCCGATGAGGACATGCACCGTATCGTGCTTTGGCTGGATTCGGTCTCGCTCTTCTACGGGGTGTACGAGCAAGAGGGCGGTCTGGCCCAGTTGCGGGGAGAAGTCGCCCAGCCGACGTTGAGGTAGTTCGCAGATTGCCGCGGTGGTCTTCGCGCCTGGGCCCGAGAGTGAAACCACAACCGGATGATGCAGAAAGAAGGGAGTGGAAAATGCGAAGGTATGCGACTCTGACGGTAGTGTTGGCTGTGTCTGTGTTCGCGTCTTGTGCGCATCAGCGGCAGGTACAGTCTCCTCTGGCCCCGGCGGCCGTGCTGGAGGGTTTCGACGTGCCGGAGTGTGCCCTGGTGGACCCGCAGACCGGGTTCATCTATGTGTCCAACATCGAGGCGACGCCGGAGACGTATTGGAGCGACAACGGCAAGGGCTCCATCTCGCGTTTGCGTCCGGATGGGACAATCGATGCGCTGCGATGGATCGACAGCTCGCCTGAGTTCGTACTGAACAGCCCCAAGGGCATGTGCATACTGAATGGGCGCCTGTACGTGGCGGACAATACGCGCATCCTGGTGTTCTCGCTCGACAGCGGGCGTCCCGTGATCGCGCTGGCGGTAGAGGGCGCCGAGCGTCTGAACGACATGGCCACCGATGGCCGGCAGGTGTACGTCTCGGATACCCAGGGCGGTCGTATCCTTCGCGTGGATGGCAGCGGACAGGGCGGCCACGAAACGGTGGCCGAACTCGAAAGCGTGAACGGGATTACCTTCGACGGCGAGCGGATGTACGCCGTGTCATGGGATCTGCACGACGTGTACCAGATCGATCGCTCCGGAAGACAGCCGCCCCAGCCGTTCGGACTGGCGGAGCATTTCGCCCACTTGGATGGGATTGAAGTGCTGGATGACGGGTCGTTCATCGTATCCGATTTCGTCGGCAACAAGGTTGTGCGTATTTCGAAAGACCGTCGGACAGTAACGACCCTCGCCGAACTCAAGACGCCCGCGGATATCGGATTGGACCGGGCCAACCGCCGCCTGTTTGTGCCGCAACTGACCGTGGACAAACTGGCGATATACCCTCTGCCCTGACGCCCGGCAGTCCTTCGCCAATCGGCAGGGATTCGAGAATCGCTATGGCAGCGTGCCGGTAGACGCCCTTCGTCCGGCGGTGTCGACGGATGTGATGCTGAATTCCTTTCCGGCGTCCGTCTCGAAGTAGAACGGCTTCTTCGAGGTCTGGGGCGTATGGCGAACGGTGTCCAATTCCCGGCCGTCGCACGTGATGACGTAGTGCGAGAGCGGTTCATCCCCGGCGTACGCGGTATCCCACGTCAGTCGAATCCGGTCGCCCGGCTCGATTCTCGCGTTTCGGGGCGGCGTAAGTCCCCTGTCGGGCTGTTGAAACCAGTTCGTCCTCCCGTCCTTGGCCCGCCGGCCGAGCGTTTCCATTGCGCGACGCTCCTGAGCGGTCAACGCGTCTTGCCGGATCTGGGCGGCGCAGTAATTCTGTACGAGCTGACACCTCGATGGGTCTTCGTGGATTTCACCGATGCCGATGATGAGCGTGTGAAGGCCTGGCGCGGTCAGCGCGTATTCGATCAGCGGCTTGCTCGGCAGCGTCTCGGTGCCGATGAGCCGGACGACGTCGGCGGGCGTCTCTGACCACCGGGCCGGCTTGGTGTACATCGCGCCGTCCGCAAAGACTTTCATGCCGATGATGCCCATGTTCTTCGCCTGCGCCACCGGTATGACATTGTGCTGCATGTTCAGATAACGCCGATCGTTGACATTGATCGATACCAGCATGGCGTCCAGGAGGTTGTCCCGGTCTCGCTGGATCATCTCGATCATGACGGCCGCGTCGTGGTGTCCGGAAAAGCCGAGATGGCGGATTCTCTTTTCGCGACCTGGATTCAGACCGGTGCGGTTGGTCCCGTCCCGATAGTCGCGCAGTGCCGCCAACGCGCCGAGGGGCTCGTTTTTGGTCAATGGGGTGTCAAGCCCTTTGTACACGACATCCACTTCTTCGATCGTTACGACATTGTGGATCAGCATCAGGTCGATGTATGCCTCGTCCGCATAAGCGCCGTTGTCATCGCCGAAGAGTTGGCTCAGCGAGCGTTTCAGGTCGGCCACGGCGCCGCCGGCGGGATCGCCGTGCGTATAGTTGCGCACGTTCGGGAGCGTCGGGTAGCCGCCCTCGGCCCAGCGCACCATGGTCTTGGTCGTCACGAAGGTGGATTCCCGCCGTCGCCGGTCGTACCCGGGACGGCCCGGCACCAGATGGAGTTTGCGGAAGGCCTTCCCGAAGTTGCTCTGGCTGGGGCCATAGGCATTGGAGGTGTCGAGGTAGTTGATGCCCAGGGCCAGGGCCTTGGTGATGATGGCCACCGGATCGACGTCGTCCGGGGTCCACTGGATCGCCGCCTGGCCGCCCAGGCCCATCGTGGTGACGTCGAAATCGATCCGTCCGAAACGCCGTTTCATCGGCGGGGGGAGCATGTCCATTCCATAGAGGCCGGAAGAGCCGGAGGACAGGATGGTGGCGGCCGCGGAAACGCGCATGAAATCGCGCCGAGAGAGTGTCCATGGTTGTTTGGTGTTCATTTGAGTCTCCTGCAACGATCCCCAAAAAGTGCGATGGATTGTGTCGCCGCCGGCCTTCCGGAAGACAACATGGTCGAACTTCAACCCTAACGGCAGGTGCGTCTCGTGTCAAGGCCCGATGTGTCTGTCAAACGGCGGCAGGACCGCTTCGAAGCAATGAAATCCGCCGCACGCTCTCCGGCCAGAGCGAGGGTTCATGGGACCGGGGCGACAAGGGTCTGGCGGTTCTCAGGTGTTCGACCGGTCGAAAGCAAGAGGCGACGGGTCCGCGGTTGCCGCTCTCGAACTCCGCGCACAGGGACGTGAGGTGATCGCAGCCTTTGATGACCGGCACGCATCGCAGCCACTCGTCCTTGAGGGTCTTGATGATACGTTCCGTGACGGCGAGGGATCCGTGTTATCCCACGGCGCCCTGTTCCGCAGCGCGCATGCCGAGATCGAAAGCCTGGAGATTCACAGCGACAAGAGCAGCCTTCGTCTTCTCCGCAATCACCCGGCGGAACACATCGGCCGGTATCGGCAGAATCCCCGTTTGGACCAAGCCTCCGAGCATGACCATGTTCATCGACAACGGTGATCCGGCGGTCAACGCCAAGGCGGTGGCGTCAAAGGCCACAAGGCGTTTGGCGCGACCGGCCAGCGCCGCCAGGGCCGCATCGACCTGGAAGTACTGGGCCTTGCCCATGGCCACGGTGAAAGGCGGTTGAGGCGACGTATTGCTGACGATCACGGTATGGGCGCCGCATTTCTTCGCCGCCCGAATCGTTTCGGAAGGCTCGAAACCCAGCAGCACGTCCGCCGTTCCGTCGGCGATGCAGTACCCCTTGCCGTCTCCGAGCAGCACCATGGACTCCACTACGCCCCCGCGTTGGGCCATGCCGTGGAATTCGGACATGCGGGGCGTGATACCGGCGGCGGTCGCCGCCTCGCCCAACAAACGGGCCGCCAGGATGTTGCCCTGTCCTCCCACGGCCACGATCATGATACGGGTCGTTTTCATCGGTCCGTTTCCTTTCCAGGTGTCGCGGCAATGGCTCTTTCCGGGCAGATCTGGGCGCACAAGGCACACCCCGTGCAGCGGTCGGCATCGATCTCGATCCGACCCTCGCGCAGAAAGAACGCCGGACAGGCCAGTCTCGTGGTGCAGGCGTGGTGGTTGCGACATCTTTCGGGCTTCACGTGAAGCGGACGCCTCTTGCGGAACCCGGGAAGGGTCCGCTCATGGAGGGGACAGGGCGCCCGGGCAACGAGCACCGACACCCCTGGGCATTCGGCGAGTTGTTGCACCGCCTCCACGGTCTTGCGATGGTGGAACGGGTTGACCGTCAATACGTTCTCCACTCCCAGCCCCTTCACCACGGCCTCGATGGATATGGGCTTCCTCGGGAGATTCAGATGGCCCAGATCCACACCCGGGTGCGGCTGATGACCGGTCATCCCGGTGGTGCCGTTGTCCAGCACGACGACGAGGAAATCGTGTTGGTTGTAGACCGCGCTGGCCAGGGGCGAAAGACCGCTGTGGAAGAAGGTGGAATCCCCGATGAAGGCCACCACCTTGCGTCCCGTGGCCCGCGCGAATCCGCCCGCCGTGCCGAGGCCGGCGCCCATGGCGATCAGGAAGTCGCCCATGTTCAGCGGAGGCAGAAGACCCAGGGTATAGCACCCGATGTCCGTGGGGTAGATCGCCTCGTCCCCGAAGACTTCGCGGACCGCGACATAGGTGGCCCGGTGCGGACATCCGGGGCATAGATTGGGCGGACGGGCGGGGGCTTCGGGCAGATCATCAGTCCGAATCGGAACCGCGGGGGTAAACGGTTGTTGGAAGAACGAAGCGATGACCTTCTTCACGAGCGACGGGTCGAATTCGTAGAGTCTGGAGAAGAGCCTTTCCCCCTTGCCCTGGATCGAAAGCGTGAGACCGGACTTCTGGGCGCAGTTTCTCACGGCCTCCTGCATGCAGGGTTCGCCCTCCTCGACGACCAGCACCTTCTCACACCCTTCCAGGAATCGTCGCGTCAGTTGCTCCGGGAACGGATGCGAAAAGCCCACGCGCAGAACCCGGAACCGATCGGCAACGCCCAACTCGTCAAGGGCGTCACAGACGTAGTCATAGCTTACGCCGTTGCAGACGATGCCCCAGGCGCCGTCGCCTTCGATCCGGTTCCACGGACTGTTGTCGGCGATCTCCGCCGCCCGTGCCATCTTGTCCAGCAACTTCGGGTGCAGGTTGCGCGATACGGCCGGGATGCAGACATAAGCGAAGGGGTTCTTCTCGAATCGGCCCCTGGTGATCCTCGGTCGCAAGGGGCCCAGAGTCACCATGCCGCTGGAATGGTTGATACGCGTGGTGGTGCGCAGAATCACCGGCAGCTTGAGTTCCTCGGACAGCTCGAAGGCGTAGGCGGCCATGTCCCTGGCCTCGGCCACCGTGGAGGGCTCCAGGATCGGCAGGCCGCTGAGCTTGCCGTACCAGCGGGAGTCCTGCTCATTCTGGCTGGAGAACATGAACGGATCGTCGGCCACGACGAGCACCAGCGAGCCGGTGATTCCCGTATAGGCCAGGGTCATCAAGGCATCCGAGGCGACGTTGAGACCAACGTGCTTCATGGAAACCATGGTCTTCAGGCCGCACATGGCCACGCCGGCGGCAACCTCCAGGGCGACCTTCTCGTTGGCGCTGTACTCGAAATAGAGGTCGCTCTCCTGAGAGATCTGAAAGAACTGCAGCGCGATCTCCGAAGAGGGAGTCCCCGGATAGGCCGCGGTGAAAGCGACACCGGCCTCCAGGGCCCCCCGGGCAATGGCCTCGTTGCCCAGCAGGAGGACCTGCTCGCCGATACTGTCCTTCAAGAGTCCATGCATGTACTCGTTCCTTTCCTGCCTCCTGGCCTGATACAACAGTTCCGTACGCTCTGTTTCTGCTGTCTGCTGTTGTTGTGTCGATCCGGGTCAGCGTGTGCGTCCCGGGAACGGGAACGTGGCGAGGACGGCCCGGTCGCCGAGGCGTCGCTCGATCCGCATCAGCTCGTTGTACTCGGCGACGCGCTCGGAGCGGGAGAGCGATCCGATCTTGACCTGACCAACGCCCGTTCCGACAGAGAAGTCGGCTTCGAAGGGCAGTTCCGTCTCGCCGGAGCGGTGGGAGATGATCGCGGTCAGACCGTGCTCACGGGCCAGCTTGATTGTGTCGAGCGTCTCGGTGATTGTGCCGATTTGATTGGCCTTGATCAACACGCAGTTGGCGGCGCCGGTCTCGATGCCCTTGCGGACGAGGATCGGGTTCGTGGCAAACAGGTCGTCGCCGACGATCTGGACCTTGCCCCCGGTCTTCGCCTTGAGTCGGGCGAAGCCGTCCCAGTCCTCCTCGTCGAGTCCGTCCTCGATCGAGACGATCGGGTACTTGCGGGTCCAGTCGGTCAGCAGATCGACCATCTCCTCGGTGCTGAGGACCTTGCCGTCGCGGTCGAGGTGGTAGCCCTCGTCATCGTGGAACTCGGAGGCGGCCGGGTCCAACGCGATGACGAAGTGCTCGCCGGGCTCGTAGCCCGCCCGGTCGAGGGCCTCCATGATCAGCTTGAGCGGCGCCTCGTTGGAGGTCACCGGCGGAGCGTAGCCGCCCTCGTCGCCGACGGTGGTGGGCCAGCCGTGCTCGCTGACGATGTCTTTGAGCACGTGGAAGGTCTCGGCGGCCCAACGCGAGGCCTCCACGAAGCTCGGCGCGCCGGTCGGGACGAGCATGTACTCCTGGAAATCCGAGGAGTTCAGGGCGTGCTTTCCCCCGTTGAGAACATTGATCAGCGGGAGGGGCATGACGTACGGTTCATCGGGGGCCTTGCCACAGACCTCGGCGACATACTCATAAAGGGGTTTGCGCCGGACGACGGCGCCGGCGCGGAGACACGCGATGGAGACGGCCAGAATCGCATTGGCCCCCAGGCGCGACTTGTTCTCGGTGCCGTCGAGTTCGATCATGCGACGGTCGATCTGGCTGAGTTCCGCGACTTCCCAACCGACCAGGGCCGGGGCGATCATCTCGGTAATGTTCTGGACGGCCTTGAGCACGCCTTTGCCGTGGTATCGCTTCGAGTCCTTGTCGCGGAGTTCGAGGGCCTCGTGCCGGCCGGTCGAGGCGCCGGACGGCACCATGGCCGAGGTGCCTTCTCCATTCTCCAGATAGACGGTGGCCTCAACGGTCGGGTTGCCGCGTGAGTCAAGCAGTTCCTGGGCGGTAATCGCAGCTATCTTCATTCCTTTCCTATCCTTCTCAACAGGGTATCCATGTCTTTTCTCTACGGCGCGGGTCTGAGCAGCTCGTTTTCCACAAACTTCGTCGAATACTGTCCTCTCGCAAAACGCTCATGCTCCAGGACCTTCTGGTGAAATGGGATCGTGGTTTTGATGCCCTCGACAGCAAACTCTCGGAGAGCGCGCTGCATCCGGGCAATACACGCAGCACGGCTCTCATCATAGGCGATCAGTTTGGCGATCAGGGAGTCGTAGTAGGGCGGTATCGCATAGTCCTGATACAGGTGAGTGTCCACACGGACGCCCGGGCCGCCGGGACAACAGAGCCTGCTGATCGTCCCCGGCGAGGGCATGAACTTGTTGTTCGGATCCTCGGCATTGATCCGGCATTCGATCGCGTGGCCTGTCGCTCGGATGTCCTTCTGGCGGAAGGCGAGCTTCTCGCCGGAGGCGACGCGGAGCTGCTCTTTGACCAGATCCACGCCGGTGACCATCTCGGTAATCGGGTGCTCGACCTGGATCCGCGTGTTCATTTCCATGAAGAAGAATTCACCCTGCCCGTTCAGGATGAACTCGACCGTGCCGGCGCCTTCGTAGTCCACGGCCTTGGCCGCCAGAACGGCCGCCTTGCACATTCGCTTTCTCAACGCCTCGGTCAGCGCCGGCGACGGGGTCTCCTCAATCAGCTTCTGGTATCGGCGCTGAATGGAGCATTCCCGTTCGCCCAGATGCAGCGTGTTTCCATGCCGATCCCCCAGCACCTGCACCTCGATATGACGGGCATCGTCGAGGTAACGCTCCATGTAGACCTCATTGTTGCTGAACGCGGCCTGCGCTTCGGCCTGCGCGGCGCGGAAGCCGGCCGAGAGGCCCTCTCGATCGTGCGCGATCCGCATCCCCTTGCCGCCCCCACCGGCCGACGCCTTGATCAGAACGGGATAACCGATACTCTCGGCGGTCTTCATGGCCTTGATCTCGTCCGTGACCGTGCCTTCACTGCCCGGAATCACCGGTACCCCCGCGCTCTTCATCGTCTGGCGGGCGGCCGCCTTGTCCCCCATCCTGCGAATCGCCTCCGGCGACGGGCCGATGAAGGTCACGTTGTGTTCCCGGCAGATCTCGACGAAGCGTGCGTTCTCCGATAAAAAACCATACCCCGGATGGACCGCGTCCACGTTCGTGGTTTCCATCGCGCTGACGATCGCCGGGACATTCAGATAGCTGCTCCGGCTGGGCGGCTCGCCGATACAGACCGCCTCATTCGCAAGGCGGACATGCAGGCAGTTCCGATCCGCCTGGGAGTACACGGCCACCGTGGCGATCCCCAGTTCCCGGCACGCCCGGATGACTCGGACCGCGATCTCGCCGCGATTGGCTATGAGGACTTTCTGGAACATATTCGAGATCCCTTTTTCCCAGCGTTCGGCTTCGACGCCTCTCCGCGACTCAGCGCCGCGGCCAGGGCCGCCACGGCATTGCGCGGCAGCGAATAGCCGATCATGCTCGGGCGACCCTGTGGATCGAGGCTTCGGACCTCGATCCGGTTCACGGTATGCGCCGAGACAGCCACAGATCTGCAACGGCAATCGGCGACCGGCAGGTCCCCGGCCCGGAGATCGACGCCGCCGTCGTTCCACCACCGTGCGAGGTCCTCGGCCTCCTGCGTGGGCATCACCCAACAGAGGTACCGTTCATCCTCGGGCCGCTCGAAACAGCGGATTTCAACGCGTCCGTCTTTGTGCTCGATTTGGATCGGAGAACGTGCGTCATGCTTCATCATTCATCCTCTGCACGTCGGCATCCGCCTGCTCCACCTGCTGGCTCATTCTCGCACGATATGCCTCGAGCTGAGAGGCCAGCCTTTCATCCGTCAGCGCCAGGATAGAGACGGCCAGCAAGCCCGCATTCTGGGCTCCCGCCTTCCCGATGGCGGTAGTGGCGACCGGTATGCCGCCCGGCATTTGCACGGTCGAAAGCAGTGAATCCAAGCCTCCCAGATCCGAAGTCGTCATCGGTATGCCGATCACGGGCAAGGTTGTCAGCGATGCCATGACCCCGGCCAGATGGGCGGCCTTGCCGGCGCCGGCGATGATCAGCTTTATGCCTCGACCTTTGGCCGAGCGGCCGAACTCGTGCGCTCGGTCCGGCGTGCGGTGCGCCGAGATCACACGCAACTCGCAAGGCACGTTGAATTCCCGCAGCACCTTGGAGGCCTCGGACATGACTTCCAGGTCGGACTTGCTTCCCATCACGATTGACACAACAATTCCAGTCATCCCATATTCCTTTCGTTGTTTTGCCGTTATAAAGATTCGACCTCGATCCCGAGGGTTGTCGCGATGTCCTTTGGGCTTGTCTTCCGCAAGAGCCAACTGCTGCCCCCCAGCCCAATTGCCACGACGGCAAGACTGACCATAATAGCGGGGGCATAGCGGCCCGTGGCGTCGTATAACCATCCGCCAATCCAAGGCCCGACGATCCCAGATAATCCGTACGCCAGGAAGACAAGCGGATATACGCTGCCGAATCCATCCGGGCCATAGCGTGAACTCACCTGCGCGGCGTAGACCACAAAGCATGCGCCAAAGCAGAAGCCGACCAAAAACGACGCACCCAGTAAGCCCGTTGGCGCAGCGCAAACCAACCCAAGCAGACTGAGAGCCGCTACCGTGAGGGCCAGCGAACTCGTTATGGCCCAGGGGCCCAGCCGGTCGGCGACCCAACCCCAGATGATGCGACCGACAGCGTTGCCCAACGCGAACAGACTAATTGCTGTCGCTGCCAATCCTGGTGCAATCCCGCACGACAAGGCCAGAGGCTTGAGGTTCCCTATGACCAGCAACCCGGAGAACGTCCCACAGAACATCCCAAGCGCCAACCCCCAGAAAGAACGATCACGCCACAAGAGATGGAGAGCCGGAGCAGCGATAGGGCTCGTCCTCTCACGAATAGCCGGCGGAGACTCCAGCACTGTTGCCGCGGCCAGGATCGCGGCGCCGTAAAAGAGTCCCACCAGCCGAAAAATGGCCAAGACATCCCAATCTTGGGAGAAGAGAACCTCGGCCAAGGACGCCAACAAGACAGCCCCACCTCCGAAGCCTGCGACGGCAATGCCCGTAACCAACCCTTTGCGTGTTGGGAACCATTTGACACAAATGACCAAAGGGCATACGTAGCAAAAGCCGGTGCCGACGCCTGCCACCAAGCTGATTCCCAGAAGCAGCAGGGAGAAGGACCCGTGCGAAAACGATCCGACCAGGTAGCCAACTCCGAACAGAATGCCGCCTATGCTCGCCACCAGTCTGGGACCACGCCGGTTCAGTAATCTGCCGGCATAGACCATGGATATCGTAAAGACAGCGATCAAGCCCCCAAAAATGAACTGGGTCTGGGCCGTACTCAATCCGTAAGATGCATGCAAGGCGGGGACAAAGCTGCTCCAGGCATACAGACCGCCAACGCAGACTTGGATCAGAACGGCCGCCAGCAAGATAATGTATCTCTTCATGTTGTCTCCTTGGTCATGCCTGCGCCGGGGGTACGATACGATGCCCGGCCAAGACGGTCATTTATCGCCAGCCCCAACCCCCTGGGAGGAACACGCTCGACAACGATCACGTCGAGATTCATGGCGTCGAGCTTGTAGAGTGCCGCAAACAGATTCCTGGCGGCTTCTTGCAGGTCACCCGCGGGTGACAGCACTTCAACGGCAGTAAAGGCGCCTTGATCCGTCGGTGCGCGGAACGCCAGAAGTCCCGCTCGCACCGTCTCAGGTGGATCGTCAAACCTCTCCCGCAGAATCAACGGGGTATCGGGTGCGTAATGCTGAGGACACTGGCCGGGTGCGGTGAAACAGTCAGGGTCCGCGTGGGGCCGAAGTACCGGTCCAACGACGGCTTCGATATCTTCCACGGCCACCCCGCCGGCACGAAGAAGGGATGGCTCCTCCTCGACGAGCGACAGGACCGTGGACTCAACGCCAACGCGACATGGTCCCCCGTCAAGCACCAGATCAACATCCCGCCCCAATTGTCTCCGCACGTGCTCGGCCGTTGTCGGACTGATCCGGCCGAATCGGTTGGCGCTTGGCGCAGCCAGCGGCGTGCCTGCCTCGCGAATCAACGCCAGCGCCAGCGGATGATCCGGCATGCGAATCGCCACGGTCGGCAGTCCGGCGGTGACAATGTCGGGGACCCGCTCGGTCTTGGGTAGAACAAGGGTCAAGGGACCCGGCCAGAACCGCCGGGCCAATTCTCGCGCCTTCAAAGGAAAATCGGCGACAAGGGACTTTGCCTGCTGTAGATTGCCGACATGAACAATCAGCGGGTCGAATCGGGGACGTCCCTTGATCTCGAAGATCCGGGCGACGGCCGCCGCGTCAAAGGCATTGGCGCCCAGACCGTATACGGTCTCTGTTGGGAAAGCGACTACGCCTCCCCTTCTGAGGATTGCAGCCGCTTTCTTTGTTTCGGCGCTCGGTTTCTGCCGGGGTTTCCCACAACCGGATCTTTCCAGAATAAGCGTTGCAGCTTCCCCAATGCCAGAGGTCACCACGGTGTCTGCCGGCAGGCTCTCACGGTGTCTGACCCCATGACCAGTCAGCACATAGATGCCGGTCGCACCGGAATTGCGAGCCAGTTCCACATCATGAGGATGATCGCCGACGACAAACGATTTGGCCAGATCAATGCCGAATTCGCGTGCAGCCATGCACAAGTAGTAGTTGTTCGGCTTGATGCACGCACAGTTGTCCGAACGCCGATGCGGACAGCAATACACTCGCTCAATGCGTATCCCGGCTCGCGATAGACATTTCACGACATGGTCGTTTACTTGCGCCACCTCAGCCGCCTCGACGGTTCCCTCCGCGATTCCGGGCTGATTGGTTACGATGAAGAGTCTGAAGTTCCTCTGGAGCAGCCGAAGCGCGCAAACCGTGTCCGGGAAGAACACTACCTCAGACGGACTTCGCAGATGTCCTCGGTCCTCGATGAGGGTGCCGTCACGATCCAGGAATACAGCCGAACGTTTGGGGGGCGATGTCATGCTACCGGTCCTCGGATGCGACATTCTCTCTGATAGCCTGATAGTCTGCGCCGGGTTTGCGTAACAGCGGCGCGCCGCAGATTTCCTGCTCGGTCAACCGCATTCCTGCAGGTCCTCCCTGAACCACGGCCATCAGGCCCTCCCGGTACGATCCACCGGCAACAGTAACCTGAAACAACCTGCCTGGATGACAACCTATCATGCGGGTTTGCCTCCTTTCGTGTTGGACCGACGTTGCCGTCGAGTCTTCTGGTGTTCCATGGGTTGCCCTCAATCCCCCCAGATATCGCGGTTCCACTCGTCTCCACTGATAAGAAGTCGCAAAGATTCCCGATACTTCTTTGATGTCCTCAGGACAACTTCCTCGGGTAGTTCCGGGGCAGGCGGCTGTTTGTTCCAGCCGATCCCCGTCAGGTAGTCACGGACATACTGCTTGTCGAAGCTCGGGGGCGATGTGCCGACGGAATAGGTTTCCGTCGGCCAAAAGCGAGACGAATCGGGGGTAAGCACCTCATCAATCAGTATGAGTGTGTCGTCGACAAGACCGAACTCAAACTTGGTGTCGGCAATGATGATGCCTCGCTGCTTCGCCAATTTTGCGGCTTCCTGGTAGAGTCGCAAGCTGGCGTCGCGTACCTGTCTCGCAAGTCCCTGTCCGATCAAATTGACTGTCTCCGCGAACGTGATGTTTTCATCATGCATCCCTTGTGGGGCCTTGGTTGACGGTGTGAACAACGGTTCGGGGAGTTCCTCGGACTCGCGCAGCCCCGTGGGTAACTGCAATCCCGGCACCACACCGCTGTGCGAATACTCTTTCCAAGCCGAGCCACTCAAGTACCCGCGCACGATGGCCTCGATTGGCAAGGGTTTCGCTTTGCGGACGATCATGGAACGTCCGTCCAACTCTGCTAACAAGTCTGAATCTCGAACGTAACGGCGTACGTCACAACTCAGGAAATGATTGGGGACGATGTGGGCCAGCGCATCGAACCAAAAGAGCGAGAGCTGGGTGAGGACGCGCCCCTTGCCTGGGATTGCGGTAGGCAGGACGACATCAAAGCAAGATATTCTGTCTGTGGCGACAATCAACAACACGTCTCCCAGATCATAGATATCCCGAACTTTGCCGCGAGAGAGCAAGGGCCATTCCGATTTCGTCGAGTACATCAAAGGCTTGTCATCCATGTCGGTCTCCTTCTGTCTCTACATATCCTATTTTCTCGAACGTTCAAGCAGTTCGTAGTCCACGAGCGCATAGGCAAGTTGTCCGTCATGTCTCCGAAGAAACGACCCATCGGGTCGAATACGAACGATGATGTGATCCGGTTTCATGTCAAGCATGCGAAACCCCCTCTGTTGCAGATCGTGACTTGCACGAAGGGTCACATCCGCCAGAAACGAATCCCGTTCACGGCCGGCCAGCGCAAGAGTCGCTGCGGCTTGCACGGCATTCACTCCTTTGATCCAGCCATAGACCAAAATGTATTGCCGGCAGATGTCCATGCCCGCGTCTGGATGCCGAGCTTCCTTCTGTGCAAACACGTATTCCCGTCTTCCAGTCTCCCACGGTTGAAGCCGTTCAGCAGGGACAAAGATGGCAAGGGGCCTCTTCGTGAGTATGCGCGGATGCAGAAGGTCCGGTCGCAGCGTCCTGACGTCCACGACTAAGGAGAACTCCTCGAAGGGGCTGTTGAATTCCACGTGCGGGTATTGACACACGGTCCGTGTATCGAGGGGGACTTCCTGCCCCACGCGACTGAAGCGAACCACGAGATTCAGGCCGACCCCACCCACGGGCTTCGTGGGCACCCGGTAGATCGTGCTTGTGCCTGGGAGTCGCGTGCGCCTCGCGGCAAACCAGTCGGGCGCATACCAGTTCTCCGGAGCGAGTTGTTCCTGAAACGGAACACCGAAGCGGGTCAGGTAAAGCTCGCCGCTGCCGGTCTTCAGCCGGAGGTAATCGACTCCCAGCAGCAAGATGCTCTCGATGTGGGCAGCCCGCCATGGGGCGGTGACGCGTTCCGTCGCCGCCTCAAAGACTGTTGCCGGAGATTGATTCACTGATGAGCTTCGGCCGGCACAGGACGAGACCTGTGCGGCGGACACGCAATCGGATTGTGCGTTCCCTGCTTCCCTCTGTTTTGCGTTGCGACCGGCCCTCCACCTGACCGCTTGGAGCAGCGGCGCATAGAGATCGTCCTCCGGTTGGATGCGCAGCGCCTCCAGTTCGGCCTCCGTCGGGTTGCGGTCCTGGAAGGTCACAAACGGAAGTTCCGTGATGACTGACAGCGGGGTTTGTTCGTTTCCCTCGCCCATCACCAGCACCGCGGCGGCAGCCAGCGCTTCCGCCACGTTCACTTTCGTCAGGCGCAACGGGCGACCAAACACGTCTTCTGCGCCGACGTAATCGTTGAGCGCAAGAAATCCGCTGTGGGCTAGGGCCATGCCGTTGACGCCGCAACGCAGCGGTGCGGTGGTGCTGTCGGTGATGAGGACGCCGACGTCCCGGAGGGAAAACCGGTCTCGCAGGTAGGCTCGCACGGCGTTGGCCACGCACTGCGGTCGTTCGGGCCAGAGGAGGTAGTGACCGTCGCCGTTGGACTCGTCAATCCCAGCAGAGGGAATCAGGCGACGCCCCGTGATGGTGAGCACAACGTGATGCCGGTTCCACTGTGGCGGCAGAAAAACGTCTGCTTCCCGCTCGATCAACGTCTGTTTGTCCACGGCATCGGTTCGAAAGAACCGCCCCTGGCACAATGCGACGAGTTTGGAAGTGACGGCCAACACCGTACCCTCGTCCATCGCGTTCACGTGCCGATCCAGCAGGCGGAACAGGCTTTGTTCCACAAGCTGAATTCTGCCGGTCTGTATTGGTCGAACGATCATGGATTGCAGGGCCTGAATCGCAGGGAAATGTGCGGATCACCCAGCGGGAATAAGCTTCTCATAGTCCTCTACTTTGCCGCAGTCCAAACAACACGCGATGATTTCCTTGCCGAGAGGGTCAAGATCCGGGCATGCAAAATCCGCCAAGTGCTTCCGGAAGAACGCTTCAAAGAACTGCGCACCACGGTCATAGGCTGCCTCTCCAACTTCTGGCTGCATTTCCACCTGCAAGAGGCAGCGGTCAACCAATCGCCCTTCCAACTGCAATTGGCGCGGCGAGTAGCCAAGCAAAGGACAACGGGCGGGGCGAAGTTGGTCCGGCCGGAAATTCGCCACGCCACGGCGGGCCAGATAGTCGCGGGCGATCCACTGCGGCATGAATCCAACCCGCCACACGCCGATGTACTGATTAGGGCACAAAATGTATCGCATACGCCTGTGCTCCACGAACTGGCGCAGCAGCAGATTCGCGTGATTCACTCGTTTGCCCGTGGCGAAAGGCCAGTAGGAGCCAACGCCTTCCGACGTCATTCCCTCGGTATCCACAATGCTCGGGTTGGCGTGGCCTCGCGGGGCCACCAGTCGCCACAACCACGCCAACGCCGGAGGGAGAACGTGGAAGATGCCCACGATTCCATAGCTTGGATGCTCTTTGGTGCAGGGCGGCGTGCGTACGCCAAAGCTGCGGACATCCACCGTGACCGGCTCCTCGACTGTGTTGGAGAACGCCTTGCGCGGAATGATGACACGAGGATTGGGACAAGGCCTGCCGGGGGCGTCTTCAATATGCTCCCAGATCAAAGCACGGCCGCCCGGCACCGCGTCGATGTTCAGGAACAACAAGGGCATCGATGGTTCGGCCGTCAACTTCTCCAGATGCGGGTCCGTGCCGTAGTGCCCGATATGATTGACCCGGACGAACCAGGCGTCCTCCGCATCACACAAGGCGAGTTTTCCCGATCCTTTCTGCAGTGACGGGTGGCACAGCGCCATGTCGTCGTTGACCGGACGCAGTTCACAACTGCGCGGAACCTCCAGATACAGCCTCTCTCCGCTGACCGTATTCTCGCCGATCAGCAGACGGCCGTCGGGCTCGCGGTGAGGTTGTTCCAGCATCTCGCTCTTGCCGCCGCCGCTCGCCCCTTCGTGCATGATCGTCATCAGATTGTCATAGGGCGTAATCACCTGGACGGTGGAACAATGGGTCGTCACCCATCTCTCGCGTTCACCCAGCCCCAGCAGAACGCCGTAAATGCCCTTCTTGGCGCTAGGCCCAGGATAGAGATTGAACGAAAACACCTCGTGCAGATCGCCCCTGCGGTTGTGGACCACCACCTGCCGGCCGGCGAAATGCGTGTGCCGGAAGGCTGGAGCGACGTAGAGAACGGCCCGGGGCGCAAAGCCGGCCGGGACTTCTTGCACAGGGATTATGCCCTGCAGCAAGGCCAGGCCCAGAGCAAAGAACCCCGTGTTGGCCGGAGCGACAACGATGGCATCCAACCCCATGCCTGTCCGGCCGGCCACGAAACCATAGGTCGCGAGATCCTGGACCTTCAACCAGGCGAACGTTTCCTGTCGCAAGGACTCGAAGTCCTTTCCGAATCGCTGCTGGAACGTCTCTTTGTCGGTTGGCTGCGCATCTCCAATCACCATGCAGTCCGGATCGCGCCGCCTCATATAGGGTTCGGCGTAGTTGGTTGCCACCCCATTGCGGACTCGCACGGTTACGGCCTCCAGGATTCTCCTTCCGTCAGGCAGGTCATACGCAGTCTCGAATGACGGGCGGCCCTTGCCACCGCACGCGAGGTCGACCAGCTCCTGGACCGTGCTGGCCACGTGTACACTGGGACAAGCGGCGAGGATGGCACGAAGCTCTTCTGGGGGATGGAATACCTCCCACATCGGTTTCCCTTGGCCGGTACAGGGCAGAGGCGCTTTCCGGTCCCCAAGCTGCTCAGGATGTAGTTGATTCCCCGCTTGCTCTCCGGTGCAAGACGTCTGGGTTTCTCCGTGCAAGGTCTGTCGTATCATGTTTGTTGTTCTTTCCCTTCTTGTCTTGTCGACGGATCACCCGTCAACTCCTCACGGCTTCATCGATTCCTCCATGAAGATCATGAGGATGGCGTCGCCTGTCGGCAGGTCCAGACGGATGCGCGATTGCAGAACTCTGCGTCCCACAATTTCCGTCACGCCTTTCTCCAATTCCGTCTTGACCCCGTCGAACGTTTCGCAAGACAGCCTTTCGAGGCGTTCTCGCGAGCTGCGTTCGCGGGCGTATTCCCGCTCGGCCGGGCAGATGACCTGCCTCAAGGTGACGAGCACGTGACTGTCGTGCAGGTCCACCAAAATCGACTGCGGCCGTGCCGACATGTAGGTGTCAAGAAACTGCCTCACCACCTCTTTGATCTGCTGCTGTTTCTCCATGCCCTTCTGCACGAGAGTCCCTTTCCCTTACCCGAAGCCCGGTGTACACCTCCAAACCATGCTACGGAGGACATCCGGACATCCGGCGGTTATGCATTCCACAGGAAATCGGCCAAGATGAACGCACCCAGGCAAGGGTGCTTGCTGGCCGGCGATTTGACCGGCCACCCGTGCGGGCCGCCGTCAACGTGCGTGAGGCCTCGGCAGGCAAACAAAAAACCCGTCAGCAACCCGATCCCAGGTTACCTGACGGCCTATCTTTTTCAGCAGGCCGCTTCGCGCGGCCCCCTGTCAATCTGCCTGTATCACCGAGTACTAAGTAGCGTATTCTAGCAGGCAAGTATTTCTTGTCAAGAGGATCCGCATTTTTTTTTCAGGTCTCGCTCTTGCGATCCTCGAACTGCGGGGGACCGTCGAGAGTGAAGATGATGACCCGTTCCCCGGTCGAGGTGCTGATGTCGGTGTGCAGGCTCCTCATCCTGCGGCCGGTAATATCCTGAATGAGGGGCTCCAGCATGGCCCGGGCCTTCTCCAACAGCTCGATTCGCACCTGCTTGATCAGGGCACGGCCCTGGCTGCCGGTGTCCATTCTGGCCAGGTTCTTCTCCGCCAGCGTCAACACGCCCCGCAATCGCACCAGGACCATATCATCGAGGATGTAGGTCTTAGTCTCATCGGGCCCGCGCCCCATGTACTCCTTCTCGAATCTGATGATGGCCTCGCTGATCTCGGCCTCCAGTTGTCCTTTGGTCTTCACTTGGCTCTCCATCGTTCCTTACAGCACGCTCGTAGGGAGGGGGTTGGTTCAGCGGGAATTGGACAAGTTCCCGGGTCAGCCCAGTGAATCCGTTGCTGGGGTGACGGTGGCATCGTCGCCTCGTGGGCGGGGTTTGTCAAGGCCTTCCTTTCGGTGTGGAGGTTTCTTGCGGCTCTCGCCGGTTGGCCGACGGCTTTTCAGGGCGTATGGTCGGTTGGGTTCGGGCGTCGGCCCCGAGCCTCCCCTCGCGCCGTGCGACGGAAGGGCAGTCCCGCCGTGAAGTGGCGGGTTTTCTCAGAGGACTTGGCGGCAGGCAGATGCACTTATGGTCAGATGGTATTGACACCCTGCGTCGTTTCCCCAACGATCTCACCGACCGTTACAGGCCGTCCCTTCTCGGCCGACCGATAGACGGCGTCCTGGACGGCCAGCGTGCGGAGGTAGTCGGGGCCGTTTGTTTCAGAAGGTCGGCCGTCGAGGAGACGGTCGATGAAATGACGCTGGGTCGTGTAACAGCAGTCGCCGGCGAAGTTGCGGTCCTCGTGTGGATAGGGATGCTCGGTCTCCGGGTTCCCCAGCTTCTGAATCGTCAGACGCCCGTCATTGTAGAGGCGGATCGATCCGCCGTTGCCGTCCACGAGGAACTCGCCGAACGTGTAGCGCGGACGGGGGCAGTTGCTCTCGTTGTAGCGATTGGCGTCCCACAGGCCTGTGGCCCCGGATGCGAAATTGAAGACAACCACGCCGAAATCCTCGCCCGCGATCACCGGATTGAGTTTCTTGAGCACCGCGTAGACGCTCTCGATCTCCCCCCCAGATACCGATACGTGTCGATGAAGTGCACGCCGTTCTCGTAGACGAGCAGATGTGGATAGTCCCGAAAATAGGGCTGCCGGCCCAGATAGGCGTCTTGGCCCCAGCCGTCTCCCATACGCGAGCGAAAGGCCATGACGTGGATCTTCTCGCCGATTGCGCCGGCATCGAGCAGGTGTCTGATTTCACGGTACCACGGCTGGAATCGCCAGTTCTCGTGCACCATGAATCGAATGTCCGCCTTGCCGGTGCAGTCCACGATCTGTTTGGCCTCTTCGAGCGTTGGCGCCAGGGGCTTCTGGCAGATGATGTGAATGCCCAGATCGGCGGCGATCCGGCACATCTCCAGATGGGTCGGCGGCGGGGTAACGATATCGACGAAATCGGGCCGCTCCTTTTCAAGCATCTCACGGTAGCCCGTATAGTGGTTCTCGATGCCGAACGTCTCCATAATCGTCTGCGCTCGACCGGGATCGCGGTTGCACATCGCGGCGATGGTCACCTCATGGATTCGCTGCCAGGCCTCGTACTGGAAGCAGAAGGCCCAGCTCGGACTGAGCGTCATATTCACTCCGAACGTCGCCAGGCTGAACGAGAGCACAAACAGATGGAGATTCTCGGTTTGCGTCGCCAGCAGCAGACCGACCACGCCGAGGGCGAAGCCGACGACGGCCGTGATCCGTCGGGAGCCGACGGGCATGCCTCGCTTGTACAACTGGGTGACCATGGCTCCGGCGACCCAGTTGGCGAAGGCGGCGAAGATCAGCGGCACAGCCGACCAGTAGACCGTCCGAGGATCGTCTGGCCATTGGTTCTTCAGGTAGCTGGGCAGCCAGGTCAGGCTGATGAAAAACGTCACATTGCTGGCGAAATACTGCACCATCGCCAGCCCCATGTTCAGGGAGGTGAAGACCTGGGCAAAAGAGGATTTCACCGTGGTTGTGAAGTCGCTGGCGCGTCCCTTCTCGATGTAGTCCAGCTCTTGCGGATTGACCTTCGGATTGTCCCTTGGATTGTCGCGGAACCAGAGGAGCCAGATGATCGCCCAGAGAATCCCGATCAATCCGTTGACGGCGAACGTCCACCGCCAGCCGATCTGGAGAATCAGCCAGGGCATGAAGAACAGCGAGAAAGCGGCCCCGAGACGGCTGCCGGAGAAATTGATTCCGTGGGCCAGCCCCCGGTCCCTGACCGGCAGCCAGCGAAAGAACGCCTGAGCGGCCCCCGGAAAAGCGCCCGCCTCGCCGACGCCGAAGAGGAATCGCAGGACGAGCATCTGGAACGCGGTTCTCGCCGCGCCGCTGAGGGCGGTGAAGACGCTCCAGACCGAGACCACGATGGTCAACGCTCTGCGTGGGCCCAGCCGATCGGCGATCCAGCCCGACGGCACCTGAAACAACGCGTACCCCACGGCGAAGATGCCCAGCATCAGTCCCATCATCTCGGCGGAGACGGACAGATCGCGTTTGATGTAGTCCACGGCCGAGGCGATGCAGGCGCGGTCCATGTAGGTGTTGACGCTGTGGAAGAACAGGATGCCGATGAGGATGAAACGCTGGCGACTCATGCGAGGCAGACGTCCGGTCATGTCGTCAATCCTTTCCTGGTGCGGTCACTGGGCGGCTCTTGCTCGCAAGGCCGTGCGTCGCTTGGCAATGAGATCGAGCGTGTTCTCCCAGGCGCTGACGAACATGCCCCGAAAGTATCGGACCGGACCGTATTCTTCGTATTCGTCGACCGTCAGCCCCTCCTCCATGTACGCCTCTCGGAAGGCGGGAACCTTGGTCAGCAGCGCATCGAGGACGTGCTCCTGAACGGGGTTGAAGAGCCGGGCCACCACGGGCGGGTTCAGCTCCAGCAGGGCTTGAGCCTGTCCCTGCCAGTTCATCGTGATGCATACGTCTCCGCCGACCATCTCGGTGAAGTGCTGCAATCCGCGCACCCCGCCGCCGATGAACCCGAGCGAGTACCCCCTGTCGTGCACGAAGCGATAGACCTTCTTGGCGATGATCAGCCCGGCCTGGTAGAGAATGTCCGGCGAGATGTCGATCCCCTGGGCGGCGACCTCCTCGGTCAGCCACTCGTCGTAGATGCCGGTGATGAGAGAAAAGTACATGACCGGAATGGCACTGCCTTGATCGTGGTTGGCGCGGAGCTTGGGCGGCGGTGCCAGAGGCTGTGGTGCCATTTCATCGTGGATGAAGATCTTGCTCTGCGCCGTCAGATCGGTATCATGGTTTTGGCCTTCCTTGGCCGATATC
>DATIKY010000034.1:0-15178 GCA_035476995.1 Sedimentisphaerales bacterium | reverse complement strand
AAACGGGTCAATTCCGGCTTGAGTTGCATAATCGTACTGGCGTCCATACCGATGACCTCCCAAGAGAAGTTTCATTCCTATGGGATCATCGGTTGGCCGCTTAGGTTCTCTTAAGCTTTTGTAGCGTTGTAGTACTAGGGTCAGTACGAAAGCCGGAACATATTTGTCTGCCGCCTTTGCAGCGGCTTCTCGTGAAGGCCACCCCTCGCTCTTGAAGACCAGTGTCTTTGAATCCTTGATGGTCTCCTCGTGCTGGTGAGAACACAAGACGAGATGTGGAAGCTCTTCACCGATAGACCATTCCCATCTTGGGGAATCAATGCTCACAGTGTCTGTAGGGGAGCGATGAAATCTCACCCTGAAGCTATAGTCTGGCATCATTCATTTTTCTTCGGCCAACAATGATTATACGGTCCGTATAAGAGAGAAAAGACAGACTGGCTCCTTCCGTATAAGAAGTCCCGTGCTCTTCTCACATTCTTGTGTAACAGCTTTCCTATCAAACAGTTAGCTCCGCGTCCTATGTCGATCACTCCCGGTTTATACAGACTGTATAAGCCGCCCTGAAGCCCATACACCCGGCTGCGTACGCCGTGGCCTCCCTTGTTCGGCACGTGGGCATAAACCATCGTCGTGCTGACGTTTTTGTGACCGAGCGGCTCCTGGATCGTGCGGATGACATAATCGTCTTGGTTGACTGCCACCTGCATCGAATTCCCCTTCACACGTGACCAGGATTCTAATCCCTTCCTGCGGAGGGGTCAATGGGAACGCCGAGGAATCTGGATGTCCGTGTGGTCCTTATATCAGCTTACGCATGATGTTCTTGAATCTCGTCGCGCTGACCGGACGGTCGGCGATGAGCTTTCCGTCGTAGACGATGCAGAACATGCCATAAGGCGTTGGAAGCTCCCGTGACGCCTCGGCGCTCGTGACGGGAACCACTTTCGGCTCCAGCCCCAACGTCCTGGACGCCGCCGCAATCTCCTGGACCCATTTGGGAACCATCGGGCATTGATCGGCAGCCAGGATCGTGAGCCCCTTGTTGTACTTTCCGAGCAGTCGCTCCCTCTGGACGATGAAACGAGGATCGGGGGCTGTCTTCTTCAGTTTCTTGACGAGCAATTCGTAGGGACCGATGCGGTCCACCGAGACAAAACCCGCTTTGAGGAAGAAGCCGCTGTCTGCCATGAAGCTATCCGCACTGGTCACCACGGCGACGCCCCGGCACTGGCTCTCCTTCGCGTCGCTGAGGCAACTATCCAGCAGGAGGGCGCCGAGCCCTTTGCCCTTGTGCTTGCCGTTGACCATCAGACAATGGATGACGAGATACCCCTCCGCCTCCACCGGTCTCCACGCATGACTGCCCAGGGCATACTCGATCATCCCGATATCGCCGAATTCGCGCGCGCGGAGCACCTTGAACCTCATCCCTTCCGCGTACCGTTCCCTGAGCCAGTCGGCCTTGCGGCGATGCCCCTCGCTTCTCCCGGCTTTGTAGCCACAGAAGCCGCAGTCGCTGATATTCCCGGCGTTCGTGTCGATGATCTCGTATTCGTCCTGCATCGAATTCCCCTTCACACGTGACCCGGATTTTAACCCCTTCCTGCCGGAGGGTCAATGGGAACGCCGAGGAGCATCGCCGCCACGATGCCCAGCCAACGACTTGACAACTTCCGACTTTCGCAAGCGTCAAGCCATTGAACCTGGGTGCGAATTCTACCCGGTTCGAATGCCTGCCTGAGGGTTCGAAACGGATTCCTCTCCCACGAAAAAAGCCGCCAAAAAAATTTGCACAAAGGGTATTGCTTTTCGTAAAGGCCAGCATACGATGATTCCGACATTCAGGGACGGGCTCGGCGTAGGCCCGTTCGGCCGGAGAATGAACGCGGAAATGTCTTTGAAGGTGGTATACTAATGTGTGATTCATGTGGATGCACCCCCTGTAACACGTGCGGAGCGCCGGTCGAGGATGGCGTCTGCTCGCGATGTGGCGAGAAACCCAGCAACTGCACGTGCGAGCCGCTCGACGAAGAATTCAGCTACGAGGAAGAGGAAGAAGAAGACCTTGACGACGAGGACGAAGACGAGGACTTCGACGAGGATGAAGACGAAGACCTCGACGACGAAGAGGACGAATTCGAAGACGAAGACGAGGACTTCGACGACGACGGCAAGGATTGGTGACAAGTACCTCGCAACCGTGGATACACGCCGGGAGGGTTGGGGATAGAATCCCACTCCCCCCAGGGGGAATCCGGTGCATCACGGCGGACGACAGCAGATCAATAACAAAAGGCCCCGTCGAGTCTCTTCGACGGGGCCTTTTCTGTTGCCAGGATCAAGATCCCGCTCAGCAAGGACGGACGTTGGTCGCCTCCTGGCCTTTCCGACCAGGCGCAGCGGTGTACTCCACAGCCTGACCGTCCTGCAGGGACTTGAAGCCCTCGCCGGCGATCTTGGAATGATGGACAAACAGATCCTCACCACCATCATCGGGAGTGATGAAGCCGAAACCCTTCTTCTCATTGAACCACTTTACGATACCTCGTGCCACGTTGTCTTCTCCTTGGACCTTGGCGCGTCCACAGTGCAGGTTCCCTCTGTCTTATTCATCAGGGGTATGCTCCGAGGGAAGAAAGCATACACCTTGACTCATGACTGAAGGCCGATAATCCTACCGATATGTCACGACCCCGTCAACGGAATTCCCAGTCGGAAGGCAGAAAAAGCAGCGTCCAACCTGGCTCGCCCGTCCACCCTGCCGATGCGCCGTCCCCGGCGACCTACGCCTTCACTTTGAAGCAATCGGTCCGCCAGCAGCACTGCGTCCAGGGGCAGTGGCCCTTGGACAGCCCATAACAGGGCGTACACCCTTCGGCAACCTGGATCACATGGATCAGATCGGCCTTCTTCAGCTTACCCGGCTCGATGCCCAGCCCCTTGGCCTTCGCCTTGATCTCGGTCATCGTCATACTCTTGCACACCATGCCCGTTGAACCCATCCTTGTCTCCTTCTGTACCGAGAGCCCGAAACAAATCGTTCGGCCCCCTGAGAAAACCCGCAATCGCACTCACTTCCCAGCGTCCCCTTGCGGCCGCCGCCACTACTCTCCCCTGCCCTGTCGCCGCAACGTGGATCTCGCGATGCGATGCACCGCAGCCCGCCGGTCGATTCATTGCAGGTACGTTATTTTGCGCGTCTTTTTTCGGTTCAGGCAAGAGCTTTTCCATCACTTTGTCCAGTCTTTTTCAGGACCTGCGATGCCTCTGATTGAAACAGACGACGCCGGTTTTTGTGTTGCCGCCCAGCGATGGTTCTGATATGAATGCCTGCGACCACTGACAGTCGGAGAAAGATCATGAAGGTTCATACCCCATCGCCGTCGGCGTTTGCCGTAAACCCAGTTTCTACAACAAGTTCCGTCATGATCCGTCGACGCCTCGCATCAGCGACGACGATCTGGCTGGCCCTTCTGACCGGACTTGCCGCCCAGGGGCAGGACTTCGTTCCGTTCGCCATTCCGCTGCAGGTGAATACCGAGCAGACAATCTGGCTGAAGGACTACAGGCCCATCCCGGTCGATTCCGAGCGGCTCATCGCCCATAACGGGCACTTCTATCAAGGTGAACAAAGAGTGCGAATCTGGGGCGTGAACCTGTGCTTCGGGGCGAACTTCCCCACGCACGAGGACGCCCCGAAAGTCGCGATCCGTCTGGCCTCGGCGGGCGTCAACTCCGTCCGACTCCATCACATGGACACCTCCCGCTGGCCCGCCGGCATCTGGAGCCGAGATGGGCGGACCCTCGAACCTCAAGCCCTCGACCGACTGGACTTCTTCATCAACGAACTGGCCCAGCGTGGCATCTTCATAAACGTCAACCTGCATGTGGGCCATAAGCACAGCGAGGTTCTGGGCCTGCCGACGACGAACCGCGAGTTCGACAAGATCTACGGCATCTTCACCCCGGCCCTCGTCGAGGCCCAGAGAAGATTCGCCCGCGACGTCCTGACCCGCATGAATCCCTATCGAAAGGTCCGCTACGCCGACGACCCGGCGGTGGCCTTCGTCGAGATCACCAACGAGAACAGCTTCTTCATGTGGGACGCCGACGACACCCTCCGGACGCTTCCCCCCTACTACGCCGATATCCTGCGAGGCCAGTTCAGTTCCTGGCTGGCCAAGCGGTACGCATCGGATGAAGCCCTGGCGAAAGCTTGGGGCAGGGGCACGGAGCCCCTCGGCGAACAGATGCTGCAAAACGGCACGTTCACCGACTGGCAGGCAAGCAGGACCACGCCCGTGCACTGGGATCTCGAACAACACGAGGGATGCGGCGCCACGCTGTCGCGTCCCCAGGGCACGCCTGAAGGCATGGTGCAGGTCGAGGTCACAAAGGCCAACGGAACCCCGTGGCATCTGCAGCTCACCCAGGGCGGTCTCAAGGTAACGGAAGGTCGCTACTACACGCTTTCCTTCGAAGCGGTCGCACCGACGCCCCGGCGGATCGGCTGCACCGTGTCCCAGGCGCACAGCCCCTGGGCCAACCTGGGGCTTTCGCAAAACGCAGACCTGAGCACGGAGCGCCAGACCTTCCAATTCGGGTTCATCGCCACAGCCGGCGACGACAACGCCAGGGTCGGCTTCGCCTTCAGCGGCGACGCGACACAGTTCCAGATTGGCCGCGTCACGCTGCGTCCGGGCGGTCAGGTGGGCCTGGCCCAGAATGAATCGATCAGCGGCAGCAAGGTCCAATTGTTCCAGGACAACGAGAGCTCGTCCCGCATTCTCGACCGGATGATCTTCCTGGCCCAGACGGAGAAGGCCTACTTCGACGACATGCGGTCGTTCATCAGGAAGGACCTCGGCTGCGGCGCGTTGGTGACCGGCACGATTGTCTTCGGGCCTCTCGGCCAATATGCCCAGAGCGACATGGACTTCATCGACAGTCACGCCTACTGGCAGCACCCGACCTTCCCCGGCCGGGCGTGGGACTCGTCTAACTGGCTGATCGAGCAAAAGCCCATGACCGACCACCCCCAGCAGGCAACGCTCTTTCGCATCGCGGCCGAGCGGTTGCTGGGCAAGCCCTTCACCCTGAGCGAGTACAACCACCCAGCCCCGCTCGATTCGCAGGTCGAGTGCGTGCCGATGGTCGCGTCGTTCGCGGCCGCGCAGGACTGGGACGGCATCTGGCTGTTCACCTATTCGCACGCGACCGACAACTGGGGCCGCGAGACCATGAGCGGCTTCTTCGACATGGACACCAATCCCGCCAAGTGGGGATTCATGCGGGCAGGCACCTCGATCTTCCGCGACCGGGCCATGTCGCCTCTGGGGTCCATCAGACCCATGACCATCGCGGGAGGGCCCGGCGACATGGCAGCCCTGGCTCCCCTGCATATCAGGCATGGCGGCAACATGCTGAGCGGACTGACCAAAGAAGGCAGCATCACCTATCAGGACCTGCTCCGAACACGAGCCATCCCATGCTACGGATTGATTGACGTCTCCGGCGGCTATCCAACCTCCCTGCAAGCAACGTGGCATGTGGACGCCGAGGGCAAGGGTTTCTACCAAGTGGTCGACGGCCAGGCGAAGGTCTGTGCCGGCCACGTGAATCGATTTGAAGAAGAGACCAAAGGCGCCGTGCGACTGGCAGCACCGGAGTGGGTCACGCTCACCATGACTCCGTTGGACAGCGACGCGAGAATCCTCGTGACCGCCAGCGGACGGTGCGAGAACGTGGGGATGCAGTTCTCGCCGGATCGGCGGACGGTCGGCCGCAACTGGGGCAAGGCGCCGGCGCAGATCGAAGCTGTGCGAGGCACAGTTGTCCTGCCGGACGGCAACTGGACGTGTCACGCCCTGGCCCCGGACGGCGCGCCGAAACGGCAGGTCCCCATCACGCTCGACAACGGGCGGCCCGTGCTTGCGATGTCGCCCGAATACGGCACGATGTGGTATCTGCTCGAACGACAAACGAAATGACAATGGATTGGCGTTTTGTATGAGAAACCGGATCGAAGGGACAGTCCGCTTGTCGATCTCAGGGGCTCTGCCCCCGAACCCCCGGCATTTTGCGCTTTGGGCCAATGGCATGGTGGAGTTGCAGGACCGCAACTCAGATAGTCGCCCTCTTCGGGATCGCAGGCTCGTCGCACAGTCGGAAAGCCGGGACAGCATACTGGTCCAGATTCGTCCTCCATTTCGTGCTGCTGGCTCGAAGCGGAAAATGCCGGGGATCTGGGGGCAGAGCCCCCAGGAAGTCACACGTGCGTGGTTCTCTATCGGACTGATGCTGATTGTCGCCCTGTGGATGGCGAATCCGGCGGTGGCGTTCGACGGGCATACGATCACCGAGGGGCCGCTGGCTCTCTCGATCGGCGATGTGGCCAAGGTGACCGGGATCAATCAGACTGTCGATGTTGTCGTGACTCTGGAGAACACCGGCTCGACCCCTCTCGAAGTCGATGTTCGCATCGATGATCTCGTCGACGAGTGGCGTGCGGTCGGGGAGGCAACCCGACACATCGCAATCGGCGCTCAGGCCAGGACGCAGGCGACGTTCCAGATCGCAGCCTCCCCCGGCACGTTGTCGGCGCTGTACCCCGTTCACATCTATGCGACGTTCCAACTTGGCCGGCACAAGAGAACGGCCCATGCCGTCCGCATTTTCGAAACGGACTTCGAGAGACCCGTCTCCTCCACGACCCGACCGGCGGACCTTCCGGTCAACGTGGTGTCCGCCGGAGGCGCTCTGCCCCTGTGGACGCTGAAGACCCACAGAATGGCCTGGCAGTTCTTCGATCAGCCGCTCATGTACATGCCGGTGGGCTGGCAGGGCTCGTCGCCGGAGTCGTTCGCCTTCTTGGGCCTCGGCCCCGTCATGCGAGGCGAGACCCGTCATGCGATCACGATGCACCCGCCGTGGAGGCCCGCCGCCGGGACGGTCTTCGCGGAGTATCGCGTTCAATTGCCCGATGTCGCGCCGCTGACCCTGGCCTTCGCCAACGCCATCCGCGACAACACCCCCTCCGAGCCCGCCAGCGACGGCGTGACCTTCCGCGTCTTGGTCGGCAGTCAGAGGCTCTTCGAAAGACATACCGACAGCAAGGTGTGGGTGGACGGCGAGGCGGACCTCTCGGCGTATCGAGGGAAGACCGTGGTCCTGCGGTTGGAGAGCCACCCGGGCCCCAAACGGGACACGACGTGTGATTCCTCCTTCTGGGGCGAACCGGTCCTGATCGCGGGCCCACGGCCCGAGCCTGCGTCTGAAAGCGCAAAGCAGCACAGGCGGGGCGCCGCTGCGACTCTCGCGAAGACCGGCCAAGGCCTCGGCACAATCCTGCCGCTTGCCGACGGGTATCGTGTCGGCATCGTGCGAGGCGACGTTGGAATCCTCGACGCAGCCATCGCGGTGGGCAACCGGAATGCGTGCGTGGTATTCGATGGTTTGCGGGTCTCCGTGCTCGCATACCCGATCGGATCCGGTCCGTCGGTTGTCGCCCTGACAGGCGACGCGACGTGGGCCGTCGATGCCCGCGGCTTGAATGTCACTCAGCCCCTGGAACTCGCAGGCGAACAGTTCGACCTGTCGGTGCGGATCTGGACCGAAGGCGTCGGGCTGCGAATCAAGGTCGATTGCCCCAAGCGGATTACGGACTTCGCCCTCGGCCCAGCGGATCAAAAGGCCCCCCGCGTCTACTATGGTCACGGCTACTGCATCATCGAGCCGCAGGCTTTCCGCGCCGATTTCGGAGGGCACAACCTCTCGACCAGCCACGTCGGATTCGACTTCGAGGACGGACTGTCGCTTCTGGTCGCCTGCGACCACCCGCCGGACTTCTTGGAGGTGAATCCCGATAGTCGCACCTACGCCCTGCACACGCATCTGGACGCGACGATGACGCTGGTGCCGAGCACCGAGGGCGCGTTCGACTGTGCGAGGAAATACCGCCCGCTGTACGACAAGAAGCCCTCGCCCGGCTTCGCCCGCAAGGCGGGCCGATTCGTCTTTGACATCTGGGGCGGCCGTTATGACGAGATCGCGCAGACGATGCAGCAGATGATCGACTACGGCCTGACCGACTCGCTGCTGACGCTGCACGTCTGGCAGCGATGGGGCTACGACTACCGCCTGCCGGACATCTATCCGCCGCTGCCTTCGCTCGGGACCGTCGAAGACATGCAGAAGATCGCCCAGATTTGCGCCGCCCACGATATCCCCTGGGGTCTCCATGACAACTACATCGACTTCTATCCGGACGCCGAGGGTTACAGCTACGATCACATCTGCTTCACCGAGGACGGCCGGCCCATTCCGGCCTGGCTCAACGAGGGCCGCGACGCCCAGAGCTACCGATGGCGGCCGGACCGGTTCATGCCCTGGCTCCAGCGGAATCTGGACCTCATCAAGTCCAATCTCAAGCCCACGCACTACTTCATCGACGTCTTCACCTCGATCGGCTGCATCGATTTCTACGACCGGTCGGGCCAGTACCACTCGATGCTGGAGACCCGCAAGCACTGGGGCGAGGCCTTTGCCTGGATTCGCGATACGCTCGGCGGCCATGCCCCGATGACCTCGGAAGCCGGACACGACCAGTTGATCGGATACCTCGACGGCGCGGACTGCCAGCACCTGCAACTCTCGTCGGAGGGCAAGTCGTTCTGCATCCATCTGGACTGCAAGGACTGGGAACGCGTGCCCTGGTATGACGCGGTCCTGCACGACAAGTTCAGCCTGCACGGCGTCGGCTACTCGGACCGTTATCAGGGCGGTCGGAGCCGCCAGGGACACGGGATCGAGAGCGACGATTATCTCAGCGCCGAGATCCTCCAAGGCCACGCGTTGATGATCGACGCCCAGGCGTTCGGACGCGGCGCGGTAAGAAAGTACTGGCTGGCTCAGGACCTGGTTCGCAGCCTCGCTCTCGACGAGATCACCGACGTGCGGTTCGTCGATGGCGACATCCACAGGCAGATCGTCACGTGGAAATCGGGCGCGGCGGTCCATGTGAATCGAGGGCAGAGCGACTGGCACACAGCCGGGCGGATACTGCCGCCGTATGGGTACTGCGCCGTCAATGGCCAGATCGAATCGAGCGTCGAGAAGATCGGCGGCGGCGTGGTCGAGCAGTCGCGAGGTCCAAACCGCTGGTATTTCAGCGCCCGAGGCTTCGGACCCGAGGGCCAGTTGGCGATTCGACCGAAGGCCGAGAGCATCGAGGTTCTGGGCGACCGGCGGTTCAAGCTCATCACGAGCTGGCAGACGCACGAACCGGCCCCGAAGAACCTCCACGTGTTCATCCACTTCACGAGCAGCCAATCGGCCCGCTCGGACGGCATCGCATTTCAGAGCGGCGGGCGGCCCTCGCCCGACACGAGCCAATGGACAGGCATGGTCCGCCTGGGCGAGAATTGGGTCTCGCAGGTCCCCGCCCAGTACGGCCCAGGCGAATACGAGATCCTGGTCGGCCTGTGGGACCCAGCCACCGGACGACGCTACGGCCTGCTCGGCTCCGACGACGGCACGATGCGGTACAAACTGGGAATGCTGATCGTCTCGGATTCCTCCGACCGCAACGCAGGCCTGCGTCTGGTCAAGGCCGACGCCGCGAGCGAGGACGCGCCGGCCTGGAACCTGGACCGGATCTCCGTCGAGTTCGGCCCGGCGATTACCGAGGGATCGTTCCGCTGCGAGCGGGCCGGGAATCGGCTCGTGGTCACTCCCCTGCCGCAACTGGGTCCGTTCTCGATTGCGCTGCGGCCGGCGAGGCTGGGCATGGCGGAATCGGAACGGCCAGAATCGATCACCGCCATCGACATCCAGGGGCAGGTGATTCGTCGTGTCGAGTTCGACCAAACGGACGGCCTCGTGCAGTTCATGACCCGCCGGGGCGAGTTTGCGTATCGAATCGAATGGGATGTCCAGGAGCGAACCCCAAGCTCATTTGAGAGGTAGATCCATGAGAGATCGTGTGATGCTCTTCATCGCCCTGATGGTCCTGGCAACGACGCAGCCGGTGTTCTCGAACAACGCGGCCTCGTCTGTTGTTTTGTTCGACTTCGGACCGAGTTTCGACGACAGAATCGTTTCGACAAGCGACGCCAAAGTCCAGGTGACGCCCACTGGCAGGCTGCGAATCGAACTGGGCCATCAGGCGCCCTGGCCCGGCGTGACGCTCAAAGCTCCCAAGGGCAAATGGGACCTGTCCCCCTATGAGTACGTCTCGCTCGACGTGGCCAACCGCAGCGATCGGCGGCTGACCGTCTCCTGCCGAGTGGACAACCCCGGCGCCGACGGCGCGAACCACTGCGTCACGGATCATACCTCTCTGGAGCCGGGAGCCTCGCAGACATTGACCGTCCGCATCTTCCCGGTCCCCTGGAAACTCGACGAGCCGCTGCAATTGATCGGCATGCGAGGCAATCCCGTCCACGCAGGCAAGCTCGACGCCGCCAACGTCACGCAACTGATCGTCTTCACCACCCGCCCGACCCAGAACCACGTGATCGAGATCGACAACGTCCGCGCCGGCGGACAGGTGCAGGTCCTGGACGCCTCGTCCTTCCTGCCCTTCATCGACGAGTTCGGGCAGTACATCCACAAGGAATGGCCCGGCAAGACCCATACGGTCGCGTCGATGCTCCTGCAGAACCGACAAGAGCAGGAAGACCTCCAGGCGTACTCCCGCCCTCAAGGCTGGAACAAATACGGCGGATGGACCGAGGGCCCGCGGTTGAAAGCGACGGGCTACTTCCGCGTCCAGAAGCACAAGGGCAAGTGGTGGCTCGTGGACCCGATCGGCAGGCTGTTCTGGTCGCACGGGATCGACTGCGTCCGCAGCGCCAACCCGACGCCAATCACCAATCGCGAGCGTTACTTCCGCAACCTGCCCGTCCAGGATTCGCCGTTGGCGAGGTTCTACGGTCAGGCGAGCTGGGCCCCTCATGGCTACTACCATACGCACACGCCGTACAAAACCTACGATTTCAGCCTGGCCAATCTTCTTCGCAAGCATGGAGAGGAATTCGAGACCGCATTCGCCGACATCACGCACCGACGTCTCGATAGCTGGGGCGTCAACACCATCGCGAACTGGTCCGACGAACGCGTGTACCTGTTGAGACTCACGCCGTACGTAGGAACCATCCACTTCGAAGCCAGGAGGCTGGAAGGCTCGGAAGGCTATTGGGGCAAGTTCTACGACGTCTTCGACACCAGTTTCCAGGAGAATCTGCGGACCCGACTCGAGGCCGAAAGGAACAAGTCCGCCGGCGATCCCTGGTGCCTCGGGTACTTCGTGCACAATGAATTGTCGTGGGGCGACGACACGTCGCTGGCGGTGGCGGCGCTGGTTTCCCCCGCCGACCAACCCGCGAAAATCGCTTTTCTAAACGATCTCGAAGCCAAGTACGAGAGCGTCGAAGACCTCAACGAAGCCTGGGGGACCGACTATGCCTCCTGGGACGCGATGCTCGCGAGGTGCCAGGCGCCGGACAAGACCAGGGCCCGCGAGGACCTTCTGGAGTTCTACCGAAAGACCGCGGAGACCTACTTCAGCACGATCCGCAGAGAGTTGAAACGAGTGGCTCCGGATCAGCTCTATCTGGGATGCCGGTTCGCCTGGGTGAACGATCCGGCGGCGCAGGCCGCCGCGAAGTTCTGCGATGTGGTCAGCTACAATCGGTACGAGTACGGGGTCCAGGACCTCAAGCTGCCCGGAGGGGCGGATGTGCCGCTGATCATCGGCGAATTCCACTTCGGTGCCCTCGACCGCGGCCTATTTCACACGGGCCTTCGCAGAGCCGACAGCCAGCAGGACCGCGCGGATAAGTACAAGCGGTACGTGCTGAGCGCCCTGGGGAATCCTGGGATTGTCGGAACGCACTGGTTCCAGTACAAGGACCAACCGACGACCGGTCGCGGAGACGGGGAGAACTACCAGATCGGTTTCGTGGATATCTGCGACAGGCCGCACCCGGAGATCGTCCAGGCCGCCCGCGAAGTCGCCCTGTCGATGTACCAGTACCGCTTCGACGAGGTCGATTGATCAGTGGATAAGACGCGTAGGACGAATTGGACTTATGCGTCCGGCGAATCCTTGCGGGCCGCGCGGTGCTTCATGACGAAACCTGAGGGCTTGTAGCTTTCCTTCGCCTGGCGAAGGCCCGGGTCGCCCAGGTCCTGCTCGCGATTGATCAGCTCGTACTTCTGGGGCAGCACCGACGCGAACGCCTGGTTGACGTACTGGTAGATCCCCTTGTGGCGGTCCTCAAAAATCGCCTTTTCGAAGTGGATGACGAACACCTGGCCCAGGGCGATTTCCTCGCCGAGCGTATAGGCCATGGGCTCGTCGTTGATGTAGAAGATCCCGCCGCAAAGCTGAAGATGCTCCATGTTCTCGATGGCCTCGCGGGCGGCTGCATAATCGCCCGGCGTCTCCTGCCCCTCTCGCCACCGCTCCAGGACCCGCAAGGCGTCGCACGCATACTCCTCCAACAAGGGCTTGGCGACGCACTCGTTGTTGCGAAGGAACAGGTTGACGAGGTTCTTCTTCTTGTGAAGCTTGCGGCCGGAAAGGTCGGCCATCCTATCCCGCGGATAGAGGTAATCGAAGTTGTCGCGGTCCTCCCAGACCCTGTACCCCATCGTGGCGAGCCGCTCGGTCTGAGCGGGTGTTACAGCCTTCATCGTCTTGTACCGCTCGAACAGAGAGTCCAGGATCTGCTCGTCGGGCAGTCCGAACGGCAGCATGAAGAACGCTTCGGCGTCCTGACCTGCGATCACGTAGAGATCTTCGTCCAATCGCGACACCCGGTATTGATGGGCGTCGCGGAACAGGTAGATGCCTGCAAAGGTCAGTTCGGAAAGCCCTTCGGGCAGACGTTGAAAACGAGGATGCAGCTCCGGCCTCTGGTCCAGAGCGAGCGACGAGAACTCAGGATATTCCCTGATCATAAGCAAAGGTCGTGCGATGCACGTCATTCCTGCAAATCGTTCAGCCACCGCGGCGTGCACGGCGTACGTTCTTCCGACAGTCGGGCTCCATCCTGCCACAGTTCCTCGCTCAATTCAATGCCCTGGTTCGACGCAGCGGATGGTCAAGAACTCCGCCACGGGCCCAATTGACCCGGTCCGCACCCGGTTCTATAATGCGGACGTTCTTTTCAAGGAGACGCATGATGGATTCAGAGCGAAATGGCTCTTCACAACCTGGGTTTTCCCCCGAGAGCAGAGAACCGGGTCCACAACCCGTTCAGAGCCGGCCCCCGCAAGCGGGTCCTGCATATCCGCCCTACCCGCAAAGGCGAAAGACCAGTGGCTGGCGGATCCTTTGGGGCGTCTTCTTCGGCTTGTCCGTGCTCGCGAACCTCGGATTGTTCCTTCTGCTGCTGGGCGCCGTCTTCGTCCTGGGCGGCGCCGGCGGCGGACGCGGCGCTGCCGTCCTGCGGGAAGGCCCGCGAAGCAGCCGGATCGCGGTGGTGAACATCGAAGGCATCATCGACGACGCGCAGGCCAATGAACTCCACCGGCAACTCAAAGCCGCTCGCGAGGACGCCTCGATCAAGGGCCTCATCGTCCGGATCACCTCGCCTGGCGGAACCATCTCCGCCAGCGACCGCATCTACCGAGAGATCGTCAACTACCGCAGAGCGCAGGGCAAACCGGTCGTCGCCTTCATACAGGGCATGGCCGCTTCGGGCGGCTATTACGCCTCCGTCGCCTGCGACGAGATCATCGGCGAGCCGACGGCCATCACCGGATCGATCGGCGTGATCCTGTCGCACTTCGTCTTTCAGGAACTGCTCGAAAACAAGCTGGGCGTTCAGCCCGTGTTCATGGCCAAGGGCCAGAAGAAAGACTGGCCCAGTTCCTTCCGGGCCCCGAGCGACGAGGAACTCGCCTACCTCAACGACCGCCTCCTCGAACCGGCCTATCGCAGGTTCATCGACGTCATCAAGGAAGGACGCAGCAAGGCGCTCACCGAGGACGAAATCCTCAAGCTGGCCGACGGCGGCATCTACGTCGCCGAGCAGGCGGCCGCGGTCGAACTGATCGACAAGACCGGCTACCTGGACGACACCATCGAGGCGGTCAAGACCCGCGCGGGAATCGACGAGGCCCAGGTCATCGAGTACCGCAGGCCCCTGTCGTTCATGGACTTGCTGACCGCCGAGAGCCGCAAGACGAGCCTCCTGCACCTGGATCGGACCAAGCTGTTCGAGCTGGGCACGCCCCAGGTCCTGTACCTGTGGCACGGCTATTGAGACAACCGAGGAAATGAAATCATGAATCGGCTCCAGATCGGACTGACCGTTGCGGTGTGCCTGGCGGGCGTGGCGAGATGCGATGGCCAGATGACGAATCTGATTGTCGTCAGTCCCGACGGCAAGGGCTTCGTGGAGCAGTCGTTGCGTACACCGTACGTGCCGTTCGGAACGAACTACTATGACCCCCACACCGGTTGGGCCCCCAAGATCTGGCGGCGGTTCGATCCCAACGAAGTCTCGCGGCACTTCCAGGTCATGAGCGATTTCGGGGTCAACTGCGCGAGGATCTTCCTGACGGCCGCGATGTTCCAGCCGGATGTGAATGCGGTCGAGGAGTCAGTTCTCAAGAAGTTGGACACGCTGATCGGCATTTCCCGCCGGTCGGGCGTCCGGCTGATCCTCACCGGCCCGGACCATTGGGAAGGCGTCCCGGCCTACTGGAAACCCGACCGATTTGCCGGCGATCAGGCGCTCCAGGCCCTGGAGAACTTCTGGCGGGTCCTCGGCCAGCCGACACGGGAAATCCCCGTTTGCTCGACTGGCAACTCTTTCGCGAGCACCTCGCGGATCAGTGGGTTCGCAGGCAAGTCGAAGCCATCCGCAAAGCCGATCCGACGCATCTGGTGACCGTGGGCTATATCCAGTGGTCCTATCCGCTCGTGCGAACGGGCAACCCGAGTTGCACGCAGCCTTTAGTAACTATCTCAAAAGGCTCAGGCGATGTTGGCGGCGATACCAGAGTAGGCCGCAGCACAGTTGGATCAGGCCCAGGTAATTGCATGACTTCTTGGCATAACGAATCAGAATCGCACGGCACTTGCTCATCCAACCCAACGTCCTTTCCACGACCCATCGGCGAGCGATTCTGATTCGTTATGCCAAGAAGTCATGCCATT
>DATIKY010000033.1:0-5448 GCA_035476995.1 Sedimentisphaerales bacterium | reverse complement strand
ATTGTGTTGCGGCCTGCTCTGGTATCGCCGTCTCCATCGCCTGAGCCTTTTGAGATAGTTACTAAGTCCTTGCAAAACCTTTGGATAAGCCGGCATGTCCACTCTTCTCAACTCAAAAGTACGCAAAAACCGGATGAGCCAGAAAAATTCCATCGCATCGACCCGCGAATGGGTCCAGGAGAGAGTGACTATGTTGAACAAATCAAGCCTCGTCGTTAGAACGACCCTTCCGGTTGCCGGCGTCGGCCTTTGCGCTTTCGGCGCGATCATCGGCTTCATCGCCGGCAAGGCCGACACGCTGGTAGCGCCGATCACCTGCATCGCGGCGGTATCCCTGGCGCTGCTGACGGCAGTGACCTTCCTCGTGACTCACCGAATCGCCAGACCGCTCAACCACATGGTTGCCAGCATGACCGCCGCGTCCCAGCAGATCGCCTCGGCCGCAGACCAGGTCTCCTCGGCATCTCAGTCTCTGGCGGAAGGGAGCACCGAACAGGCGGCGGGGTTGCAGGAGACCTCCTCCAGTATGGAGGAGATGGCCACCATGACCCGCCAGAGCGCGGACAACGCCGAGCAGGCGAACGCCCTGGCGCAGGAATCGCGAAAGGCGGCCGAGTCGGGCATCGAGGCCATGTGCCAGATGGGCGACACGATGGGACAGATCCAGAAATCCAGCGACGAGACAGCCAAGATCATCAAGGTCATCGATGAGATCGCCTTTCAGACCAATCTGCTGGCGCTGAACGCCGCCGTGGAGGCGGCGCGAGCGGGAGAGGCCGGCAAGGGATTCGCCGTCGTAGCCGAAGAGGTCAGAAACCTCGCCATTCGCTCTGCCGAGGCGGCCAGGAACACGGCCGGCATGATCCAAGAAGCCGTCGGAAACGCCAAGCAGGGCGGCCAGATCGTGGAGAAAGCGGCCGGATCGCTCGAGGAGATCCTGGCGGGCGTGGCCAAGACGGCCGACATCGTCGCCGAGATTGCGGCCGCCTCGCGGGAACAGTCGCAGGGCATCGACCAAATCAACACGGCTCTGGCGCAGATGGACAAGGTCACCCAACAAAATGCGGCCGGCGCCGAAGAGTCGGCCAGCGCCGCCGAAGAACTGAAAGGCCAGGCGACCGAGATGAGCGAGATCGTCGTCAGCCTCGTGCGGCTGGCAGGCGGCCATGGGATCCAGGACCAAGCCCCCGTCCACCGCCAGCGGCCACTGGCCTTGTCCGACCAGACGCTCCATCGAATCGCCCAAGGCGGCAGGTCGTCCAGACCGAGGGCCGCCGTTCCTCGCGGCGCAGAGACGTCCGGCCTCGACTACGAGGCCTTCAACAACTGACGCATTCTTGAGATACGCACCTTGAAGGGAAAGAGAACATGAACGCCAGAACCATCCTGACCGTCCATCTGATTCCAGTCGTCTGCACAATCACCGCATGGGCCGGGCCGCCCTTGCCCCTGCACACGGTGGAAGGCAACAGCGGCGTCTTCATCACGAGCACCGCCTATCTGGCCAATCCGCCCGAAGAGGGCCGCAAGTTCGGCGTGCCCAGCATCTCCGCCAGCGTGGCGTTCATGGAAAAGAAGGACTTCGAGTCCTTTGCGGTCACGGAGAACCTCTGGGGTCGCGTGGAACTCGGCTACGCGATCGAGCGACTGGGCATTGACGACTGGTCCGACGACGTGTTCGACGTCACCGCAGGCACCCGCGTGGAGGACACCGTCTGGCTGCACAACTTCAACGCCCGGTGGATGGCGATCCAGGAGGGCGCCGGGGAGCGGCCGTGGGTTCCCGCGGTCACGCTGGGGGCGCACTTCAAGGCCAACGACGGCGTCTCGGACATCGACGATCAGTTGGGCGGCCTCTGCGAAACGCTTGGCGTGGACTCCGACACCGGCGTCGAATTCACCGTCGTGGCCACGAAGGCCATCACGAACGTCCTGAAGCGGCCCATCATCGTGTCGGCCGGGCTCCGCAACGGCGGCGCCATTCACACCGGTCTGTGCGGCTTCTCCGATTCCCGCAAGACCACGTTCGAAGGCAGCGTCATCGTCTTCCTGTCGGACAATCTGGCGTTCGCGACCGAGTATCGACAGAAACCCGATCTGATGGACGAGTTCTCCGCCGGCGGCGTGGACCTGGTCACCGGCGAGAGCGACTGGTGGGACCTTGCTCTGGCCTATGTGGTCAACGATCACCTCACCATCTCCGGCGGCTACGCCAACTTCGGCAAAGTGCTGAACAACCAGGAAGACAGCGTCATCGCCCTGCAGGTGAAGTACGAATTCTGAGTCGGGCCATGATTTATCTGAACAACGCCGCAACGAGTTTTCCCAAACCGCCCGAGGTGCATCGAGCTGTGGCGGAGTGCCTGCATTCGGAGCCCTTCCACGCAGACCGGGTGGGTTTCGATCGCTCCGCTCACAACGTGATCCGCGGGTGTCGCGAGAATCTGGCCCGCCTGTTCCAGGCCTCGGACCCGGACAGCATCGTGCTGACCTCGGGGGCCACGGAGTCGTTGAACCTGGCGTTGTTCGGATCGTGCCTCCGAGGCCATGTGGTCACCACGGCGATCGAGCACAACTCCGTTCTCCGCCCCCTCCGGCGTCTGGAGAAGGCGGGGCGAATCCGCAAGACCGTCGTTTCTTGTGACGCCAACGGCTGGGTGGCCCCGGTTGACATTGCGGCGGCGATCCGTCCGGACACCTGCGCAATCGTGGTGAACCACTGCTCGAATGTCACGGGACAGGCGCAGGATCTGGCGGCGATCGCGTCTGTGGCCTCCGAGCGGGGAGCGGTTCTCATCGTGGACGCATCCCAGTCCGCCGGGATTGTGGAGATCGATCTGAGCGACTGGCGGATCGATCTGCTTGCCTTCGCCGGCCACAAGTCTCTCTACGGCCTCCCAGGCGTCGGCGGTCTTTACATTCGCGAGCCGTTGAGTCTCGAACCGCTCAAGGTCGGCGGCACCGGGGTCCGCAGCGACCTGGCCGATCAGCCTCGCGAGATGCCGATGTACTACGAGGCGGGCACACCGAACACGCCGGGCATCGCCGCCCTCGACGCCGGCGTTCGTTTCGTGCTTGACCACGGGGTCGGCGAGATCCGCCGACAGGTGCGACGCCTCGTCGGGCGACTGGCTGCGGAGCTCGCGACCATTCCGGAAGTGAGGCTTTATGCTCCCGACGCGGCGAGAGACAGCGCCTGCATGCTCTCGTTCAACATCGAGGGTCTGGACCCGGAAGAAGCCGGGTACCTGCTCGACCAATCGTTCGGCATGGCGATCCGTTCGGGTCTGCACTGCGCCCCGCTGATCCATCGGCCCCTGGGCTCGGCCCCCGGCGGATCGATTCGGGTCAGCCCCTCGTACTTCACGACGGACCGGGAGATCGACCAGTTTCTCGACGCCGTCAAAGCCCTCGTCGCCCACGGGTGTCCCGCATGAAGATCGTCGACGTCAAACACATCGAAGACTGCTTCGACGGCTCGTACCTTCACGAGCTGCTGTTCGACTCGGAGATCACGCGGGATTTCATCCTGGGTCTGCGGTCGGCGGCGGAGGTGCAGTACTACCCGGACTTTGCCCGGCCCTTCTTCAAGGCCACGGTCCCCGGACGATTCACCCTCAAGGGGATCGAAGGCAATCAGACGGCGCGCGTCATCTCCTACGACGCGAGCATCCAACGAACAGTGGACGATCTGCGGTCGTTGTTGGCCGCAATGGACAATACGGAAGCCGGCAGGGAACGCCGAGGCCCGGAATTCCGCACGGACGCGATCGGAACTCACATTGAATGACAGGAGATGCATCATGGGACAACAATTGCTGGGGTACTACGAGAAGGCCAAAGCGCTCGGCGGGATGAAGACGCAGATGCGAATGGCCATGATCACCAAGGTGCCGTCCACCCAGGCGGCGGCGGCGGCCGATGCGCCGCAGACTGTGGCCCTCTTCGAGCAGGCCATGAAAGAACTGCAGAAGGAATTCAACTAAGAAGGAGACGTATCATGTCGAGCACACTGAATCTCAAGCATCAGTTCGATGCGAATCGGATGCGACACTACCTCAACGGGCAGTTGTCCGTCCTTCATTGCCACCACTATGCGTCGCTCTACACGCAGCTTGCCGTCGATGCCCAGGAAACCACCCTGTTGGCCAGGACCTCGGAGGAGAGCTTTCACGACGTCCTGACCGACTACTTCGACAGCCACAACGTCGAATCGGTGGACGACCGCGTCGCCGCCGCGTGTCAGTACTACGCGGCCGTCGGCCTGGGCAAGATGGTGGTCCGTTGTCTGGGCAACGATTCCGGCGAGGTGGTGCTGGAGAACTCCCACGTGGACGAAGGGTGGGTCAAGAAGTGGGGCCAGTTCGACCGGCCCGTCAACCACATCGGTCGGGGATACATCGCCGGCATGTTCGCGGCGGTCTGGGGAAAGCCCATCGGCACCTACGAGGTCCGTGAGACGCAGAGCATCGTGCGGGGCGCGCCCCAGTCCTGGTTCAAAGTCCACAAGGCGTAACACGCAAGAAGGAGATACAAGATGACCGCAACAGCAACGACAACACTGAACCGCGAGAAGATCGTCGCCAACATGTCCAAGATCCAGGTCCGCGGCGACGCGCGCGGCATCATCGAAGGGTTCAACGTATTCGTGACGCAGCTTCCCGCCAAGTTCTGGAACAGCTTTGCCGACCGGCTGGTCAGCAAGGTCGAACCGGAAATGGTCGAGGCGACGGAGTACCTGCTCATCAATGCCGCCCATGAGTGCGGCTACCACACCGGCTACGGCATCATCACGTCGGACGAGTGGAACGCCGTCGTGCAGCCGATGGTCAAGAACGTGCCCGAAGACATCCTCCACGGCGCCTACGCCGTCTTCACGGCCTGGGGCTGGGCCAATTCCGAGATCGTTGAACTGATCCCGGGCGAGAAGATGGTCGTCCGCGCCTACGATTACTACGAGGCGGACGTCGTCGCGCACGGCCGGTCGAACCGGCCGTCGGCCTACATGATCCGCGGCGTCTCGGCCGCCTTCATGGACCTTGCCTATGGTGGCTCGTACGATCCCACCGGCAAGACGGGTCTTCGCACCTTCAAGTGCGAGCAGACCAAGGGCATCGAGTGCGGGGACGACTACGGCGAGTTCGTCGTCACACGCGCGTAGATATCGCTTTCCGCCGAACCAACGAAAGAGACGGGGGCCTGCACGTGGGACGCAGGCCCCCGTTGAACAGCCTCCGGAAAGGCCGAGGGATAGCCCGTCTTTCTCGCCGTCCCCCTCTACCGCCTTGCCCTGTGGAACATTGCAGGTGTCAGGTCCGAATGGCACTGCCGTCCACAAGGCGTGCGATACCAGGGGTTTATGTTTTCTGCAGTTGCTCACGGAGTTGCTCTCGGGGTCGTTGCATGAGGGGGTAGCGGTGGCGACGGCGTTTGAGGACCCGTGGCTCG
>DATIKY010000032.1:0-2200 GCA_035476995.1 Sedimentisphaerales bacterium | reverse complement strand
ATTCTCTTGCCGAATCTGAACCTCACCTGTGGTGAGATTTACGAATCGGCTCCTCGGTTACGAATCCACGCCTCTTTCCCGATGAAAACTGCACATTCGCAAGACTTGACGGAGTGCCTTATGCAACTGGAGGGTATACTTGCCCGGCTCGGGCCAGAAGTCCAGCAGGTGGTACTCCCAGGTCGAGACGTCGGCGTTGTACAGGTCGATCACGCCGCCCAGCTTCACGCCGTTGAGCGACGCCTGGTACCGGCCGTAGTCCGGCGCGCGGGTCATCACCAGCAGCAGCCGCTTCGGCTCCTTTTTCTCGATCTCGAACGGGATCTCGACCCAGGCGTCCTCGGCAGCCGAAGGCTTGTAGAACAGGTGCCCGTCGGGATAGAAGTCCAGGTTCTGAACGACCGTCTCGCCCGCCCCGTGATACGGCTCGGCGGCGAAGTCCCTGGCCAGAATCGTCCGGTCCAGGCTGGGCAGCGTCCGTTCGCGGCCGTGCGGGGCGCGGGCGGTGAACGTGGGCGTGCCCGTCTGGTACCAGAACGCAACGCTCGAATAGTCGTCCTCCCGCTCGTTCCAACTGTGGGTCTTGAACTGCGGGTTCTCGTCGGGCGAGATCCAGCCGAAATGCTCGAACGTCACCTTGATGCCCTTCTGGAACACGATCGGGTCGCTGATGTGCCAGCGATACGCGGACGTGTGCCCGCCGACGATGCCCCACTGATCGAAGTACGGGACTCCGAAGAACGGCGTGCTCGTCATCTTGAGACCCCACGCCGAGAGGAAGTAGTCCTCGGTACCGGTGCCCCAGATCGAGGCCCGCTCCTCGCCGTCGATGTAGATCTTCTCGTCGCCCTCGCCGAACCACGAGGGACTCCGCGTCCGCACGCTCAGCACCGTCCCGACGTAGTGCCCCTTGCCCTGCGTTTCCAAGAGCACGTAATCCTTGCCCTTCTCGACGGGATACTCCTGGCGGTACTGGGCATAGAAGTACGGCGTATCCTTGGGCAACTTGTCCTTCTTGATCCAGTCGATATTGTAGTAGAGCAGGCTGATCGGCTTGTCGCTCTGGTTGACGATCTCGATCCTCGCCGACTTGCGAAACGGCATGTGCCAGAAGCAGTTATACGAATCGGCGTCCTCGACGACCACCGGCAGACTGATCACCTGGCTGCGCTTCCCGAAGGAATTGGCGAAGAAATCCCCCACCGGCGTTTCGACCGCCGGTTTCTCAGCGCCATCCCAATACATCCGCAGCAGCATTTCCTGATGATTGGCCGACCCATTCTTCGCCCACGGGTGCGGCTCGGGCCCGAGGAACGTCATCCAGATATGCGTGACAACGCCCGGCCCTTTGACATCCAGCAGAATCTTCCGCTGTCCCGGCGCGACACTGGAGTTGTCCGAATTGCTGTTCGGATCGGGCACGCCATTGGGGTCCGGCTTGCCATCCGCTCCGATCTTGCGAGTAGAGGTCTCCCGCATGCTCCGTCCTTCCTGCGGCTTCGCCAAATCCCCCAAAAGGTCGCCCCAACAGACCGACCCGCAAAGCAGTACCAAACCAGCCAACATCGAGAGACGCAACACCCCGCCGCCCAACCGATTGCCGAATCTCATCCTGTCCACTCCATAACAGCAACATCCCCAGGTCTGTCCGTCGAACGCAGGTCCACGCGTGAAGTGTACCCCCCGATCCGATGCCCCGCAACCCCCACGGCGCATCTGTCCGTCTCTGTGCAGATTTCCGGGCATGCAGAACCCAGAGACAACACGCCTGAAACGGTCGTGCGAGGGACATTTGCCGCATTTCGCCAGCAGCATGACAGAGGGAGAATCTCCCCTCCTTTGGGGCGTGCGCAGCACCCCCCTTCATGCTGCTGGCAAAAGGCGAAAGATGCCCGGCGTACAACGCCGGAATCCGGATCAGTCCGCTGCTTCCTCTTGGCGGACGGTTCTTCCGGACGCCCGAATGACCCGTTGGCGCTATGACTGGGGACGCCAGTTTCTTTTCACAGACGCATCTGTCCCGCCCCCCCCCCGCTCTCCCCAGTCCTAATCAACCTCTGTACTACAATCCTTCAGAACATCGTTTTTGCTGCGTGATTTCTATGCGGCGAGTTTCGTAAGTCCTTTGATATCAACGGCGGAAGCGGACAGCAAAGCCGTGGCGAACTTCTGCCCCTGGGCCGTCAGCGTGTAGCGGTTC
>DATIKY010000031.1:0-4111 GCA_035476995.1 Sedimentisphaerales bacterium | reverse complement strand
GATTCTCTTGCCGAATCTGAACCTCACCTGTGGTGAGATTTACGAATCGGCTCCTCGGTTACGAATCCACGCCTCTTTCCCGATGAAAACTGCACATTCGCAAGACTTGACGGAGTGCCTTATGCAACTGGAGGGTCTACGCCAACCCCATGATGAGCGGGCCTCAGTCGGAGCGTCCGGCGTCCGTCGAGTGGATCGATCCGAGCACCGGCGCGGGTTTCTGCATCAACGCCGGGATTCGAATCCACGGCGGGCCCTACAGCCGCAGCGGCAATGCGAAGAATGCCCTTCGCCTCAACTTTCGAACCGAGTACGGCCGGTCCCGTCTGGAGTTTCCGCTTTTTCCCGACAGCGACGTCGAGTCGTTCGACACGCTGGCGCTTCGGTCCATCTGGAATTATTCCTGGACGGGCCACAGCGGTATGGGCGGAGAACGCAACGCCGACTATCTGCGGGACGTCTTTGCGAGGGACACCGTGCGGGACATGGGACGCCTGGCCCCCCATGGCAGGCCCGTTCAGGTCTACATCAACGGTCTGTATTGGGGCATGTACATCGCGACCGAACGCCCGACGGAGGATTTTGCCGCCGATCACCTCGGCGGCAGGGAGGAGGACTACGACATCCTGGAGGCCCCCAGCGGCAGCGGGAGCAGCACCACGATGGACGTCGTCGCAGGCGGCCCGTCGGGCCTGAACGCCTGGAACGCTCTGTTCGCCTTGGCGGGCGGCAATTTGACCTCCGCGCAGGCCTATCGGGACATTCAGTCTTACATCGACGTGCCCACGATGATCGACTACATGCTCATGATCTACTATGTGGGAAGTCGGGACGCGCCGGTCTTCCTGGGGGATTCCCGCACGCCTCGCAACTTCTATGCGATCCGTACGCGGGAACCCGCCGGCCCCTTCATCATCATACCCTGGGACACCGAGTGGGCCCTGGAGTATCCCAACGACAATCGCGTGAACGTGGTCGGGGTGTGGAATCCCCACTACCTGATGGACCGTTTGGCGGCCAACGCGGATTTCCGCATGCTCCTGGCCGACCGCATCTATCGGCACTTCTACAACGACGGGGTCCTGACCCGCCAGAAGACGACCGAACGCTACCTGGCCCGCGCCGACGAGATGGCCGGCGCGATCGTGGGGGAATCCGCCCGATGGGGCGACGTGAAGCGACCCTCTCAGCCGTACACTCGCCAGGATTGGGAGACCGAGGTGAATCGGCTCGTGACGCAGTACTTCTCGGGCCGGGCCGAAACCGTCCTGGGCCAGTTGAGGTCGCGGGGCTGGTACCCGTCAGTCGAAGCGCCCGTTTTCCAGATCAACGGCCAAGACCAGCACGGCGGGGCGACGCCTTCACAAGCTCTGCTGGGCATGACCAAGTCCGCGCCCGGCGGCACGATCTGGTACACCCTCGATGGTTCCGATCCCCGTGTTCCCGGCGTCGCGGCCGTCAACGACGATCTGACGCTCGTGGCGGAGAACGCCGCCAAGAAGGTGCTGGTCCCGACGGCCCCTGTGGACGACGCCTGGCGGGGCGGGGCGGAGTTTGACGACTCCGCCTGGATCGGCGGCTCCGGCGGCGTCGGCTACGAGCGCAGCACCGGATACGAACGGTTCTTCACGATCGATGTCCAGGCCGGCATGTATGGCAAGAACGGCAGTTGCCTGATCCGGATTCCGTTCGACGTCGCGGCGGGGGATTTGGGCAGGATTACGAACCTGGCGCTGGCCGCCCGGTACGACGACGGCTTTGTGGCGTACCTCAACGGTTCGGAGGTGGCCCGCAGAAACGCAACGGGAGAGCCCGCCTGGAACTCGCGTGCCGCCGCCGGCCATTCGGATCTTGACGCGATCGAGTTCGAGGCGATCCCCCTGGTTGAGCATGTCAATAAACTGAAGGCCGGTCGCAACATTCTGGCCGTCCACGCGTTGAATGATTCGACCGCCAGTTCTGACTTCCTGATCTCCGTCGTACTGACGGCCGGCAAAGGCGCCGTCGGCGCGCCAAGCGGAGTCTCCATGACCGCGAAAGCGTACGGGAGCCCCGTGCCGCTGGAGGCTAGTGCACATGTCAAGGCCCGAGTTCTCAGCGGCACGGTCTGGAGCGCCATGCACGAAGCGGTTTTTGCCGTCGGACCGGTCGCGCAGAGCCTGAGGATCAGCGAGATCATGTATCATCCCGCCGATACCGGCGATCCCGACGATCCGAACACAGAGTACATCGAATTGACCAACGTCGGGGTCGAGACGATCAACCTCAACCGGGTCCGTTTCACGGACGGCGTCGATTTCACATTCCCGAGCGTGCAACTGGCCCCGGGCGCCTACTGCCTGGTGGTCAAGGACCGTTCGGCGTTCGAGAGGCGCTACAGCAGCAACCTGCCGGTGGTCGGTCAGTACGGCGGCAGCCTGAGCAACGCAGGCGAGCGGATCGAGCTGCGCGACGCCGCCGGGATGGTCATTCACGACTTTCGATTCGAAGACGACTGGTACAAGGCCACCGACGGCGCGGGCTTCTCGCTGACGGTCGTCGACCCGACGACGGTGGATCCGAACGCGCTGGGCAATCCGAGCGTCTGGCGGCCGAGCGATCAGCCCGGCGGCAGCCCCGGCAGCGCGTGACGTTTGGATGTCAATCGGAGAGAGTGATCCTATGAGACTGTGGCTGGTTTGGGTGTCTTTCTCGTTGCTGGTTCTCGGGCCCTCCGGTCCGACTGAGGCGCAGGAACTGCCGTTGCCCTGGAGAATCTGGAGCCATTCATCGGCATGAGCCTGGAGGAGTTCGGCCAAGTCACACTCCACGCGGCCGGTCAGCAGGCGGTGCTGGGGACAGTCATCGTGCCGCCCTGGGGTGCCCCGCCGATCCTGGAGTACGGAATCCAACTGGCCCGCACCGACCCCTACACGCCGGAAGAGACGGTTCGTTTGTTCAACCTGATCCAGACCTCAGTGATCGCGGACACGACCGTGAAGGCGTACTACTTTCCGACCTATGAGCAATACCCGATGGTGCAGCAGAACCGCGATTGGTTCCAGGCTCAGGGCGTGCCTGTCGGTTCGACTGCCCAGTGGACCCAGGGCAATTCAAGCTACTCGCAGGGGTGGGCCCTCGGCACGCTCAAGTTCGTCCCAGGCAGCCAGATTCAAGAGGCGTACACAGCGGGCAGTCTCGCATGCGAGGATATTCTCCTGACCGACGGCGTGCCGGCGGAGGTCCCCTCCTTGGCGGGGATCGTGACGCTCGCGGCCTCGACGCCGAACTCGCATGTAGCCATTCTCGCTCGGTCGCAGGAGGTGCCGTTCGTGCATCTGGCACGTGAGAGCGACGCTTCACTCGCCAAATCGCTCGTCGGCAAGAGGGTGTACCTGGCTGTGACGCAGGCCGAGTTCGCACAGACCTGCGAGCGACGTTGAATCGCTGAGCGAGGCGGAGCGGGCCTCGCTGCTGTCGTTGAAGAAAGGAACGCCATTGGTGATCCAGCCGATGGCCTCGCAAGGCAGGCTCTGGTCGGACACGAATGATCTGTGTCCGGCGGACATCCGTTTCTTTGGCGGCAAGGCCTCGAATTTCGGCGTCCTGCGCCGGGTCTTTCCCAAGGACTCGCCTCGGGCAATGGCGTTTTCTTTCAATCTGTGGAACGCGTTCCTGGATCAGGGCCTTGCGGCCCAAGGCGGGACGCTTCGGGAGCTGATCCAGGGGCGTCTTACGGAATACTCCCGCTTTCCTCCCACCGATCTGAAGGCCCTCTCGGCGGACCTGGCCTCGATTCGCGATCTGTTCAAGGACACGCAGGCGACTCATTTCGGCCAGGAGGGTGTCGCGGTTCTCGACGCCTTGCGGGAATTCGGATTCGACCCAGGCCGCAACATTCGGTTCCGCAGCTCGACGAACCGATCGGGTGACACCTGTTCGTAGTGACGCCGTAAGGCGTTATCTTCTCTTCGGAAGTCATGAAGATATATGGCTCATCCGGTTTTTGCGTACTTTTGAGTTGAGAAGAGTGGACATGCCGGCTTATCCAAAGGTTTTGCAAGGACTTAGTAACTATCTCAAAAGGCTCAGGCGATGGAGACGGCGATACCAGAGCAGGCCGCAACACAAT
>DATIKY010000030.1:0-1668 GCA_035476995.1 Sedimentisphaerales bacterium | reverse complement strand
AGAAAACGGGTCAATTCCGGCTTGAGTTGCATAATCGTACTGGCGTCCATACCGATGACCTCCCAAGAGAAGTTTCATTCCTATGGGATCATCGGTTGGCCGCTTAGGTTCTCTTAAGCTTTTGTAGCGTTGTAGTATTAGAGAGTGGTAAGAATCCCAGAAATCGCAGATAATACACCTTTTGGTTGTAGTCTGGTTGTAGTTTTTCTCCGGCGAGCGGCAGTCAGAAGAAACTCATAGTCCAAGGTGATTCTTCACCTTCGGGAACCGGCGTGCGGGCAGGCGAGCGGGTGGATTCGATAGAGGTTTGACCTTCCTGGCGTCGAGGTACTGCTTGAGGGCCGACCGCTTTATCCGAAAGTGCCCTTTCTGGGGCATCTTGCCCTCGTCACCGACAACGAGGTCGACGGCCTCCAGGTCGCCGCTGCGGATCAGTCGGTAGACGATTGACTTTGAGATCTTGAGCTCCCCAGCGACATCTTCGACGGTGAGCCAATCGGACCGGTGGGAATCGCAGACGGCCTCCAGCATTTCGAAGAATCGTCCCAGATTGACAAGAAGCTCCCTGCACACCGAGCATCCACCGATGTCGGCCGGGTTCAGGTCGTTCTCGTTGTCTTGGGGTCGCGGTTTCAACGTTGTTGGCCTACTAGGTAAGCATCACTAACGAGTTACTGAGTCCTCGCTACGTGAACAGGCGAGGATTCCGCAGGTCATCGATCAGTTCCTTCATGAAGCAACCGCCTGACGGACAGAATAGCCGCAGGAGCGGATGACCACACGCGAACGCCGGATTCTCACCACCAAACGTCACAATCGCCCGGAGCCGGGCGCCCTCCAGGAGCCCATGGCGTTTGCTCACACGGTGGATGTGGTACCACACTTCGTCTGGGCCGGCCCCCACGAACGGATAGAATGCAGCGATGACACGACACGCCTCAATGACGCTGTCCTCGGACATTTCGGCCCAGTCAAGGCGTCTAACGCACGGCGGCACCACCCACCGGCCTATCAGCTTGTCCCGCAGTTGCGACTGCTGTCTTGCTTGTTTCTCCTTCTCTGCGAGGGTCTCGGCAAACCATTCCGTGGCCTCTGGGACAGGTCGGCAGATCGCAAAAGAATCGTCGTTTCTTGGCCGGACCGAGATCGCGCCGACGGCCTTGGAGCTCAGATTCAGGAGTTCGTCCGCCTTGATGACGACGGCATAGCCCCCAGCGTCGGTGTTGAAGGTGTTCGGCAGCCAGACAAACTGCTGTTCCTTCGCGTAGGCGTCCACATCAACGTGGAGGCCATCGGCGCTCATCTGTCGAGCGAGATCGTAGATGATCGTGAGTGCGTGTGGCGTCGGCCGAGCGCCGAAGACCGACGGCGGCACCAGGATTACGATCTCCGCGGGCGCGGCGGCGCCGGCGTTGGCTCGACCGTCGTCCTGGGCGACGAGGCCGCCGCCGTTGAAGATCAAATCAAGGGATTCGGGCGGTATGCCATAGTTCTCAGCGAGGTAGTAGACGACTTCCAGAGCACACTGGCGGGCCTGTTCCAGATTGCTGGACCTGATGCGAAAGCAAAAGCCGTACACGCAGCGAGAAGACGGATCAGCCGACTCGTAGAAGGCGACGGACGCCAGCAGATCGCGATTCCCGCGGCGAGCGCGAACCGCATCAAGGG
>DATIKY010000029.1:0-5312 GCA_035476995.1 Sedimentisphaerales bacterium | reverse complement strand
TTCCTACACAAACCGCCCGAGGCGGCGTTGCCCCCTCAGGCCGTCTGGATCAATCCGCCCAAGGAGGCCCCAAAAACAACGGATTGATTAGAGCTTAATTGTGAAAAGGAACTGTCTCATTCAACTTGACAACTTCCGAAGCGGCACAATTGGCACGGATGAGGGCGCACTTGCGAGGTGCGGTTCTCAACGCGTACAGTTGGTGGGAAGCGAGCGTCACATACGAGTACAATGGGACAAACTGCACCAGAGCATCTGAGCGACCCAGGATTTCTGGTGGCGGCAAACTCGACGTCTCTATCCCCAAGTGTCGGCCTAACACTACTCGCTGCAGGATTCACAGTTTCCTTCGGGACAACCAAGAGCACTTAGAGGCGATCAAGGCCGAGATCGACAGACTGGGGACCACCGCCTCCGACGAACTGAAAGGGGCCAAGGCAGTGCTCGATGTCTTCAAGAACGATCCTCAACGGGTCTGCCAAGATAACGTTTGTGTTAAGCTGGGCGATATCCTGGTGGCCTTGGACGGTATCAGTATTGAGTCTTTTGCCGCCAACAACGACAAGGAATGGATTCCGTTAGCACGGGCTCTTGGGAAGCATCTGCTTAATCCGTTGCGACCCCAGGCCCGTGAATCCTCCCAGCAGCTTGATAGGTGATCTTTTTGTGTCTACCTAAGTTTAACATCGGCCAACCTACCGGACAATCCCAGGAAATGGGTGCAGTAGTGGGCGGACCCTGCGGAATCCGGTCGCACGCGTGAGAGCTTCGCCCGGCGCTGAACAAAAGCCCCCGTCGGCGGTAGTAACAGTGTGGCGGATGGATCGGGCGCAGGCGAGCGGGGGTCGGGACGCGCGGGCGGGTAGCGTCGGGCGGGGTTTCTCTGAAGTCCTTTGCGAGCCGGGAGATAGAGCAGGCGGGACGTTCTCTCGCCGGTCGGGATGGAGGCCCCGGATGCGGTCGCAGCCCCGGCGGGGGCGGGCGTCCGGGCGCGGGATTCTCCGTCGGCCAGTTGACTTTGCTTGGGTCGGTCGCTACACTGTCGGTCTGACGAGAGGGTTGGGCGGTGTCTTAAGATAACTGTTGTTTTTCAGTCTGTGTGAGGATCATGCCTGAGGCGGTTTCGGAGAACGACGGGTACGAGGTCTTTTCAGAGAAGAAGGAAGAGTGCGGACTGTTCGCCATCTTCGGCGACCCCGAGGCGGTGCAGAAGGTCTACTTCGGCCTGCACGCTCTGCAGCATCGGGGGCAGGAGTCCGCAGGGATCGCCTCCAGCGACGGCGAGTCCATCCAATGCTACAAGGGCATGGGCACGGTCCAGCGCGTCTTCCGCAGCGGCTCGGACACGCTGGAGAGGCTCAAGAACCCCATCGCCATCGGGCACGTCCGATATTCCACGACCGGTTCCTCCTGCGCCGAGAACAGCCAGCCCCTTCTGGCGGAGTACTCGCGCGGGCAGGTCGCCCTGGCCCACAACGGCAACCTGGTCAACGCGGGCCTCTTGCGGGACGAGTATGAAGCCTACGGCAGCATCTTCAAATCGACCAGCGACTCCGAGATCATCGTGCACCTGCTGGCCAAGCCCACGCACCAGAACAAGCCCGACCCGCTGGGCCACGTTCTGAACCACCTGCAGGGCTCCTACTCGCTGATCTTTCTGTTCAGCGACCACATCGAGGCCGCCCGCGACCCGTTCGGCATCCGGCCCCTGTGCATCGGGCGGACCGAGCAGGGGGCCTACGTCGTCGCCAGCGAGACCTGCGCCCTGGACGTCATCGGCGCGATGTTCCTCCGCGAGATCGAGCCGGGCGAGATCGTCCGCCTGGACAAAGACGGAGTGCACAGCCGGTATTTCGTCAAGCGGGCCGATATCAAGCCCGCGCACTGCATCTTTGAGCACGTCTACTTCTCCAAGCAGAACTCCTTCATCTTCGGCGAGAACGTGCACGAGCTCCGCAAGAAGTTCGGCCGACAGTTGGCCAGGGAGCATCCCGTCGAGGCCGACGTCGTGATCCCGGTCCCCGACAGCGGCACCTCGGCCGCCATCGGATACGCGGTCGAGAGCGGCATCCCGTTCGACATGGGCATGGTCCGAAGCCATTACGTCGGACGGACGTTCATCTCGCCCAACCAGAAGCTCCGCGAGCTGGAGGTCCGTCTGAAGCTGGCCATCGTCCCGGACGTGGTCCGAGGCAAACGCATCGTCGTCGTGGACGACTCGATCGTCCGCGGCACGACCACGCTGGGCAAGATCCTCGCCCTTCGCGAGGCCGGCGCCAAGGAGATCCACATGATGGCGAGCTGCCCGCCGATCCGACATCCCTGCTTCTACGGCGTGGACTTTCCCACGAGAGAAGAGCTGCTGGCCAACAACCGCACGCTCGACCAGATCCGTGAGTTCCTCAAGGTCGACACCATCGGCTACCTCTCGCTCGAAGGCATGCTCGCCTGCGCCGCGATGCCGGCCAGCCACTACTGCACCGCCTGTTGGAACGGCCGGTACCCGATCCCGATCAACACGCAAATGAACAAGTTCGCGATGGAACGACACCAACTCTACATGTTTGAGGGGACCCCGACCGCCCATGAGTAAATTCGTCAGCTATGCCCAGTCCGGCGTCGACACCGACGCCAACGACGTGATGGTCGACACCATCCAGTCCCACCTGGCCAGCACGTACGGGCCGCGAGTGATCAACGTGCCCTGGGGCTTCGCGGGCCTGTTCCGTCTGGACTACGACGAGAAGCTCTTCAAGAAGAACTACCGCAATCCCGTGCTCGTCGCCTGCACCGACGGCGTCGGCAGCAAGGTCCAGGTGGCCGCCAAAGCGAAGAAGTTCGACACGGTCGGCATCGACCTGGTCGCCATGAGCGTCAACGACATGCTCGTCATGGGCGCCGAGCCCCTGTTCTTCCTCGATTACGTCGCGCTGCACAAGCTCGAGCCCGCGCTGGTGGCGCAGATGGTCAAGGGCGTCGCGGCGGGCTGCCGCCAGGCGGATTGCGCCCTGCTGGGCGGCGAGACCGCGGAGATGCCCGACACGTACCGCAAAGGCGACTTCGACCTGGCGGGCTTTGCGGTCGGGGTCGTCGAGAAGAACCGCATCATCACAGGCAAACAGGTCCGACCAGGCGACGTGATCCTCGGCCTGGGCTCCTCCGGCCTGCACAGCAACGGGTACGCCCTGGCACGCAACATCTGCTTCAAACGGGCCAAGCTCAAGGTCACCGACACGATCGACGAGCTCAGTGGGCAAACGCTGGGCGAGGCGCTGCTGGCGCCGACGAAGATCTACGTCCGCCCGATCCTCAAGCTGCTGAACAAGTACAAGGTCAAGCGGGTCGTGCACGCGATGGCCCACATCACCGGCGCGGGTCTGCCGGGCAATGTGCCGCGAGTCCTGCCCCAGGACTGCAACGCGGTGATCCGCAAGTCGAGCTGGCCCAGGCCGAAGATCTTCAACTTCCTCCAGAAGGCCGGACCCGTCCAGGAGGAGGAGATGTTCAACGTCTTCAATATGGGCATCGGCTACGTCGTGATCGTCGCGGAGGACTTCGCCGACGCGGTCGCCCGCCTGCTCATCGCCGAGGGCGAAAAGGTCTACAACATCGGCAAGATCGCCAAAGGAACCGGGCAGGTCGTGCTCAAGGACTGACGCGAACCATTTCAATCTTGTTTTTCGACACGGATTCACACGGATGAACACGGATTTCGGAGAGAATCGGAGAGGCTTTTCGGCCGTGTCTTGTTCAAAACGAAGAAGAATCCGTGTTAATCCGTGTCAATCCGTGTCCAAAGGTCGATTCTGAGGATGGACCAAACCCAGCGCACGATAATGTGGCACTTCGTCGCGGCGATCCTGTTCGTCGCGTTCACGGGCTATCTGTACTTGCCGCATGGCTCGCGGCTGGCAGGCTGGCAGTGGCTCCTGCCGGTCAACGCGTGTATCGCGGCGTTCGGCGCGTATGTCCTGAGTCGTCGATGGACGCCCGGGTTCTCGGGCGCGGTCCTGGCCGGACTGCTCTACGGGTTCGGCCCGTTCCTCCTGGGCCTGGCCAAGGTGCATCCGCTGGCGGGACTGCCGGCCGCGTGCGTCCCCTGGCTCTTCATCCCGGCATCGATCGTCGAGAAACGGTTCGGCAAAGCCCCAGGGCTCGCGCTGCTGGTTCTGCCCTTCGCGGCGATCGTCCTGTTCTCGCACGTCTCGGCGTCGCAGCGGTTCTTCGCGGCGCCGCTGCAGGTGAGCGTCCGCCCGACGGATCTGGCGGGCTTCGTCGCGCCGCTGGCTCCGACCACTCGAAGCAGCGCCCTGCTGGGCCTCTACCACGTCCCCATGGCGGCCCTGGTCCTGGGCGCGGCGATGATGGGCAAGGCCCGTCGGTACAGCCTGTTCGTCCTGGTGCCGGCGGGCTTCGTCCTGGCGTTCAGCAAGTCGTTCCTCGACGCCGGACAGATCGCGCGGATCGGCGTCAGTCCGATCCTGTGGCTGAGCATCCCGCTGACCTGGTGCGCGGTCCTGGCGGGCATCGGGCTCCACGGACTGATCGCAGCGGGCCACGCGGACCGCAAGTGGATCCTCGCAGGGGTGATCGTCCTGGGCGGGCTCTCGATCGCGGCGCTGCTCCTGGCGGCCCATTGCTTCCAGGTGATGCTGGGCCTGGGCGACGGTTACGCGCGGCTTTTCGTCGAGGCCGCGAAGGTCTACCTCCTGGGCGCGGTCGCCACCGGCATCGTCTTTGTGATCACGCACATGAAGCTCCGCCTCCACGCCCTCCGCTGGGCCATCCTCTGCACCGCCCTGGCGGTCGACATCTTCCTGGGCGCCCGCTACATCGTCGACCGCGTCCTGTGATCCGTTCGCGGTGACGCGGTAAGGCGTCGTCTTCCAGCGAAGAACGTCGCTGGTCGCTCGTCGCCTGCAATCGGTCCTCCATCTTCCGTTCCCCCCTCAGCGTCCCTACGTCTCCGCGCGAGATCCAATCCGTTCTTTGGCGGGGACTTGCACCGACCCTGTGAGATCATCTGGGAATCCTCTTCAGTTGCTGCGGATCAGCCGTGCAGATTCAGGCCGAGCGACGAGCCACGAGCGGCACGGCCCCTAACCGCAGGCCGTCCCTCGCAGGGACGAATCGGCATTCGCCCGCGTTGCGTTGCCGCCGCCGTCCCACAAGTCCTCTGTGCCTTCTATGAGAAGGCATGTCAAGGGGAGTTCGCCTTGGCGAACCTCCTTTTTTTCTCCGGAGCTCTTGTATCGCCTTGCTTCTATTCGCACTCGTTATGGGATCCTTCGATCCCGGTGCATGGTAGGGTC
>DATIKY010000028.1:0-2999 GCA_035476995.1 Sedimentisphaerales bacterium | reverse complement strand
CCGATTCTCTTGCCGAATCTGAACCTCACCTGTGGTGAGATTTACGAATCGGCTCCTCGGTTACGAATCCACGCCTCTTTCCCGATGAAAACTGCACATTCGCAAGACTTGACGGAGTGCCTTATGCAACTGGAGGGTCTAGAAGCTCCCCCTTACCCATCAGGAACGGTCTTTCTAACGCGGTTTGGCACCGTCTCCGCTTCTGCTTACCGCCAAGGGCCTTACGCCCCTTTCATGGTTGAGCTTTTCGCCGTTGGCCTTTTGAGCCGAACGCCGAGCCTTGTCATCGGCCCGGTTGCACGCCTCACAGCGTGCAGACTCCCCACGACGGCCAAGGTTGAACGAGCCGAACGAACGTTCGTCCCGAACCCCCCGGAGGGATTAGCCGACCTTGTCGGCGTCACCCAATTGAGCACCACGGCTGGGCCTGCGGCCCAGTCTGTCCCGGTCGCCCGCCTTCCACCCGTCTCATGGGATAGAAGCTGTAGATTGACTCTTGGTGAGCTTTACTTACAGCAGCCTCCCTCGAACCGGACGAGCGTCTCTCGACGCATCCGGCTCTACGTGCCTCCAACGTGGCGGTTGATGAGACCGCCCCCTTAGCCCGGCTGGTGAGGCCGGGTTTACCGGGTGTCGGAGCCCGCATTGATGACGCCAGTCCACATGTTCGCGTCCCGACGGCAGTGAAACACCGTTTCACCAGCCCCAGGATAGCGCGAATCCAACTCTTAGTCACCTTCGCGCAGCAATCCACCTGTTCCCGACGGAATAAACCCCAACTCGCTCTCTTTACACTTCTTCCCGGCGTTGCCCCGAAAAACTGCCGTTCGTAGGATCATCTTCAGAATGGCTGATACACGTGACGACAACTTGGACATTCGGATTGACCCGCAATTCAGGTCGCTGATCCCTGATTTGCGCCCGGAAGAATGTCAGTTGTTGGAACACAGCCTCCTCACGGAAGGCTGCCGCAATTCGCTCGTTGTCTGGCAGGACAATGGACACCGAATCCTTCTCGACGGCCACCACAGGCTGGACATTTGCCGCAACCACAAGATACCCTTCCCCATCAAGACCCTTGGCCACGATCTCATCCCCAACCGCGAAGCGGCTGAAGACTGGATCGAGTGCAACCAACTCGCCCGCCGCAACTTGACGCCGGAGCAGTTCACCTTGCTTCTTGGCAGGCGATACAACCGGTTGAAGAAACCCCAGGGAGGAGCCAGGACATCAACCGGTCAAAATGACCACTTGAACACAGCCCACACGTTGGCCGAGCAGCATGGCGTCTCCGAAGTCACCGTGCGACGTGCGGGCAAATTCGCAGAATCGGTCGCCAGGCTCAAAGAGGCGGACCCCAGCATCGAGCAGAAGATATCTCGCGGTGAACGACCATCGAGGGCCGCGATAATCAAGGCCGCCAAGGCATGCCATCAGCCAGACAAAGACGCCAAGCCCCCGACATGCGACAATCCCCAGGGCGCGAGTCCCGCCGCGCATGCAAGACTCGATGCTCTGTTTTCGAGTGCCACGGCGGAATGGAACACGCCAGCCACCATCATTGAGCCGGTCTTGCGCGTTCTCGGTACAATTGATATAGATCCGTGCAGCAATTCCAACGTCAATCCCAACATCCCTGCGAAGCTGCAGTACACTAAGCAAGACGATGGCTTGGCCCAACCATGGCAAGGCCGCGTCTATATGAATCCACCGTATGGACGCGACATAGCGGCTTGGGTTGAACGACTTCATGACACCTACCAGGCTGGACAGGTCTCGGAAGCGATAGCCCTGTTGCCCGCGAGGACGGACACGCAATGGTTCAGGTTCCTGCGGTCGTATCCCAGGTGTTTCGTCACGGGCCGCTTGAGGTTCAGTGACTCCGACAATGCAGCCCCATTTCCCTCGATGGTCGTCTATCTGGGGACTAATGCCCAGGCCTTTCTTAAGGAGTTCTCCCGTGTGGGAGACATATACCAACTCGTGCCGCTGAGCACAGCATAAAGGATCAGAACAATGACAACGACCGACTACCTATCTCGAACTGATGTCAACCAAGTAGAACCTCTGAACTTGTCCCACATCAAGGGACAACCACAGGTGACCAACGCACTCCAGGTCTATCTCCGGGCTTACTTCAACGTGCGGTCCGTCACCGGCAATGCTGCCCTACCCTTTGGTCCCGTACTGCTCACGGGACCTTCCGGCACGGGCAAGACCTTGGTAGCCAAAGCCATTCACTGTGACCTTGGCAACCTACGTCTAATCCACACGAACGGCGAGGCAATCAACGAACGCGGCGCTCTGTTCGCCACCCTGATCAAAGCGGACGAATACACCACCGTGCTTATTGATGAAGCCCAGGGAATGAACGCAAGAACCCAACGCATTCTCTTGACCGCTGTCTCCGAAAGGTTCCTGTCCACCTCACTCGGCTCGTCACAAGCTCCGTATACGATTTCGCTCGATAGTTTCACGCTCATCTTGGCGACTACGGACGAGTATCTACTCCAGGATGCTCTCAGAAACCGAATGAGGGTGTGCTGCCAGTTCAACTACTATTCAGTGGACGATCTTGCTGACATCTTGCGCCAGCGGGCCGCCGCACTCCGCTGGCTCTATGACTCGCCGGACATCCCAGTCAAGGTCGCCCAGCGAGCCAAAGGCACCGCGAGGATAGCCCTCAACCGCATACTCCAGACTGCTTGGCAGGTCGCCAAGAGCCACGACCACGATAGCATCACCTCCACTGACTTGGAGGAAGCGTTCCATCACCTGCGCATTGATGAGTGTGGTTTGGACGATACCGACCGCCGATACCTCGGCGTGCTCGCTCAAAACGGCTATGCGCCGTTGAATATACCCTAACGTTGCATAAACATGGACGGGTCAGACGTTGGCTGGGATTTGATTGAGGATCTGTAACAGGCGCGTTTTGATCCAAGTGTTGGCACTGATCGTGAGTGTCAGAAGGCCTTGCGGCCGACTGAGGCGGCCCG
>DATIKY010000027.1:0-2111 GCA_035476995.1 Sedimentisphaerales bacterium | reverse complement strand
ATCTCAACTGGAACAGGTAGTCCCGGCACGATGCCTCGGTCGCGAAGCGGGCCTCGAACTCCAGCAACGTAGCAGGGTAGTCTTCCATACCCACCTACACTACATGTGGTAGCTACATCAGTCAAGTAAATACCCACTTCGGGCGAAATCCCCAGACGTTTTCCGTGGATTCGCAGGATGCGATTGGCGATGTGGTGGAATGTGCCGCCCCAGATATCCTTGGTCTTCTGCTTGACCAGAAGCTCGACGCGGTTGAGCATCTCGCGGGCCGCCCGGTCCGTGAAGGTAACCAGCACGATCCGCCCGGGGTCCACGCCGTGATGGACCAGCCAGGCCAGCCGATAGGTCAGCGCGCGGGTCTTGCCGCTGCCGGCCCCGGCGACGACGAGCATCGGACCGCCCGGCGCGGTCGCCACCGCCAACTGCTCCGGGTTCAGGTCCGCTCCGAAATCGATCTCTCCGGCCGACGTCCGCGACTGGAGTGTGAATCTTCGCGCCATAGTGCTTCGATACCCCAAACCTCCCGGCGGCCCGACAAATTCAGGGGATGTCCGATCCCTTGATCTCGATCACCTCGAAGTGCCGGTCGCCGCGGGGGATGGTGACGGAGAACTTCTCGCCCACCGTGTGCCCGAGGATGGCGCCGCCGATCGGCGACTGAACGGAGATGCTTCCGTTGTCGGAATCCGCCTCGTCCGGCCCGAGCAACTGGTAGGTCACCTTCTGGTTCCTGTCCAGGTCCATCAGGGTCACAATCGTTCCGAACGCGGCGTGGTCGGTCTGAGCTTTCGTGCAATCGACGATATCCGAGCGGCTCATCATGCCTTTCAGCTCCCGGATCCGACCGACAATGAAGCCCTGCTGCTCCCGGCCGCTGATGTACTCGCCGTTTTCCTTCAAATCCCCCATCTCGCGGGCCTCGGCCACCCGCTGCATCACCGCGGGCAGCTCCGTCTTCTCCAGCCGCTCCAACTCCTCCTTCAGCCTGCTGTAACCTGTTTGTGAGATCGGTACAGGGTCAATCATCGCGATCTGTCTCCACACAACCTAAGGCCAATTCTTCGTCCGATGTCCCATCGTGCTTACGCTCGCGCCACCCTGTGAGCGGCGTCCAACAGGAGTGCATACGCCGGTGCGTCAATCGTGTTGGCGACCCACCATACCACAGCCGACGGGAAAAGTCATCCCTTTTGGCGGAAGGAAACCACATTCGTTGCCCAGGATAGGCAATTTGCCTGCGGCCGCGTGCGACGTGCACAACGCGAAGAATCGCCCAGGTCGCCTCGGAGATTCGAGGATGTGCTTCCCCAGGTTCTCCGCCGGAGATTGCGCCGCCTCCCCTGCCCCGGCATGGTACACGATGCTGTTGGTCCACATTGCCTCCCATGAGGCAGCGAACCGGTCCGGCCGGATCGAGCCACGCGCCCCCAAACGCCCTCGCGGCCAATCACAGGGCGTAGATGTTCCGGCGGCTCTGCTCGATGCTCTCCCACAGCACCGGGCTCTTGACCGTCTCCTCGACGGTGACGTCGACCGCCCGGCCGAAGACCTCTTCGAGCCCCTCCTTGAGGTCGAAGAACCGGTTGAAGATCTCGCCCCCGTCGTGCGTGAAGCGAACGAGGACATCGACCTCGTTCTCGTCGGGGCAATCCCCGCGCGCCGCGGGACCGATGAGGTCCAAACGGCTGACCCTGGCGTGACGACAGATCTCCACGATCCTCGGCTTGAGCGGCTCGACATCGAACATACTGCCACCTCCCGTGCGTCCGGACTGCCCACCTGTCGGCGGCGGACCCGCGGGCCCGCCCGCCACTACTTCCCGATCGAGAGCCATTATCCGACAATGCCCAGAGCAAGTCAACAAGGCGGATGAACGCTGATCCGCCAGAGGATAGGCAGTGGACGCGGAAAGGATGCGGATCGCAAGCGAGGCCTGTCGAGCGACGAGAACACCGGCCACAGAGGTAGGATAGACCCTAACGTTGCATAAACATGGACGGGTCAGACGTTGGCTGGGATTTGATTGAGGATCTGTAACAGGCGCGTTTTGATCCAAGTGTTGGCACTGATCGTGAGTGTCAGAAGGCCTTGCGGCCGACTGAGGCGGCCCG
>DATIKY010000026.1:0-9174 GCA_035476995.1 Sedimentisphaerales bacterium | reverse complement strand
AGGCCGCCTGCCGACGTTGGTGAATCTCGTGGACGCGGCCGTAGTGAACGTCGGCCGGGGTATAGAGCGCCACGCCGGAGTGGCGATGTTCTCCGTTGTACCAGGGGAAGAACACACAGGCGAAGGCCCGCGCGTCCTGGTGAAACCGTTGTGCCCGGATCGCTTTGTCAGAGTGCCCATGTCGTCGCCGGCAGCCGACGGCGACACAAATATAACACCTCAGATTGTACTTTTACCCCAATCCCTATCTGGCCGCAAGACAAATCCCGGAATCCCGACGGAAAAACGGAAAGACGGAAAATGCCACCCCACCAGGGACGCCCAGGATCCACCGCCTGCACGAAGACGACTTCGTCATTCCGGCGTCCCAGATCGACGCCCTCCGACCCGGCGGCAACGCCCCTCAATAGGGGTTGACGAGATAAACTCCGCACGATACTCTAGTGGCTTGCTCCGGAGTCGTCGCAACGCGGGGGGGGGGACATAGACACGGAATTGGCCCGTTCTCGGTCCCGTGAGGGCGGATTCCAAGCCCGAAACCAGGAGAAAGGGGCGAAGACGGAGCATATCAAGGCAACTTGATACCGGACAACTGCGGCTCCTGCGGATCGCGGAGGCTCTTCGAGAGAGCCTTGACTTCCGTCAAACCGCAAGAGAGACTCTGCAAAACGGTTGACCTTTGGGTCGGAAAGGAAAGGAACCATGAGACCGAACGTGGCAAAGATCCTGTGTGTTCTGGCGGTAGGATGCGCCCTGATTCTGTCGGGCTGCGGGAAGCCTCCGGCTCCGGAGGGGCAAACGGGCGACGCGACTCCCATCAAGGTGGGCGCCATCTTCGCCGTCACCGGTCCAGCCTCGTTCCTGGGCGCCCCGGCAGCCAAGACCGTCGAAATGTTCGTCGAAAAGGTCAACCAGGCCGGCGGCCTCCATGGCCGCAAGATCGAACTGCTCATCCGGGACTCCGCCGGCAGCACCGAGAAGGCCATCTCCATGGCCCGCCAGCTCATCGACGAGGAGAAGGTTCTGGCCATTCTGGGCCCGTCCACCAGCGGCGAGACCCTCCAGATCAAGAACATCTGCCAGGAGGGCCAGACCATCCTGCTGTCCTGCGCCGCGGCCGAGGAGATCGTCGTCCCCATGGCCAGCTACGTCTTCAAGACTCCCCAGAAGGACAGCCAGGCCGCCCAGTGGATCTTCAATGCCATGAAGGACCTGGGAATCACCAAAATCGGCGTCATCACCAGCAACACCGGCTTCGGCAAAGGCGGCAAGGCCCAGTTGGAGAAGATGGCCGCGGAACACGGGGTCGAGATCCTCGTCAACGAAGTCTATGAGAAAGAGGCCACCGACCTGACCGGCGTCCTGACCAAGGTCAAAGGCGCCGGCGTCCAGGCGGTCGTCAACTGGTCCATCGAGCCCGCTCAGGGCATCGTGGCCAAAAACATGAAACAGATCCAGCTCGATGTTCCCCTGTTCCAGAGCCACGGCTACGGCAATATCAAGTACGTCCAGGCCAGCGGCGACGCCGCCGACGGCACCATCTTCCCCTGCGGCCGGTTGCTGGTGGCGGACGAACTCCCTGCGGATCATCCCCAGAAGGCGGTCCTCACGCAGTACAAACAGGACTACGAGTCCCGCTACAAGGAAGAGGCCAGCACGTTCGGAGGCCATGCCTACGACGCCATCCTGATCCTGACCGAGGCGATCAAGAAGGCAGGCTCCACCGACAAGGCAGTGGTCCGCGACACCATCGAGACCCTCACGGGCGTGGTCGGCACCGCCGGCATCTTCAACTTCTCCGCCCAGGACCACAACGGCCTGGGACTCGACGCCTTCGAGATGCTCACCGTCAAGAACGGCAAGTTCGCGTTCTACAAGAAATAAGCCCTCTCAAGCGGTGTGTATCAGGAGTCTCTTGTCGAATGAACCTGCCGCAGATCATGCAGTACGGCCTGTCCGGGATCACCGTGGGCAGCGTGTACGCCATCGTGGCGGTGGGCTTCAACATCATCTACAACACCACAGGCATCATCAACTTCGCCCAGGGCGAGTTCCTCATCATCGGCGCGATGACCGCGATCAGCCTCTCGCACGTGGTCCCGCTGCCGGTGGCGATCCTGGGGGCGGTCCTGATCACGACCGCCTTGGGCGCAGCGGTCGAACTGGTCTTCATCCGGCGGGTCCGCGACGGCTCAGTCCTGCGCCTGATCATCGTCACCATCGGTCTGTCGATCGTGATCCGCGAGGCCATGCTCCACATCTGGGATGAGAAACCGTGGTCCCTGCCCTACTTCACAGGGACCTCCAGCACCACCGTCTCGATCCTGGGCGCGTACATTTCGGTCCAGGTCCTCTGGGTCCTCGGCGTCAGCGCCGTCATTGTCGCGGCGCTGACGCTTTTCTTCCGATACACCACCACCGGACGGGCCATGCGGGCCTGCTCCGACGACCGGATGGCGGCGCGTCTGTGCGGCGTCAACGACCGCCGGATGGTCACGCTTTCGTTCATGCTCAGCGCCGGCATCGGCGCCCTGGCCGGCTGCGTGATCTCGCCCATCACCCAGACCCAGTACGACATGGGCGCGCCCCTGGCGATCAAAGGCTTCACCGTCGCGATCCTCGGAGGCCTGGGCAACAGCATGGCCGCGGTGGCAGCGGGACTGTTCCTGGGTCTGTTGGAGGCCTTCGTGGTCAGCCAGTTCGCCTCGGCCTACAAAGAAGTGGTCGCCATCGTGGTGCTCCTGTTGATTCTCGTCTTTCGGCCCAGCGGGTTGTTCGCCCGACGGGGCACAAGCTTGAGGACGGCGTAATGCGACTGCGGATCTACTATCCTGTCATCGCTGCCGCCGTCCTGATCGTCGCGCTGCACGTCCTGCTGGCCACCACCGGCAAGACGTTCTACATGACGCAGATCACCATGTCCGCCTACTATGCCCTCGTGGTCATCGGACTGTGCCTGCTCATGGGCTACGCCGGACAGATTTCGCTGGGCCATGCGGGTTTCTTTGCCACCGGCGGCTACACGGTCGCTGTCCTGACGACCTACAACCTCAGCAGTCACAGCAAGACCCCGCTCGTCGAATCGCTGCGGTCGCTCGGCCTGCTCGTCTCCTGGCAGGACCTGTACGGCCACGAGATCCTGTCCTTCTCGCCCTGGCCGGCCTTCCTAGCGGCGATCCTTCTGACAGCACTGATCGCTCTGGCGATCGGCCTGCCGGTGATCCGGCTCAAGGGCCATTACCTCGCCATGGCGACCCTGGGCTTCGGCCTGATCATCTATCGCATCGTCCTGGGCGCGAAGATCTTCGGCCAGGCCGACGGCATTTCCGGCGTCCCGCCTTTTCACCTCCTGGGCGACCTCCAGGTCAACGGCCGGGCCCCCTTCCGCATTCAGAACTACTACATTGCCTGGTCCGCGGTGCTGGCGGCCATGGTCCTGGCCCTGAATCTGGTCCACTCCCGCGTCGGCCGCGCCCTTCGCTCGATCCACGAGAACGAAGAGGCCGCGCACTCGCTGGGCATCGACACGTACCGCTACAAGCTCGCCACGTTCGTCCTCAGCGCGGTGCTGGCCGCGGTAGGCGGCGCGATGCTCACCCACTACAACGGCAGCATCGGCCCGTCCGAAGTGACGGTCATGAAGTCCGTACGGTACGTCGCCATCGTCGCCGTCGGCGGCATGGCCAATCTCTGGGGCGCGATGGTCATGGGCGTCCTGCTGAACTTCCTCTCGCTCCGCGGCATCTTCGGCTCCTTCGACGACGCGGTCTTCGGCGCCATCCTCATCGGCATCATGCTCTTCGCCCCGCAAGGGCTTCTTCGAGCGCCGAAATTGCAGGCGGTGACGGCTCTGCTGTCGAGGAGGAGGAGGAGGAGAAATGACTGAAGCAAATTCGAAATCCGAAATTCGAAATCCGAAACAAATTCAAATGACAGAAATCCAAATGACCGAAACGCTGTCGCCGCTCCGGAATTCCGTTTTGAATTTTGGATTTTGGTCGTTCGTGCTTGTTTCGGATTTCGAACTTCGAATTTCGGATTTCCTGCGCAGCAGGCCGGGGAGGTTGCATGGCTGACGTCCTCCTGGAGACTCGAAACCTGCACCGCTCTTTCGGCGGCGTCCATGCGGTGCGCGACGTCAGCATGCAGGTGCGGGAAGGCACGATCAAGGCGGTGATCGGTCCCAACGGGGCGGGCAAGACCACGCTGTTCAACCTGATCGCCGGCACGACGCCGCCCCAGCAGGGCGAAGTCCGTTTCCGCGGCAGGCGGATCACTGCGTGCAAACCCCACGCCATCGCGTCGCTGGGGATCGCCCGCACGTTCCAGACGACCAAGCTGTTTCCCCACATGACGGTCCACGAGAACGTGATGGTGGGCCGGCACCCGCGGACCCGATCGGGCTTCCTCGCCGGAATGCTGAACCTGCCCCGCACCTGGCGCGAGGACCGCCAGACGCGGGTCAAGGCAGCGGAGATCCTCATGGACCTGGGCCTGGCGTCCCACATGCACGAGACCGCGTCGAACCTGTCTTTCGGCCGCCAGCGGCTGGTGGAGTTCGCCAGGGCCCTGGCCACCGAGCCGGCCCTCTTGCTGCTGGACGAACCCGCGGCCGGACTGAACATCTACGAGACCCAGGAACTCTCCAAGCTGATCCTCAGGATCCGCGATCGAGGCGTCACCTGCCTGATCGTGGAGCATGACATGTCCCTCGTGATGAACATCTCCGACGAGGTGCTCGTCCTGGACCAGGGCCGCAAGATCGCCGAGGGCCCGCCCGCCGCGATCCAGCGAAACCCCGACGTGATCCGCATCTACCTGGGGGACGAGCATGCTTAAGATCCTCAATCTCGACGCCGGCTACGGGGCCCTGCGGGTCCTCAAGGGGATCAGCCTGCACGTCGCGCCGGGCGAGGCGGTCGCCGTGATCGGGGCCAACGGCGCGGGCAAGACCACCCTGCTCAAGACCATCGCAGGCGTGCTGAAGCCCCGCTCGGGCGAGATCGAGTTCGACAAGCAGACCATCCTGGGCCGGCCCGCCGAGAGGATCGTCGCACTGGGCTGCTGCCTGGTCCCCGAGGGCAGGCACGTGTTCAGCTCGATGACCGTCCGCGAGAACCTCTTGCTCGGGGCGTTCTGCCGGCGCCGCACGAGCAGCGACGCGAACATCAAAGAGAGCCTGGAGCAGGTCTACGACCTCTTCGGCATCCTCAAGGAGCGGTCGAACCAACTGGCGGGCACCCTCTCCGGCGGCCAGCAGCAGATGCTGGCGATCGGACGAGCCTTGATGTCCCGGCCCAAACTGCTGATGATGGACGAGCCCTCGCTGGGCGTGGCCCCCCTGGTCGTGCGGGACCTCTACGAGACCATCGTCACGCTCAAACGCAACGGCCTGACCATCCTGCTGGTCGAGCAGAACGCGCGGGCCGCCCTGGCGGTCGCCGACCGCGGCTACGTGATCGAGACCGGCCAGATCGTCCTGCAGGGACCGTCCAGGCAGCTCAGCGACAATCCCGAGGTGCAGAGGGCGTATCTCGGGAAGGAGTATCGGAGAATTGATGAATAACAGGAAACTCGAAATCCGAAGCTCGAAATCCGAAACAAATCCAAATGATGGAAATCCAAATGACCGAAACGCCGGCGCCGCTTTGGGACTCCGTTTTGAATTTTGGATTTTGGTCATTCGTGCTTGTTTCGGATTTCGTGCTTCGGATTTCGGATTTCAGAACTAGGATCATCCCATGGACCAGGTGAACCTGTACAACGCCAAATGCGAAACGATGCCTCGCGCAGAATTGGCGCAAGTTCAGTTGGAGCGACTCCAGTCGACGCTCAATCGCGTGTACCGCAACGTTGCGTTCTACAAGGCGGCCTTCGACAATCACGGCGTCAATCTCGAGCGGCTCAAGGACCTGCAGGGCCTCCGCGAGCTTCCCTTCACCACGAAAGACGACCTGCAGCGGAGCTATCCCTACGACATGTTCGCGGTCCCTCTGCGGGACATCGTGCGAATCCACACCACCTCGGGTGCCACCGCCAGGCCGATCGTCGTCGGCTACACGCAGAACGACCTGCGGAACTGGCGGGAGTGCGCCGCCCGCCTGTTGACCGCCGCGGGCGTGACCCAGCAGGACGTCGTCCAGGTCGCCCTGCACTACAGCCTGCTCGCCGATGGCTTCGGCTTCCACCAGGGCGCCGAGCGGGTCGGCGCGTCGGTGATCCCCGCCTCCCTGGCCACCAGCGTCGCCAAGCAGATCGTGATCATGAGAGACTTCAAGACCACGGTCCTGGTCTCCACGCCCAGCCATGCGCTGAACATCGCGGTCAGCCTCGACGAAACACAGGTCCCTCTGGAGCGGCTGTCCCTGCGACTGGGCCTGTTCGGCGGCGAACGATGGAGCGATCCCATCCGCCGGCAACTCGAAGAACGCCTGCGAATCACCTCGATCGACACCTACGGCCCGACCGAGATCCTCGGTCCCGGCGTGGCGGGCGAATGCCACCTCCGCCACGGCCTGCACATCAACGAAGACCAGTTCATCGTCGAACTCGTCGATCCCAAGACCCTCGCGCCCGTCCCGGCGGGCCACGAGGGCGAACTGGTCGTCACGACGATCATGAAGGAGGGATTCCCGCTCATCCGCTACCGCACGGGCGACATCACCCGCCTGAACTCCGAGCCCTGCCCCTGCGGCCGGACCTTCCTGCGCATGGAGCGGATCATGGGACGCACCGACGACCTGATCCTCGTCCGCGGCGTCGGGTTCTTCCCCTCGCAGATCGAGGAGATCGTCGGCGAATTCGACGGCATCAGCTCCTGCTTCCAGATCATCCTCGACCAGGAAGGCGGCGTCGACACGATCCAGGTCCGCGTGGAGATCTCCGGCAGCCTCCCTTCGCTCGACGAGGTCAAGGCCTTCGAGAGCCTGCGGCTCCAGATGGCCGCACGCGTCAAGGCGGTCCTGGACATCGAGGCCAAGGTCATCCTCCTGGAGCCCGGGTCACTACGGCAGCTTGCCGGCGGGTCCGAGCGCGTTCTGGACCGAAGGCCCGGGTAGTCCCACCACGATCCTTCCCGGCCCAGCAGAGATTTGCGGGTTGATTCTCCCGGCGGGTTCTGGCACAATAGGCCTTGGAGACGGGGCGGATTGCCTCGCTCTGTGGCACCGGAATAGCGTGACCCTTTAGGCAACCAAGGCGCGGCTGATGACCGACAAGAAAATGCCTACGAGATTCGCACCCGCTGAACGGGCTTCGGCGGAGGAAATCGCGCGACAGGCCCGACTCTTCACCGGAAAGAGGCTCCTGGGCATGCTGCCCGACATGATGCCCTGCGTCCTCATGGTGCTCAACGAGTATCGCCAGATCGTCTTCGTCAACAAACAGATCGCGGCCTTGATGCCCCCGGACCAGCCCAACAGCCGCGTGCTGGGCATGCGTCCGGGCGAGGCGCTGGGGTGCACCCACGGTTTCGAATCCGAGGGCGGCTGCGGCACCACGGAGTTTTGCAGTCTCTGCGGGGCCGTGCAGGCCATCCTGACGGGCCAAAAGGGAGAGAGCAGCGTGCGGGAGTGCCGGGTACTTCGACGATACAACGGCGAAGCCCTCGAGCTGAGGATCTGGACCACGCCCATCCAAATCGACGACGAGCGATTCACGGTCTGCGCCATCCTGGACATCAGCCACGAGAAACGCCGCCAGGCCCTCGAACACATCTTCCTGCACGACATCTACAACGTCGCCTACGGCCTGTCCTGGTACGCGGACTTCCTGAAGAAGGGCACGCCCGACAAGGTCGAGGAATACGCCGACACGATCCAACGCCTCTGCGGCGAATTGATCGACGAGATCGACGCCCAGCGCATCCTGCTGCGGGCCGAGAGCGGCGAGCTGACCCTCAAGCCCGAGCCCGTCGATTCGCTGCGGGTGCTTCAGGACACCGTCGCGACGTACAGCCGCCACCCGGTCGCCCAGGACCGCACGTTGTGCCTGGACGAAAAGGCCGCCGACGTCCCGGTGGTCAGCGACAAGACCCTGCTGGGCCGGGTCCTGGGCAACATGGTGAAGAACGCCCTGGAAGCCTGCCGCGCCAGCCAGACCGTCACCGTCGGATGCATGACTTCGAACAACTCGGTCGAGTTCTGGGTCCACAACCCCGGCGTGATGAAACGAGAGGTCCAGCTCCAGGTCTTCCAGCGGTCCTTCTCGACCAAAGGCCGAGGCCGAGGCCTGGGCACCTACAGCATCAAGCTGCTCACCGAGCGGTATCTCAAAGGCCAGGTCTCCTTCACCAGCACCCCCGAGACCGGCACCATCTTCACAATCCACTGCCCGCTGAAGCCAAGCATCTGAGAAACACATAGGGAGACAGTATGCCGTTCGTTCCATTCGATGAGTACTTCCCGGAGATTGCGGCTCGCGAGATTCGGACTTCCACTGTGCCGCCCGGCGACCCTCTCGGCCTTCCGGCCGGCGAGTACGGCTTCCTCGAACTGTACTGCAACGACCGGAAGTGCGACTGCCGCCGCGTGGTCTTCTGCGTGATCGCCAAGAACGGAATGAGCGTCCAGGCATTCATCGGGTGGGGATGGGAGGACGTCGAGTTCTACCGACGATGGCTCCGCGGCGGAAGTCTCGACGAGGCGATCGAAGCGAAGGGTCCGGCCCTCAATATCGGCAGCCCCCGCACCTCCATCGGCCCGGCCCTGGTGGAACTGGTGCGAAATGCGCTCCTGACGGACCCGGCCTACGTGGAGCGCATCAAGAGGCATTACGCGATGGTCCGCGAGAAGGTCGACAAGCCGCAAGAGCCGGCCAAACGCAGACGGAAAAAGAAGCCGTAGAACGCGACCGCTCGGAAGCGAAGGCCTATTCGCATAGGGTCCGGCAGGTCGAGACGAACTCCTTTGCCCAACCGAGCACGTCCCGCGCCAAAGCCTCAGTGACTCGCGTCCCGGGTCGATAATCGCTCTCCTGGCGAAGATCGAAGACTTGCGCGAGACGCTTGTGGAACCCGGCGTCAACAACTCCTGACTTCGGAAGTTGTCAAGTTGAATGAGACAGTTCCTTTTCACAATTAAGCTCTAATCAATCCGTTGTTTTTGGGGCCTCCTTGGGCGGATTGATCCAGACGGCCTGAGGGGGCAACGCCGCCTCGGGCGGTTTGTGTAGGAA
>DATIKY010000025.1:0-53864 GCA_035476995.1 Sedimentisphaerales bacterium | reverse complement strand
CCCACCGTTGCAGGGTCACACGCTGTTCGTCCGTAATCGTGATCGTCGCAGCTACACGCATTGCGTCCATCCTTTCCTGTTACCAAGGAAGACGCAATATAAATCATATAATTGCAACTATTTATCAAACACTACACTAGGAAAGACTGCATGATATCGCGGAGCCTGCGATTCCGCAAGCTTGCATCCAAGCAGGGTCCGTGCGGGTACAGGTTCGGTGGGGGGCTTTCTTCGAGCAGAACCGCAACGGGGCGATCTTGCTTGACAGGCCGCATTCGATCAATACCATGGCGACAAACAACCTTGATCGTGGAGGTCCGATATGAAGCAGGGTACGACGTGGATGGCAGGGATGCTCCTGGCGGGAGCGGCGCTCCTGGCGGATGGCTGGGCAAAGGATGGTTCGCTCACACCCGAAGCGGTCCAGAAAATTCGCAGCGAATTTACGATGGACGCGCACGCCAAGACGGTCCGCAACGCTCTGACGACGACCGGACTCAAGGAGATCTCCCAGAACCGGGAGATTCTCGCCGACCACGAGAGCAAGTTCAGCCACAAGATCAAGACCAGCGGAATCAGCAATCAGAAGTCCAGCGGTCGCTGCTGGAGTGTGCGAGGAGAAATCCCGGCAGCGTTCATGCCGCTGCCCGTTCGGATTTCCAGTAGAGGTCCCACTGGCTGCTGTGATAGAGACTGGCCAAGGCCCGTCATCGCCTCGGCGTTGGACTGGTCCCACCTCATGCCGGGGCCTTTGAGCCGGGCGGTCAGCCGGCCACACAGCGATTCGGTCGGGCCGGAACCACAGTCGTAGCCCAACGCGCGGAAACGGGGGTAATCCGTCATCGACACCCGCTTGCCGAGGTAATCCCGCAGAGATTCCAGGGCCTCGTGCTTGGGGCCGCGGCGATGAACTCGCAGGTACGAACCCAGCCGATCCAGCAGCACCAGCGAGCCCTGCTCCCACACACAGCCCATCATCTCCTCCCGCCATTGCTCGGCCTTTTTCGTGCCTTCCCCGTAGAGCACGCGGCCGGCCTCGATCACATGCTCCCGCAGGTGAAAGTAGTCCAGGATGTGCCCATCGAGCATCGGCAATTGCCGGCGGTACTGGTTGGCAATCCACTCGGCTCCGTCCGATACGGCGTACTTGACCTTGGCCTCGGTCAAATGAAGACGCCGGGCCTCTCGACGCATCAGGCTCCCGGCCACGTCGCAATCGCCCGCGGTCCCCAGGACGTGACCATGCGATTTGTCCGGGTCATAAAACGGCACCAGCTTGAATTCCTTGTACGGCCCGTCGCTGCCCTGCGGGGGCCGGCCCACAGCGGCGGTCGAGGGCCGCCCCTGCTCGATCCGCTGGGCCGACTCCGTTTCCCGACGCTTTTGCTTTTGTGCTTCGGTCACCAGCGGAACCATCACCCCATCGGCCCCCGTGATCACCGTCTGATCCGTGCACTCGGCCGCCGTAAAGGCCGGCGGCAACGATCCCTTTTGCCGGGCCGTCAGCACGGCCCGTCCCTCGTCCTCCACCACCTCCCGAAGGGTCCGCCCCGCGAGGGACAGCCGGGCCGTCCGTTGCAGGTTGTCGCCGGCGGCCTCGAAGGAACAGTGCAAGGCCTCCCGGCAGCACATCTCGCGAACGCCCGGACTGAAGCGGTGCTCCGTCAGGCCCAGCCACTGATCGGTCGGAATGACGGTCCCTCTCTGCGCCGACCAATAGACTGTCCTACGCACGCTCAGACGCCCGTTCACGGTCAGATACGCGGTCTGCTGCGGGCCCTTGTTCCGAAGTCCTTCGGGCCGAGGGGGAAAAAGCCTCCTGCTTGCTCTGCAAGAGGCCGATCGCCCGGGCGTACATCTGTTCGCGAAACACGGCGTGGGCGTCGCGAACCAGTTCCTCCGTGTCGGCAATGATGTGTCCCGCTTTCGCCGAGTTCATCGCGGCCGCCACCTGCTCCGCCAGACGCTCGAAATCCGCCGCCAGGGCCCGCTTCAATTCCTCTACTGTGATCCGTTTACCTTCCATGACTTAATCTCCTTTCGCATAAGGTTCATAAGTCACTATAAACAAAGGACTTGCATAGCGCCAGAAAAAACCTCACACACCTGCTGGATGTTCGCGGGCTTCAACATGATCAAGCCCGTCCTGATGAACCGAATGGACCTCGATGGCTTCGAGTTCTCGCAGATCTACCTGCAATTCTGGGACAAGATGGAGAAGGCCAACAAGTTCCTGGAATGCATGATCGATTTCCGCGACCGCGACATCCTGGATCGCGACGTCGTGTTTCTGCTCCAGGATCCCTGTCCGGACGGCGGGTACTTCGAGAACTTCGCGGACCTGGTGGGCAAGTACGGCGTGATCCCCAAGGACGTCATGGCTGAAACTGCCAGCTCCGAGAGCACCGGCACGATGAACCGCATGCTCGGTCGCCTCCTGCGAAAGCACGCCGCAGAGTTGCGAGAGATCTACAAGGAGACCGGTTCACTCAAACAGATGCGACTGGCCAAGGAGCGGATGATGGCCGAGGTGTACCGCATGCTCGTCCTCCATCTGGGCGAGCCGCCGGTCGAGTTCACCTGGCGGCACAAAGCGAAAGACAAGAAGGACGAGACGAAGGCGAAGGACGCGGAGAAGAAAGACGACAAGTCCGTCGACGCCGATGTGAAATCTCAGAAGAAGGAGGACGACTACGAGGTCCGGCAAGAATGGAGCGAACTCCGCACTTTCACGCCCAAGTCGTTCTACGAGGAATTCGTCGGCCTCGATCTCCGGCAGTACGTCAATATCGGGGACGATCCGATGCGGCCCAAGGGCAAGCACTATCAGATCGACCTCACGAGCAACCTCTACGACGGCCGGAACGTGAGCTACGCCAACGTCGACATCCAGACGCTCAAAGACCTGGTGATCCGCGTACTGCTGGCCAACCAGGCCGTGTGCTTCGACGCGGACGTCTCGCCGGACCAGGACAGCGGCAAGGGGATCATGGTCCGCAATCTCTACGACTATGAATCGGTCTTTGGGCTGGAACTGCACCTGACCAAGGCCGAACGTCTGAGCTTCCGCGACGGCTCGATCAATCACGGCATGGCCTTCATCGGCGTGGACCTTCGCGACGGCAAACCGGTCAAGTGGCTGGTCGAGAACAGTTGGGGCGCCGACCGCGGCAGCGGCGGGCTCTGGACCATGTACGACGACTGGTTCGACGACAACGTGTACAAGATCATCATCCACCGCGACTACGTGCCGCAGGAGATCCTGGAGATCCTCGAACAGCCGGCCGAGAAGCTGCCTGTCTGGGATCCGATGTGGTGATCGGATTTGAGAACACGCGGTTTCGTCGGGTCTGATTTATCGGCTGCGCGAGTTGCCGGAAGGCTGAGGCCGAACGCCGGAGTAGAAGGTTCCGGACATCGACGGAGGGACGCCCATGCCAAGGCCGGTCCCGAGATTGCCGCCGTAACCGCCGGGCTGGCCCATCGCCTGGTTGCCGTACAGCCCGCCAAACCCCATCGGCGGAAGTCTGTAATTGGCCGGCGGGGCGATCAGGTCGCTGATGTCGTAGACCCGTGTCTGGAACCTGGGCGAGGGAAGGGCTGCCATCGCGCCGACAGTGACGACACCGCCATGAACGGTGTAACCGATCTTGTCCGCCGCGCCGGCCGAGAGGGAATTCACCAGTATGTCCAGATACTGGCGGACGCGAAGTCCTGGCAGCCCGTCGATTCCGATCGGCGTTTCCTGGTGGATCCCCGCGCTGTCCAGGCTTCTCCAGAGCACGACGATGCTCAGCGGCGGATGGGTGCAGTTCCGCAGGATGTCGACAGCCTCGCTCAACGGCATCTGTGGCGTGAAAGAAGCCGGGCTGCGAAGGGCTGGCGTCGTTGGCGCACGCGACGCTGTTGACGGGGCTTTCGCCTCCTTCTTCGTCGAGGAAGCGGTCGAATGCAGAGGCGTCCTCGGCTGGGCGGCCCGAGCCAACGGGACAAAGACGGCCAGTGCGATCAGCAGGGGCAACCCGTTTCGGACAACCGATTGTGATTGTATCCGGCTCATCCTCGATCTCCCGGCTCGCTGCCAAACTTCGAACGCTTTCACGACCGACAGCAATACGCTCTGCCGCACGTCGTTCGATTAGACCACGGAGATTCGTGTGACGACAACAAAAAAAATGGACTCCGAAGGATGCGGAACCTCGGGGATCCTCCAACGCCGCCAACTCATTCTGAGACGAGGAGGCGGTTACCCCGGGATTCCGTACGGGTCAATGGCGATCATGCCGTTGGCTCTCTCGACCCTGATCGGGATGGCTGCCTTTCGGCTGTCTTGCGCGAGCTGTTCGATTTCGTCCTTGAGGTTTTCCGGGACATAGAACGAGCAATCCGACAGCAGCTTGAGACTGCGGGAGTACAGAATCACCAGTTGCTCCAGGACTGCCCCCTCCGAGACGCTCTGCGCGTCCCGGCCTTGCGGGTGGTTTTGCTGATCCATAACCCTGTGTCCTCATTAGAAGCATCGCATTGGTTTCGAGATCGTGGCCGATCCCGAAGGGTAGATCATCAGATGGGGGATACTCTATCGGATGCTCGAACGGATTCCAAGTCCCGGTCAGAAGTGGCGGCGTTGAGGCACCGTCTCGGAGTGCGTGAGTGTTCTTCGGCAGCGATGGCGGATGTCGATCTCCTGAGGCCGCGAGCTGTGGCGATCATTTCGTGACTGATTTCAGAGGCAGCATGTCCTCGGATTTCTGGAGGGACTCCGCACTGGCGGTAATCACGTGCGGGGCCCGCCTGATGTCGTCGAGAGTCCGACTGGCGGCGGTTACGACCTTTTCATTGGACTCCTGGGCGACGATCCGCTCCAGAAGGGCGACGGTTTCCTCGCTCGGGTAATTTTTCAAGGCCTCGATTGCGGCGGTCCGGCCGTATTCGGCGGAGACCTCTTTGTTGCCTGCGGCCGCGTAAAGAAGCTGGCTGCGCGCCTCAGGGTTGCTGACCCGCGTGATGGCGCTGTAGACCGTCGATCCCTCGCCCGGCGTGGTCGCCTCAAGTCTCTGCATGAGATGGCTGAGACACTGGGCGTCGCCCACGTTCGCCAAGGCGTCCACGGCCGCCTGCTGCAGGCTGTCCTGCGGCGTCGAGGCGACGTGTCCCGCCAGCGACAGCAGGCCGTCGGTGGCGGCGGGCGATTGGATGTTCCTGACCAGTTGCGCCAGACGTTCCATCTCGACCTCGGTCGTCGCCGCTTCGTACCGGGCGGCAATTTCGTCCAGCACGGGCGTGTCCGCCATCCGGGCCAACGAGACGCTGGCGGCCCTTGCTACGGTTGCGTCGCCGGTCTGGGTCATCGTATCGAGCAGGACAGGCCAACTGTCGTGATTGGTGATGGCCGAAAGTCGTCGGCCGAGCTCCTCCTTGTATGTTCCTTCCTTGGTTTGCGCCAGCGTGTCGAGCAGGGCGCTGGTCGCCAGCGGCGTCCCGATCCGGGCGAGCGCTTCGGCCGCCCACAGCCCGGCCTCGCCTCCCCCGTTCATCAGATCGTTGAGACCGACCACGGCCAAGTCGCCCAAAGCCTGGAGTTCCGCAAGGCACTGCTTGATTCGGTTGTGGTCTTTGTCTTCCACGGCGACAGCCAACAGGGCGACGATCCTGTCGGCGCCCTGCAACCGCTCGATGGCGGCCATTCGGTCGGTCGGTTCAGCGGCGGTCCGAGCCGGTCTGTCGCCCACCGGGATCGCCCGGGCCGTCTGGTCGCCAGGAAGATCGTCGTCGCCGGTTCTGCGAGAGGGAACGGGAGGCTTGGCCATGCCGCCAGTGCCGTCAGTCGTCGCGACGTCAGACGCCGGATCGTGCGCGCGAGCGCCGGGCGCCGCCTGCCGTTGCGCCGGCTGCGAACCTCGCGAGCCGGGCTGTACGTTTCGAATGGAACTGTCGACCACGTAGAGCATCGCCAGGGCGGCGAGTATGCACGCGGGGTAGAGCAGCAGCGCCGGATCGAACTGTTTCCGATTCCGGAGCCCGGCGGCCGGGGTCGGTTCCGATGATCCTCTCTTGTGTTTCTTGGATGGGGCGACTCTCATAGCGATCTCGTAAATCTGAGCCCGGTTGGCCCGACTTAGGCCGGGCCAACCGGGGAATCATGAATCAGTACGCAGGATTGGGCTCCTGCTATTTCCCATAGATTCCATCGCGGATGCGATCGATCTCGCTGGCCGTCAGGATGTCCTTGAAGACCACGAGTTCGTCGATCTGGCCGTCGAAAGACCAGTTCAGGCCGGGCACATTGCCGACGAACACGGCGGCGTCGGTGACGCTGATGCTCTTGACGACCGTGCCGGTCTTCTCGAAGCTGCTGACACCATCCCACAGGCGGATGCGGTAGCTTCTGTCACTGTCCCGATAGGTTACCCCGACATGGTACCAATTGCCCGCGACGATCCCTGTGTCCGTGAACGGAATCCACGTGGCTGTCTTGCCGCTGTCGTGTCCGATCTCCAGCCAGAGGTTCACTTGTCCGCCTCCGTCCCTCGCCACGCTGACCGCGAACGACCTCTTGGCCAGTTGTTCGTTGAACTTGGTGAACAGGCCGACATACCTGTACCAGGTCGGCAACGAATCCATCCGGAACCAGGTGCAGAGCGAGATATTCCTGTTGGTGGTGCCGCTCTTGAGAGGGAAGCCCGCCGCCAGGTTGGCATCCGGGATCGACATGTAGTCGAATTCGCTGGCTCTGAACTGCGCGGAACTCTCGCCCTCCTGTTTCACAGATGCGTTGGCTACGGCGCCGTGATTCTCCAGCGTGTTGGTTCCGAGGCTGTCCAAGGTCAGTTTTCCGCTCTCGAATTTCCACAAGGCCACGGCATTGGCGTCTTGGGCAAAGTTGTTGCCGACGATCGTCACGCTGTACGTGGCGACCAGGGTCACGTTGGCGTAGGTCTGATACCCTCGCAGCATGATGTACCACGTGGCGGCGGCGGGATTGGGGACTTCGACCGTCTCATTGTTGCCGATGAGGTACGGACGATAGTCGTAGCTGACCAGCGTGGGCTTGGAGCCTTTGCGGACGTAGAGGTCCACATCGCCGGTTCCGCCGGACGTTGCGATCGTCAGCAGGTCCTGGCCGGCGGGGATGTCGATCTTGTAGAACTTCTCGCTGCCCGAAGCGCCGGACAGGCCGGTTACCGCGACGCCGTTCTGCAGCGTCGTGATCGGATCGGGGGCCGCGGTGTGAGTCGCCTTGAGGGTCACGCTGGCATAGGCGACGTAGCCCTTGAGCATGATGAAGTACGTCGCGGCCAACGGGTCGTCGATCGTGACCGTTTCGTTGTTGCCGATCAGGAACGGCCGGTAATCCCACTCGGTCGTGGTGGGCTTGGAACCCCTGCGGACGTAGAGATCGGCGTCGCCGGTGCCGCCTGCCATCACGATTTCGAGCTTCGACTGGCTGGCCGGCACGGTGATCTTGTAGAACTTCTCGCTGCCTGCAGCGCCCGTGATGCCGGTAACGGTCACGCCATTTTGCAGCGTGATGACCTCTTCGGGGACCGCGCCGCCGCCATAGGTGGCCAGCAGGGTGAGGCCGGAGAAGGCCTGATAGGCGCGGATCATGATGAACCAGGTGCCTGCGGTCGGATTGTTCACGGTGACGGATTCGCTGTTACCCGGCAGGTACGGCCGGTGGTCGTATTCCGCGGTCGTCGGCAAAGAGCCCCTGCGGACGTACAGGTCGGCGTCGCCGGTGCCGCCGGAGATTGCGATCTCCAGCTTCGTCTGGCTGGCGGGCACTTCGATCTTGTAGTACTTCGCGCCGCCCTGGCCGGCGGAGATGTCGTTGACCGGCACGCCGTTGACCAGCGTGACGACGACGTTGCTCACGGAGTAGTCCGCCAGAAGGGTCACGCCGCTGAAGGCAGCGGTGCCGCGGATCATGACGTACCAGGTGCCGGGGACGGTGGTTCCGCCGATGCTGATGCTCTCGGTGTTGGTTGGTTGGATCGGGCGGTAATCCCAACTGGAGGTAGTCGGCTTGCTGCCCTTCTTGATGTAGAGGTCCGCGTTGCCGGTTCCGCCGGACATGCTGAACAGGAGCGTGTCCTGGCCGGCGGGCACGACGATGCGGAAGTAGGTGACGCTGTTCAACGCGCCGGCCAGATTCCTGACCGGAACGCCGTCCTGGAGCAGGAGCACGTCGCTGTAAGCCGCCTTCAGGGAGACCCCGGTGTAGGCGGCGTAGCCACGGAGCACGATGTACCAGGTTCCTGCGACAGGGTTGTTGACGCTGACCGTTTCCTCGTTGTCGGGCAGCGCGGGACGGTAATCATAATCGACCGTGGTCGGACGGGATCCATACTTGACGTACAGGTCGGCGTCGCCCGTGCCGCCCGACACCACGATTTCGAGGCTGGTTTGGCCGGCGGGCACTTCGATGCGATAGAGCTTCTCGTCGTGCTTGACGCCGGAGAGGTTGGTCACGGCCACGCCGTTCTCCAGCAGGGTTCCGGTGACGCCGCCATAGCCGGCCAGCAGCGAAACACCGGCGAAGGCGTTGTATCCGCGAACCATGATGTACCACGTTGCGGCGGCGGGATTGTTGACGCTCACGGATTCCTCATTGCCGAACAGATACGGACGGTAGTCGTAGCTGCTCGTCGTGGGCAGGGCGCCTCTCTTGACGTACAGGTCGGCGTCGCCTGTGCCGCCGGACATGATGATCTCCAGTTTCGTCTGGCCGGCGGGGACCTGGATGCTGAAGTACAACTCCCCAGCGGCGGCCCCGGCAAGGCCGGTCACGAGCACGCCGTTGGCCATAGGCGTGATCGCCGTTGCGGCGGAGTACTCGGCCAGCAGTCTCACATTCGCGTAGGCGTTGTAGCCCTTGAGCATGATGTACCAGGTGCCTGCGGCGGGATTCGCGACGGTGACCGTCTCGTTGTTGCCGATCTTGTAGGGTCGGTAGTCGTAGCTGGTGGTGGTGGGCTGGGAGCCGCGTCGCACGTAGAGATCGACGTCGCCGGTGCCTTCGGAGGTGCTGATCTCCAACTCGTCCTGGCCCGCGGGAACCTCGATCCTGTAGAATCTCTCACTGCCGGCGGCCCCGGAGATCCCGGTGACCGGCACGCCGTTGGTGAGGCTCGTCTGGGCGAATGCCGTCGTGGCAAGCATGCCCAGCAGCGCGACCAAGATTGCCAAGCTCTTGGCGTTTCGGATGTTCAGACTTTCCATTGTGTACTCCTCTCTGGAAGGGGTTCGTACAGATACCACAATTGTTCTTTTCATCAATGTCGGATGGTTCGCTGTGCGGCATAAACGTTGCGCGCAGAGTGATTCATGGGTCTGATTCCATAGTCTTCCTCCTTCCCGACAGACTGACGGCCCACCCAGATTCCTCGCCTGAGCGTTCGCTGTGTCCAGTGAATCTCCGGTCCGAGAAGATGTACGGGCAGAGGCCTCTGATGGCCGAGGGTGTTGATGGACGGGATGTCTAATAAAACAACGCATCGTAGAATTCTGCGCAATCTCTGCGCCCAAGGGCCCAGAGGCAAGCTTGGCGAACCTGCCACTGGAGCGACCCTAAAATTCAACGCTGGTTGTTTGTCGGCAATTGTGATTATAGCACCTTGGCTCATACGTGTCAACGGTTCGTCCGGAAAATTTATTCTTTTTTTTGGATCACGGCGAGGAGCGTTCGCGTCCGGTAAAGCAGAGCCCACCCAGGACCCTCCCAACAGGGGCATCTGGGATGCGACCTGTCAAGTTGACAGAACTTGCGGAGAGAGGTCCGCACAATCGACAGCCTGGATCACGGCCCGTGTGCGGAAAATGGAGCCGGCGGCAGCCTCGCGTCGGCTGGCACGCGTTTTGCACATTCTTCTGGTGCAAGTTGGAATCAAATGCACAGGCGTGCGACGAATGAGAAAGGAGGTACTGGAATATGCTGGTGGATCAGTGGTTCCCATTCTTTGACGTCGGAAAAACCCTGGAGGAAATGGATCGCGCATTCGGTCGGATGGGCAGGCCGCTGGGCCTGCGCAGCGTCCCTCGGGGCACCTTCCCTGCCATCAACATGTATCAGCAGGACGACGGGGTGCTGCTGATGGCGGAAATTCCCGGCGTAGAGCCTGACAGCTTGGATCTGACGGTGTTGAACGATTCCGTTACGCTCAAGGGCCGGCGGGAGGAAAAGGACATTCCGGAGAGTGGTCGGATGTATCGCAGGGAGCGAACCCAGGGGCCTTTCACGCGGACCGTGACGCTGCCGGAGGCGATCAATCCCGATTCGGTGCAGGCCCGATACGCGGACGGGGTGCTGACGGTGCGCATGGAAAAGGCCGAGTCGGCCAAGGTTCGCAAGATCGCCATCCAGTCGTAGCCGAACTGAAGATGCATTCAGCGACAGAACGAGGATCTGTAGGAGGTCTGTGAATATGGTTTTCCAACAAAGACCCGCGAGAGCGGAACAGACTCAAGCCGTCCGTCGCCAGGATGAGGACCGACGGTTTCAGCCGGCCACCGACATCATCGAGACGACCGATGCGGTCATGCTGAGGCTCGATATGCCCGGCGTGCCCAAGGAGAACGTGGATTTGACGATCGACAAGGATATGCTGACGATCGTCGGCAAGGCCCGTCCGGAGGAGTCCGGCGAGGCGGTTTATCGCGAAACCTACGTCGGTGACTACCAGCGACAGTTCACGCTGACGACCGATGTGGATTCGAGCAGGATCACCGCCACGATGACCCATGGCGTGCTGACCGTCAGGATCCCCAAGGCCGAACAGATGAAGCCCAGGAAGATCCAGATCGGCGCGGCCGATTGATACGAGGACAATTCAAAGTCACGTTCCAGGGCGATCCGCAGACCGGGGTCGCCCTTGTTGTAGATGGATATGGCCTCGGGGGTAGCTTTCGACGGCTGGGAATGATAGGATATGCTCGTTCCAGTAGTGGAAGGGGCATGCCTATGACAAACGAGGTCGGACTGGCAATAGTCGTGTGCCTGATGGTATCGGGCAACAGCGGGGCCCTCGATTTCGACGGCGACTTTTCGTGGAGCTACGGTCCGCCCGTGGTGGAGGCGCGTGCGGCGGGCGGATGGGAGTGGGACGCCGTCAAGGACCCGTCGATCGTCCGGCATGACGAAAAATGGCACCTGTTCTGTACCGTACGCGGACCGACGCGATCGCATGCGATTGTCTACCTCAGCTTTGTTGATTTCAGTGAGGCGAACAAGGTTCCCTGGAGCATCCTCCCATGCCATCCGGGATTCTTCTGTGCCCCGCAGGTGTTTTACTTCACGGTGCACAAGAGATGGTATCTCATTTGCCAGGCGGCGGATGAAGCCTGGGGCGAGCCCGCGTACAGACCCGCGTTTGCGACTACGAAGGACATCACCGATCCGAAATCATGGACGAGGCTCCAACCGATGTACGACGGCAAGCCGGAGAGCATCACGGGTTGGCTCGACTTCTGGGTGATCTGCGACGAAGCGAAGGCATACCTGTTCTTCACGTCGCTCGACGGCAAGATGTGGCGAGGCGAGACCTCGCTGGACGCATTTCCCAAGGGGTGGTCTGAGCCACAGGTGTGTCTCACGGGCGACATCTTCGAGGCCAGCCATACCTATCGGCTCAAGGGAAAAGACAAGTACCTGACGCTCATCGAGGCCCAGAACGGTCACGGCTGGCGGTACTTCAAAGCCTACATTACTGACCGTCTCGACGGCGACTGGCAGCCTCTGGCGGCCGAGAAGGACGATGCGTTTGCGTCCCTGCAGAACGTAACGCCGGCCGCTGGCCGCTGGACAGACGTGGTCAGCCACATCGAGCTTCTGCGGAGCGGCTTTGACGAGAAGCTCGAAGCCGACCCGGCGAACCTACGGTTTGTCTTTCAGGGGTGTCTGGACAAGGATCGCCAGGGCAAAGCCTACGGCCAGATCCCCTGGAGACTCGGCGTGATGGGGCCGGCGAAATGAACCGGCCGCGAGAACTGGAGAGAGCTCTTATGCTTGCAGCGTTCGTGCTGGGGCCCTGATCATGGGGGGCATTGGCTGACGGGTTCAGACTGAGGAATGAATATGGTGCTTTCGGATGGCCGGCGGTCGTTCAAGAACCGCGACGCGTGGCGGGCGTGGCTGACTGAGAACTACGCGACGACCGAGTCGCTCTGGCTGGTGTTTCACAAGAAGCACACGGGCAAGGCCGGCCTGACCTATGACGAGGCGGTCGAGGAGGCTCTATGCTTCGGATGGATCGACGGCATCCTCAAACGCATCGACGACGAGAAGCACATGAATCGATTCTGCCCCCGCCGAAAGAACAGCGTCTGGTCCGAGCGGAATAAGGAGCGTGTCGGACGAATGATCGAGGCGGGGCGGATGACTGAGGCCGGTCTGGCAAAGATCCGCGAGGCGAAGGAGAACGGCCAGTGGGACAAGGCGGCCGAACGGGAGGATGTCAGCGCCGTGCCGACGGAACTGGCGGAGGCCTTGGCAACGGACGCGCGGGCCGGGCAGAATTTTGAAAGGCTGGCGCCATCCTATCGCTGGCAGTTCATTCAATGGGTTGGCTCGGCCAAGCGGGAGGAGACCCGCCGCAAGCGAGTGGCCGAGGCGATCGCGATGCTCCGCGAGAACAAGCGGCTGGGGATGCAGTAGAAGCGGAAAGACAGTGGCGGCGACTCAGGAGCGAGGCTATCATCTGCGTCGGCTATGAGAATCGAGCTGGGCGAATATGTGATTCGGGATCTGACGATTGAGGATGCGTCCGCCATCGTGCGCTATGCGAACAATCGCAAGATTGCGATGTGGCTGCGGGATCGGTTCCCGTATCCCTACACGGCGGCCGATGCGAACAGATTCCTCGCGGCCGTGACGCGCCAGGACCCGCGGACGGTCTTCGCCATCGCGACTCAGGCCGAGGTCATCGGTGGCATCGGACTGGAGTTCCGCGACGACGTGCATCGGTACACCGCGGAACTGGGCTACTGGCTGGGCGAGCCGTTCTGGGGCCGCGGGGTCATGACTGAGGCGGTTCGCCGGTTTGCCGGATGGGCCTTCGAGAACCTGGAGGTTCACCGCATCTGCGTGTCGATCTTCGACGGAAACGATGCGTCGGTCCGCGTCCTGGAGAAGGCGGGCTTCCAACGGGAAGGGCGGCTTCGGGCCGCGGTGTTCAAGAACGGCAGGATCCTCGATCAGTTGCTCTATGCGAAGATCAAAGACGGCATCCAGTGAGAAAGGAGATTGGAGTATGAAGGAGGCTTCAATGGTAGGGAGACGAATCGTTCTCGCGGTTGCCGCGATCGCCATGGTTGGCGGTTTGTTCGTGCGTACGGAGGCGAGCGAGGCGTCCAAGGGGCTACGCGTCTCGGAGAATCATCGGTATCTGGAGTACAGGGACGGGACTCCGTTCTTTTACCTGGGCGACACCGCGTGGGAACTGTTCCACCGACTCAACCGCGAGGAAGCGGATCGATATCTGGCGAACCGGGCGGCCAAGGGGTTCACGGTGATCCAGGCTGTGGTCGTGGCTGAGCTCGATGGGCTCGACGCACCGAACGCCTACGGTCACAAACCGCTGATCGACAGAAATCCGACCATGCCGAACGAGGACTACTTTCGGCATGTGGACTTCGTCGTGAACAAGGCCCGCGAGTTGGGCCTGTTCATCGGCATGCTGCCGACCTGGGGCAAGTACTGGAAGACGGGGGCCGGCATCTTCACCCCGGAGAATGCGAGGGTCTACGGCCGCTTTCTGGGTCTGCGGTACAAGGACGCCCCGATCATCTGGATTCTCGGCGGCGACCACAATCCCGACGACCAGAGGGAGCGGTCTGTCATCGGTGCCATGGCCAGTGGATTGAGATCAGGCGACGGCGGGAGCCATCTGATCACATACCACCCCCGCGGCCCGGGTCTGTCCTCGGACTTCTTCCACCAGGCCGACTGGCTGGACTTCAACATGTACCAGTCCTCGCACGCCGCACGCGACCACGACAACGGCCTGTTCGCCGAGCGGGATTATGGCCTGACGCCCGCCAAGCCCACGCTCGACGGCGAGCCACGCTATGAGGACATCCCGGTCGGTTTCTACAACGCCAACGCGGACCCGGATCAACGTTTCGACGACTATGACGTCCGCCAGGCGGCCTACTGGTCGCTCCTGGCGGGCGCCTGCGGGCACACCTACGGCAACAACAACATCTGGCAGATGTGGCAGCCCGCGCGAAAGGCGGTGCTCTGGGCATCCACCCCGTGGCACGAGGCGCTCGATCGGCCAGGCGCGTCGCAGATGGGCCACGTTCGCAGGCTGTTCGAATCCCGCCCGTTCACCAAGCTCGTTCCGGATTCATCGATCGTGCTGGACGGGCCGAATCATGGCGGAGCCAAGATCCGCTCGGCACGAGCCTCCGACGGCTCCTTTGCCTTTGTCTACTCGCCGCGGGGAGAGCCGTTTACGGTTCGCATGGACGCCATCCGGGCGCCACGAATCCGCGAGACCTGGTTCGATCCGCGCGAGGGCGTCGCCAAGCCCTTGCACACGACCGACACGTCTGGCATCCAGACGTTCGTCCCGCCCACATCCGGTCGCGGACACGACTGGATTCTCGTGCTCGACGACGCCACCGCCGGCTTCCCGAGCCCGGGCCAGCCGAAGCGATAGGAGAGCGTATGCCTGCGATGGACTACGATCGAGTCGCGCATCTGTATGACGCGTACGTGCAGTCCGAGTTCGACCTTGCGTTCTTCCTGGAGGAGGCCAAGAAGGCCCAGGGACCGGTGCTGGAGCTGATGTGCGGCACGGGCCGCGTGTCCCTGCCGCTGTTGGAGGCCGGGATCGACCTGACCTGCGTGGACAGCTCGGCCAGGATGCTGGAGGTTCTCCGCGGCAAGCTGCGGGAGCGGGAACTCTCGGCGAGGGTGATCGAGGCCGATGTCTGCGCACTGTCCCTGGGCCGGCAATTCGAGCTGATCTTCATTCCGTTCCATTCCTTTGCGGAGATCGTCGATCCGGCTCAACAGCGGCGGGCTCTCGATGCCATTGGCGCCCACTTGTCGCCGACCGGGCGGTTCATCTGCACGCTGCACAACCCGCCGGTGCGGCTGCTGGGCGTGACCGGCGACCGGCACAAGCTCGGCGAGTTCCCGCTGCCGGACGGCAACCTGCTGACCCTGTCGTCCGTGGAGAAGTACGATCCCGCGTCCGGATGCGTCGATGGAATCCAGTTCTACGAGATCCGCAGTTGGGAGGGGGTCTCGCTGGCCGGAATGGATGTGGACGTTCACTTCCGCCTCCTCTCCTACAGCGAGTTTCAGTCTCTGGCGGAAGCTGCGGGTCTTGTCCCGGTCCGTGTGTATGGGGACTACTCACGGGTCTCGTTCGAGCCGGACAAGAGCCCTGTGATGATCTGGATTTTGCGCGGAAAGGTGCCGCAAGGGGGACAGGATGACTGAGCAACGGTATCCCGAGCCGACGGTGGGGGCCCTGATCTTCAATGCCGAGGGCAGGCTCTTTCTGATGAGTTCGCACAAGTGGCGGGGCAAGTGGGTCGTTCCCGGCGGGCACATCGAACTGGGCGAGCGGATGGAGGACGCCCTTCGTCGCGAGGTCAAAGAGGAGACGAATCTCGACATTCGCGACATCGAGTTCGTGTGCTTTCAGGAGTTCATCCACGATCCGCGTTATTGGAAACGAAGCCATTTCATCTTCTTCGACTTCGCGTGCCGGACCGACTCGACGGACGTGCGGCTCAACGACGAGGCCCAGGACTACGCTTGGGCGACCCTGGCGGAGGCAAGCCGGATGCCCGTGGAGCATTACACCGCCGTCGCAATCGCTCAGTACCTCAAGAAAAAGGCGTGCTCAGAGGCGACCGACGTGGTATGATAAGGGCTCATGTGATGTGACCGCTTGCTTTGAGAAACGGAGGTTGGTCCGTGTCGAACTGGAGTCTTCATTTCAGAGCAGGTCTCCTGCCCGTACTCGTCGTGGTTCTGACGGCAGCCGATTGGACAACAACCGGCGCTGCAGAAATGAAGTGGACGCACCTCACGATCGCCGACCCGCTGCCGGGATCGTCCTGGGGGACCGGCGGGCTTCCGCTGCTGGACCTCGACGGGGACGGCGATTTGGACGTCGTTCTGTCCCGGCGCGAGACGCAGGCCGCCTATTGGTTCGAACGAAAGACGGACGCCGTGTGGGTGCGGCACACAATCGGTCAGGCGGAGGGGCTCGCCAACGCACTGGGAGCGGCGGCCCTGGACGTCAATCAGAACGGCCGGACGGACATTGTTTTCAACCGGGTCTGGTTCGAGAACCCCGGCGGGCTGGCCGAGAACCCCGACAAACCGTGGCCCGCGCATCCCTTCGAAGGCGGGGGCCACGACATCCTCGCAGCCGACATCAACGGAGACGGGCGACTCGACATCGTCACCTATCATGGCAAGGAGGTTGCCTGGTTCGATCCTGTCGCCGGGATGAAGCGGACCGAGATCGGTCGGGGCCGGGACAATCACGGCGGCATCACCCCTCGCGGCGTCGGCGATCTCGACGGCGACGGCGGCCTGGACATCGTGATCCCGGACTACTGGTTTGAAAATCCCGGCAAGGGCGAGGGGGCGTGGGCCCGGCATGAGTGGCCGTACCTGGGTGTGGACAATGCTTCTTACGGACCCAGCATACGGTCCTGGATCGTCGATCTCAACGGGGACGGGCACAAACGACATCGTCTACAGCGATTGCGACACGGGGCTCTCCCACGTCTACTGGGTGAAGAATCTCGGCCACGGCGCCGCCTGGGAGCGACGCCAACTGCCCGACCCGCCCACGGCTCTCGGCGACGTCCCCGGCACGGGCTCCTTCCACTCGCTGGGCGTCGCCGATTTCGACGGCGACGGCAACCTGGACATCTTCGCGGGCGAGCAGGAGGACCCGGACACCTACATGGAATCCGACGGAAAGCTGGCGATGAAGCCGCGCGGCCTCAAGGAACGCGGCGTGATCTGGCTCGGTTCCGGCGGCGAGCGGCCGACGTTCACGCCGGTGGTGGTCCATACCGACAATCCAGGCTGGCACGACGCCCAGCTCGGCGACGTGGACGGCGACGGAGACATCGACATCGTCACGAAAATCTGGAACAAAGACGGCGCGACGTACCACGTCGACTACTGGAGAAACGACACGCCGCGACCCGATTCGCCTGGTGCGTCAAAAAAGCCGACCGGCCCGACCCGTTCCAGCGAACGCCCCTCGGGCGACTGAAACGAATCGGACCGGCCTTGTGATGCTCTACGGAGTCAAAGAGTCTCAGGGCTCATAAGCGTACCAGGCGATCCCTTCGTAGGTCCAGACCTCCGGCGGATAGTTCGCCAGGAGATAGTCCTTTTCGGCCGCGCTCATGGTGTAGAAGTGATGGCTCACCAGCGGCGACCAGAATCGGTGCACCGGCATTGCGTCCACGGGCTGCGCGCCGGCCGGGAAGGCGTACCAGGCGATCCCTTCATAGGTCCACACGTCGGAGGGGTAATTGGCCAGGATGTAGTTCGCCTCCGCCTCATTGATAGTGTAGAAGTGGCCGCTCAGAAGCGGAGACCAGAATCGATACACCGGCGCAGCTCTCCAATCCGCGTCCTCGGCCATCGCGTGGTAGGCAATGCCCTCGTAGGTCCAGGCCCAGGCAAAATTGGTTATCAGGCCCTGCATTTCGACCTCGTTGGTCGTGTAGAAGTGCGAGGAAAGGAGGGGCGACCAGAACCGGTGGACTGCGACGATCTCGGGCGCTTCGGGCTCCGGCGCGAAGTACGTGACTCGCAGCACGGAACGCGCCACCGTGGCCCGCAGGCCCTCGTAGCCGGTCTGATCGATATCGACGTGGAAGTAAAGCTCCCCGGTGTCCCACAAGTCCTTGATCACCGCGGCCGGCAACACGAATGTCGTGACGGACCAGAGGTTCGCGTAGCCGTAGACCTGGCCCTCGGAGCTCCACTCGACCGTGGTCGGGGACTGCAGATAGCTCTTGAGCAGGCCCAGTTCGGTGCCATTGCGGACAATTCCGCCGCTGGTGATTATCGCGGGTTTCTCTGGCAACACGTAGATCACGTCGTCCTCGCCGTCCTCCACGTCGATCTTCCAGGCGTAGATCGTGATGCTCGCGGACTGGATGCCGGTCGCTCCTCGCGGGATGGAGTTGCTGAGGTCGTGGGTCCAGCCCCAATCTTGGTTCGAACCGCGACAGAAGGGATAGTGGTCGAGGATCACGCCGGGCTCGACGAACCATACGTTGTCGAGCCAGCCGTTGTCTTGATAGTCTGCGGTGTTCTGCACGGTCACGGTCTGGGCGCCGGCAGCGCCGGCCAGCAACAGAACGCACGTTGTGAACATGGACATTCGGATCGTCTTCATCACTTGTCCTCCACCTCTCAAATGTCTTTGGGAGCCGGTCTCGGCGTCAGTGGCCGGCCTTATGCTCCTGTCCCCTCGTCGATATCTGCGGTGCTTTGGCACTCCCCCAAGCAGCAGCCCGGACGAGACGGCGGGATTGGTGCGAGATCCGGTGTCGCGGGACCGAGACAGCTTTGCGCAAATAGCCGGTACGTGTCGAAGTCATCCTGCGAATACGGGCCTCGATGGTCGATTGACCCTGTGTGTTCACCCACCCCAATGGGCTTTATGATACCGCTTTGGAGGGTCCAAGTCAAGGGAAATCCGGCGGGACATGCACACAAAACAAGAGGCGGCGCTGGGATTCGAACCCAGGAATACCAGTTTTGCAAACTGGCGCCTTAGGCCACTTGGCTACGCCGCCTGAACCGCGATGTTATCGGCACTTGCGACCGACGAGCGGAGGACGCCGGGGTCGACAAGCCGCCGAAGGCTTCATTCGACTTCCATATTATAGTCGAGTCCGCCATTCTGTCAAACGAATCCTTCACAAATGACCAAGCCGATCGTGAAGGGCCGCAAGTTTACCTCAGGTCCTCCGGCTTCACAAGAGATTGTGTGCGGAGTTCTGACTCGGTGACTCGCGGTTCATCGTCGAGGCTCGGTTTTCGAGCCGCCCGGATCGGCGCTCGCCCCCGGGGGTGCCCGGACTATTTTTTTGGGAATTGTCGCAAAATGGGCATTGACACAATGGTCAAAGCACCATACAATAAAGACCGTTGAATTGAAGGGGCAGAACGATGGAACCATTGACAGCGAAACAGCAGCAGGTTTTGGAGTTCATCGCGAGCCGGTTGGGAGAGAACAGTCCGCCGAGCCAGCGAGAGATTGCCGACCATTTCGGATTGGCCCAGAACGCGGCGTACCAGTTGGTGGGCTATCTCAAGAAGAAGGGCTACCTCGTGAACTCCGGTGGGCACCGGGGGCTCCGGCTCTCGCCGGAGTATCTGTGGTACCATCCCCAGCCGGAGGGGCTTCCCATCCTGGGCCGAGTCGCGGCGGGCACGCCCATCCTGGCCGAGGAGAACATTCAAGGCTATGCGACGATCGAGAAGCTGTTCACCCGGGACAAAGGGACGTTCCTGCTGCGGGTCGCCGGCGACAGCATGGTGGACGAAGGCATCATGGATGGTGACTTCGTCGTCGTCAAGACCGCTTCGACCGTGGACGACGGCCAGATCGCGATCGTGCTCCTGAACGACGAAGCCACGGTCAAACGGGTGTTCTTCCACAAGGATCGGATCGCCCTGAAGCCCGCGAACCGCAAGGCCGGGTACAAGACTCGATACGTCAAACAGCTCGACAAGGACGTGCGGATCCTGGGCAAAGTGATCGGCTGCATTCGGACCGTGGTCGCCTGAAGCGACGTCTTCTCGGCGACGTCAAGGGCAGTCTCGTCGAAGAATCTCGATGATCTTCTTGTTGGCGGCGGGGAAGGCGTAGCGAGACAGGTCGCGGGGACGAACCCATTTGAGGGCGGCGCACGCCAGCGGGCGGGGGTCGCCTTGGGCGTGGGCACACTCGAAGGCATGGATTTCGACGTGGAAATGGCTGTAGGTGTGCTCGACCGTCGCGATTTCCTTGCCCACTTCGATCTCGATATCGAGTTCCTCGCGGATCTCGCGGCGTAGGGCGGCTTGGAGGGACTCCCGTGGGTGCACCTTGCCGCCGGGGAATTCCCAGAGGCCGCCGAGCAGGCCTTCGGGCTTTCGCTTGTCGATGAGGATTCGGCCGGCACGATAGATCACGCCGACCACAATCGTGTGACGGGGCACCGGCTTCTTGGCGCTTCGAGTGGGGAGGGACTCCTGCTCCTTGTGGATGCGGGCCTCACAGGACTTGGCCAGCGGGCACTTATCGCAGTGCGGCCGTCGGGGTGAGCAGATCTCCGAGCCCAGTTCCATCAGAGCCTGATTGAAAAGACCGGCCTCGTTTTCGGGCAGGAGTTCCTCAGCCAGAGACCAGATTCTCCCTTTGATCGCGGCGTCTTTCGGACTGCCATGGATGCGAAAGACCCGGCACAGGACCCGCTCGATGTTGCCGTCCACCAGGGGGGCGCGTTCGTTGAAGGCGATGCTGGAGATCGCGCCGGCGGTGTAGCGGCCGACGCCGGGCAGGGTGAGCAGGTCGTCCTTCGTCCGGGGGAGCCGGCCCTGGAAGCGGGACACGATCTCTTTGGCGGCCTTGTGCAGGTTGCGGGCCCTCGAATAGTACCCGAGGCCCTCCCACATTTTGAGCACCGTATCCAGTCGGGCGCGGGCGAGACGGCTCACCGTCGGAAACCGCCTGAGGAATCGCTCGTAGTAGGGGATGGCGGTGGGGACCCGCGTCTGCTGGAGCATGATCTCCGAGAGCCAGATGGCGTAGGGATCCGTAGTGCGCCGCCAGGGGAGGTCCCGGGCGGTCGCGGAGTACCAGGTCTGGAGGGCCTGCTGGATTCGGATCGAACGTTTTCGGTCGTTCATTGAGTCTCGTACCGAGATCCGCAATCCGAAGTTCGAGTGTTCAACATGCCTGCTCTGAAAAATCACACATAATCTCTTGCGTGGCTGCAATTCGCAGGATTTGGCGATCGTCTTGCGTTTCCGGGTTGACGACTCGATCCGTTTCCCCAACAATGTGGCGACCTTTTGGGTGGTGCCGTCATGGTGGGCATGATGAATTGTCCGATGAAACAAGAGGGTGCTGAGAGATGCTACAGGATGTGGGCGTTTCGATGAACAGGTGCATGACTGTCGTGGGGTTGATCCTCGTCTTCTGCGAACTCGCTTCGGCGGCTCTGACGGAGCGGATTCACAAGGTCGCGGACCCGCAGAAGTTCAGCGAGTACTCGATCAACATCGTCGAGCCGGGATCGGGGGCCGTGATCTACAGCCACGACGCGCACAAACCCCTGATTCCAGCGTCGAACATGAAGCTCGTCAGCACCGCGGCGGCCCTGAAGTACCTCGGCCCCGACTTCGAGTACAAGACGCGGGTGGGCTTGAGCAACGGCACGATCGTTGTGATCGGCAGCGGCGATCCGATCCTGGGCGACAGGGATACGGACGCCAAGTACGACCGTCCGAGCGGCTGGGCGTTCGAGAAAATCGCGCAGGCGCTGCGAGAGCGGGGCGTGACCGAGGTCAACGACATCATCGTCGATACGACCGTCTTCGATGACGAGCGGGTGCATCCGAGCTGGGAGCCTGCTGATTTGAACAGGGCTTTCGCGGCTGAAGTGTGCGGCCTGAATTACAATCTCAACTGCATCGAACTCACGGGCGTCAATCTTGGTGGCTCGGTCACGCTCCAGGTGGAGCCCAGAACCTCGTTCATCCAGATGACCAACCAGGTGAAAGCGGTCTCCGCCGGCGGCCGGGGCATCGGTTCCTATCGAACCCCGCAGCCGAACAAGATCGTGGTGTTCGGCGAGGTCAGGAGCAAGGAAGGACCGGTCAAGGTGGCCATCGAGAAGCCCGCCGGCTTCTTCGGCTTCCTGCTGGCCGAGCATCTGGCCCGATCGGGAATCGCCGCACGGGGAAAGCTGATTGAGCGGGCCTTCCGCGAGAGCGAAGGATTCACGCCCCTGGTCGAACTCGTCACGCCTTTGACCGATGTGGTCAACCGGGCCAACACGGACAGTCTGAACCTCGCGGCCGAGGCCCTGCTCAAGACAATCGCCGCGTACGGAAATCCGGATGGCAGGAACGGCAGTTGGGCCGGCGGGCGGGAGAGGATCGCTCGCTACCTGACGAGCCTGGGGATTCCTGCGAAGGAGTTCAGCATCGACGACGGCTGTGGGCTGAGCCGAGAGAACCGTCTGACCACCCATCTGATCTCGCGAGTGTTGCTCGACCAATATCGTGGCGGCAACTGGGAACTGTTCAAAGTGTCCCTGGCGGTAGGCGGTGAGGAGGGCACCATCGACCGCTATTTCAACGAACCGAGGTATCGCGGGAAGATTCATGGCAAGACCGGCTACATCAGCGGCGTGCGGGCCTTCTCCGGCGTGTGTCTGACCGACCGCGGTCCCTACCTGTTCTCCATCCTCTCCAACGGTCCCAAGGGCCTGACTCGGGACGCGATCAACGGCGTGGCCAAGGCGATCATCGACGAGTACCGCAGCGGGGCGGACTCGGAACGGTGAGCTGGCGTTTCACGGACGCACGTACACCTCCAGAGAATCGGCATCCTGCCTGGGCCAATCCGGCGGTACGGCCTGTCGCAGGGGCTTCTCCAACTCCGCGAATCGCTGGAGTTCGATGCCCACGATGACGGCGGCCGGGGGGCGATCTTTCACCATTTCGGCAAGCGTCGCAGGGCCAACTGTTCTTGTGATGCGGCGCTCGTGGGGCGTCATGCGGTCGGCGATTCGATACACGATCGAACCGCTCGACAGCTCCGGATAAACGTCGCAACCTGCCTCCACCGCGTACAGGGGGCCCAACGTCAGCACAAGCTTTGGCTCTTCCGCCTGGCGGGTCAACTCCTGCGATAGTCTATGGACTCGGATCGGTTCCCACTTCTCCGGAACGAGCACGAAGACCACCCGAGACAAAACCACCGGATTCGCCAGGACGCACAGAAGGGCCGCTCCCGACAGAGCGAGGGGGCCGACGTGTGCTGTGCGTCCTGTGGATCTGCTTCGCGCCAGCGCGAGCAGCGGATACGCCAAGGCAATCACGATGAACGGAACAGGGATTGCCAGATACTGGAGCCACATCGTGGGCGGGATGTACGCGATCACGAGGAACAGCACGGGCAGCAGAGCCGCTACGATCGCTCTCTGTCTTTCCTGTGGGGCCAGATGCAGGCGATAGTGGCATCCCACCCAGGCCAGTCCACAGACGAGGACAAGCAGAATCAGGTAGCCCGGCGTCAGGACCGCGTGGATCGTCAGAGCTGTTTTGTCGAACGTCATCCCGATTTCGTGCAGCCAGCGGCCGTACAGCGTGGGAATCCGCACCAAGTTGAGCCAGAACGCCTGTGGCGACCGGGCGATCACCCAGAGCGGCCAGATCGCAGCAACTGTCGCCCCCGCCAAGAACGGCAGGGCGGTCCGAACCCGGTTGGAGAGGGCGCCTCCCGCCATCCAGAACAGCGCCGCCAGGAACGTCAACTCCACGAGCGCCGTCGTCACACGCATGCAGGTGGCCACCGTCAGGAGTATTCCCAGGAATGCGGTTCGCCAGTAACGCGATGGAGCCTGGAAATCGGTGGTCAGCAACAGCCACAGGGCCCCGACGACGCAGAGGGTCACCACGTCGTGATTCCACGCATAGCCGGCGGCGTAATCCACGAACGGGTTGAACAGGTACAGGACGGCCGCCGCCAGGCCGAGCAGCAGCCCTTCGCCTCTGCGGTCGCGGAAGACCGAGCGAAAGATCAGAACGATCAGGATCAGCACGAGGATGTTGCTGGCCACCGAGACGAGTCTGCCCACGAGCAGATAGTGGGTCGTGCCCAGGCCTCTGTACAGGATCGCCAGGAGAAGCGGATGATAGGGCAACTGCGACGGATACGAGAAGTCCCGGTAAATCGATTGGCCTTGGCTGAGCAGAACGCCGGCTGTGCAGTACATCTGCTCGTCTCGTCCGAGTTCCTTGGTCATGCTGTTGGCCAGAATCGCAGCAGACAAGATGAGCATAACCGCCAGAGCCAGGGGTTGCGCGATCCTCCACGTTCCATCGGGAACCGTCGGCTGATTCTTCGCAGCGACGGCCCGGCGTTTACCATTCGGCGAGTTCACCCATGAGCTCCTCAACCAGGTCCTTCATCGTCACGATTCCAGCCGGCACGTCTTTCAGGCCGCGGCGACGGGTCACGAGGATCATCTTCACCTGCTCCCTGCGGAGCACCTCGATCGCGTCGGTCACGAGAGTCTCGGCGTCGAGATTTCGAAGCGGCTGAAGACACTCCTGCACGCTTTGGGACCCGTCCGAGCCGGCCAGGACATCATAGATGTTCAGAAAGCCCACGATGTTCGAAGGCTGATCCCGCCAGACCAGCAACCGCGTAAACGAGTGTTTTCGGAGTACTTCGAGAAGAGTGGCCCGATCCGCCTGCACGGGCACCGCCTGCACCCGCGCCATGGGAATCATCACGGCGCTGAGCCGCAGGCTCGGGATGTTCACCACCCGATCGAGCATCTCGGTTTGCAGGTGACTGAGCAGTCCCTCTTCCTGGGTGTCTCGCAGGATGGTCCGAACGTGGTGAATCTGACTGGACACTATGACGCGTTTCGGGGGAACCGGCGCACCGACCATGCGGGCCAGAAGCCACGAAATCGCTCTCAACAGCGGCACCACCCCCGACCACGTCAGGATCTTATGAACGACGTAGAGAAAAGGCCCCAGGTGCGGCGTCAACACATCCGCGCGGCACAGAAAGAGGTTCTTGGGCAAGGACTCTCCGAAGATGAACAACAGCGGCACGGTCAGCGACGTGGCCAGCAGTTCAGCCGCGTGGTCCGGCGCGACCGTCAGGAACAGGTACGTAACGCTGCTGGTGGCCAGGTAGTTCACGAGGTTGTTGGCGACCAGCAGCGTCAGGAGCAGGGCGGAGCTGTCCCGCATGGCTCTGCTCAGGAGGACATATCTGAGATCGCCTCTTTCCTCGCCCAGACGCAGACGCAGGCGGCTGAGGCGGTAGATCCCCGTCTCCAGGCCGGAGAAGGCGGCCGAGAGAACGATGGTGACCAACGTCAGCGTCAAAGCGAAGAGCATCGCACTATCCATTCGCACGAATCGGTTCGAAAGTCAGGATCACGGTCTCGATCCGGTGCCGACTCACGCGGTCGACCGTAAACTTCAGATTCCCCATGTGGGCGACGTCCCCTTTGCGGGGGATCTTGCCGAGCAGGGTGGTCACGAGTCCTCCGATCGTGGAGAGACGGGTCTCTTCCAGATCGACGCCGAGCACGTCCGCCCAGTCGTGGATGGCCAGGTCGCCCGTGAGACGGTACTGGAACGGGCCCAGCTGCTTGATCGGCTCAGCACCTGAAGCCTGCTCCATCCTGCCGAACAGCTCTTCGGCGATGTCCTCCAGGCGGACGGACCCCGCGATCCCGCCGTACTCGTCCACAGCCACAGCCATGTCCGTCCCGCTCTTGCGGAAGAACTCCAGCAGGGACTCCACCGTCTTCTGTTCGGGAACGAACTGGATGGGCTGCACGAGCTTATCCAGCGACGAATCGGGCCTCAGGAGCAACTGTCGCAGATGGACCATGCCCACGATGTTATCCATGTTCTTCACGTAGACCGGCATCTTGGTCAGACGACGCTTCTGCATGCGTTCGCGAACAGCCGCCGGCCGCTCCACCACGTCGCACGCGGCCATATCCACCCGCGGCTGCATCACATGGCGGACTTTGAGCAGGCCCAGCTCGACCACCTCGCCCATGAGCTTGGTTTCGTTGACGCTGATCAGACCCCGCTGGCGGCTGAGGTTGACCAGCGAGCGAAACTCAGCCAGGGTGGTCGCGTCGGGGACGCGCGCCCCGCCGAAAAGCAGTCTTTGGATCGGCTCCAGAAGAACCGCGCGAAACACCATCGCGATGGGACCCAGCACCTGTATGACCAGAAAGACCGGGACGGTGACCGCAATCGCCAGCGGACGGGAATCCGCATAGGTCACCGACTTGGGCACGATCTCCCCGAACAGGACCAGCGCCACGAAGGTGACGACTGCGACGCCGCTGGCGGCCCCCAGTCCCCAAATCCTGCCGACTCGCAGGACCAACACGCTGGATGTCGCAAAATACAGGACGTTCACTGTGATGTTGCCCAGCAGAAGGCAGTTCAGGAGGTGTCCGGGTCTTTGGAGAAGACGGGCGGTGAGTTTCTGCACTCGGTGCGAGGACGCGCCAAGCTGCTTGATCTGGCGCTTCGTCAGGTTGAACAGGGCGGTTTCGGACCCGGAAAAGAACGCCGAGCAGAACAGAAGCAGGAGCATCACCAGGATCGGTCCGAGATTTTGGTAGATTTGCGCGATCATGGCCGGTCGTGCAGCGTCTTCCGAGGCAGGCGGATCGTGAAGGCGCTTCCCTTTCCAGGGTGCGACGCGACATCGATCCGGCCGCGATGGGCGTCTACGATCCGCCGGCAGAAGGCCAGGCCCACGCCCGAACCCGAGCTGGAACCGGCGGGGCGGTCCGTCTCCGTCTTGGTCGTGAAAAAGGGTCGGAAGATGTGAGCCTGATGCTCCGGCAGGATGCCCCGTCCGGTGTCGCTGACCTGGATTTCGACGTGGTCGTCGTTCACGGCGGCCGCCACCTTGAGCGTTCCACCTCCCGGCAGCATGGCATCGCGGGCGTTGAGAATCAGGTTCATCAGCACCTGCTCGATCTGAACGGGCACACAGTCCACCCGGAGATCTTCCGGAATGCTCGTCTGGACGCGGATTCCGTCCTTGGCGAAATCCCGGCACAGGCAGGTGAACACTTCGTCGACCATCGTCCGGACGAGCGCCGATTCCTGTTGATGATCCTGGCCGTTGGCCATCGCGAGCATGCTCTGCATGATGCGAGAAGCCCGCTTGCAATTGCGGACGGTCTTGTCGAGCACCTTCCTGGCCAACGCAGCGTCGTCGGGGTTCTGCACCGCCAGGGCGGCATAGGTCGTCAGTGGAGTCAGCAGGTTGTTGATTTCGTGGGCGATCATGCAAGTGGCCGAGCCCAGCGTGGCCAGGGCCTGGAGCTGCGTGTTCTGCGACCTGAGCGCATGGTTCTCTTCTTCCTGTTCCGCGAGGCGTTGATGCAACGACAGGCGTTTTTCGATGATGCTTGTCAACAGCCCACTCCTTGTATACAATCGATCACCGGTATCCGTACGGGAGCATTATCTACCCGAGGCGGCCGTCATACAAGGGTTTACCCGGCGGCCGGCCGGTTTTTTTGGACGGGCGTTCCGCATGGCTCAAGACAGCAAAAAACAGGAAACACTGCCCACGGTGCTCGTGGTGGACGACAACCAGCAGAATCTCGAACTGATCCAGGCCTACCTGGAGGACGTCGAGTGCCAGACGAAGGCTGCACACGACGGGATTGAGGCCCTGGACATGGTCGCCGCCAGCAAGCCCGACCTGATCCTGCTGGACGTCATGATGCCCAAGATGAGCGGGTTCGAGGTCTGCCGCAGGCTCAAGAGCAATCCTCAGACCAGCGACATCCCGGTGATCATGGTGACCGCCCTGAACGAGTTCGGCGACATCGAGCGGGGCATTGATTCCGGCACCGACGATTTCGTCAGCAAGCCGATCAATCGCCTCGAACTGCTCACCCGCATCCGCACCATGCTCAAGCTCAAACATCTCACCGACCGCCTTCAGCGGACCGTCGCATACCTCAGCGAGGTGGAGAAACACGCCCAGGCCGACGACATCGACTCCTCCGACGGCACCTGAGGTTATCGTCCCGTGATCGTCGCCCAGCCGGCAGGGGATTACCATCCTAAACGCCCCCTGCCGGACAAGGTCCTATAATACACAACTTCAGCCCCGAACAGACCTTACAGCACGCATAACCGCCAGATGATCCGGCTGCCGCGTCCTCCCCGGTCGGGAATGCGTTTTGAGGCACGTTAACATCCCTCCTGAATTGGACGATACGTCAGCAGATCCTTGTTTCCGGCATCATAACTGAGATATTAGGAGTGAGGGATGGGTGGTTTGTTGGAGATCCTTGGCAGGGCGATCACTGTCAATGCCCCGGAGCTGATCTGGCACTGGCTCAATGAGCGAAGGCAGGCTCAGGCGGATGCGGACGGGCCTGAGAACCCGCAACTGGATCAGGTTCTCGACCTGATGGGGTATGGCAAATTCAGCGAGGCGAAAGAGCAAGTGCGGCTGTACCTGTTCGGCAGTCCGTCCTGTTGCTCGGGGCGGATGGCCGCGGCGGCGCTGCTGTTGCAGGACAACAGCCTCCTGGAGGCGATCCAGGAGTTGAACTCGATCTACGTCCGTCAGCCCAGCAACACGTTGGCGTTGTACGTCCTGGGCCACTGTTTCGAGCGCCTCGGCCATCAGGCCCAGGCGGTCGAATTCTATCAGGACTGCATCAAGTTCAACGGACAACTGCAACTGCCCGCACAGCGGCTCGGCGCGATCTACTTCAAGGAAGGCCGGCTTGCCGACGCGATCGCCCAGTACGAACCGCTGAAGGAGTTCTTTCCCGATGACATCTCCACGCTCGTCACGTTGGGGCATCTCTACATCGCCACTGGCCAATATGAGCGGGCCGTCGAGACCTTCAACACCGCGATCTTGATCCATCCCGACAACTTCGTAGGGCGGGACGACGAGATCGAGCAGTGCATCTGCGATGGACAGTTCCAGGAGGCGCTCGACCGGGTCGACATTCTGCTGACCGAGGAGCCGGACCGTGCCGATCTGATCGCCAAGCAGGCCGACATTGTCGCAATGATGGGCGGAGCCAGCGACGCGATCGCCTTGTACCAGCAGGCGCTGCGGATCTGTCCGGACTTCCTCGAAGTGACCATCAAATTGGGCACAAGTTACCTGAGAATGCATGCCGACCAGCTTGCCGCCCAGCAATTCAACAAGGCGATTGAGATCAACGATGAGATCGTGGAGGCCTACACAGGCCTGGCGGCCGCCCAGAAGTTCGCAGGACACCCGGACGAGGCCCTCAACACGCTGTCGCTGGCCTCCGCGATCCAACCCAACAGTTCGTTCCTGTTTGCGGAGACCGCCAAACTGATCCTCAAAGCCGCCCTGGAGGCGAATCTGCTTCCGGCTCTGTCCGACGGCCGGACCCTCGAACAAGCGGTCCTGGCCGCCCATGAGCGCCAGTCCTCGCGGTTTCCAAACAACCCCGATCTGCATTACAGACTGGGCATCCTGCACATGAACGTCTCGCAGTACAGCCAGGCTGTAGATTGTTTCAGGACCGCCTTGCAGATCAATCCGACGTTCTCGCGGGCCGCGACCAAACTTGCGGTGTCGCTGTTCGAGTCCGGCAGCACGCAGGAGGCGATGGATCTGATCATGCCGCCCACAAAGTACGATCCCAAGACCCTGGATCTCTATTACAGGACGGCGCTGTTGTACTGCAATCGCATCAAGTTCGCATCCTCCATCATCAATTTGCAGCGAGACATCGACAAGGGCCAGAGTCCGAACGTGGATCCTGCGACGAACATCTCGATCGTTCTTCAAAATCTCGGTCTGTCGGACACGATCGGCCTGATGTGGGAAAACCTCTGCCAGACCGCCGCCAACGCGGCCGCGCCCAGCCAGTAGCCAACTCCGCCGAGAGCGGTCAAACGCCGAATCACGGCCAACCCCGCCGACCCGGCTGAATGAAACATAACACATCTTATGGGACGTAGCAGGGGAGAGCGGTGCCTCAGGGGATTCGGCCACAACGGCGGCATCCGTCGCACGGGCGATCAGAACCGGGACGCCTCGTCGGTTGAGTCGCGCAGAGCCAGAGGTTTGCCGAGGATTTCGTAGTGGAGAATGGCGTTCTTCAGGGCGTCCGGGTCGCTCAGACTGTGATCGGCGAGAGACGAGGCATCCGAAAAACGGGACGTGTGCGGCTCGGACGATACGGCCAGCGGCTCGAGCGGCCGCGGAGGTTCAGGCGAGATCTCCGGGCGTGCGGCCGCGCCGACTTCTTGCGCCTCCCGCTGGCGGACCGCCTTGCGTATGGGCTGCGGCGCGGGACGCTTGTAGGCCATGACCGACTCGCCTTTGGGATTCTCGCGGATGGCAATTGTCCCGGCGGGGTGAGTCGCTGCGTCGCGAGCGTGAGTCTGTTGCTCGGGCGTCCTGCGTTCGGTCTGAGCGGCCTCCTGAATCTCGCGGACCTTGCGGGCCAGACGCTGCTGCCAGGTCTCGCGTTGGGCGGGGGCCTTCGATGAGAGCCCCTCTTGCTGCCGGCGCGCCTGCTGGGCAGGCCCCTTCTTGGCCGTCACCACCTTGGCCAGCCCGCCCACCAGCCAGAGAATCGCCATGACGATGAGGACAAGCAAGTCCCCGTCGATTGCGGGTCTCTGGGCGAGAAGGTCGAGTTGTCTCGGCAGTTCAATCAGCACTCATTCGTCTCCGTGTGTCCGGCCGTCACGACGGGTCGGGTTTCTTGGGTTTCGAGATCGATTCCCGCATTTGCGTGTCGGCGCCGATATTTCGCATTCTGTAGTAATCCATGATGCCGAGATTGCCGGCGCGGAAGGCCTCGGAAATGGCCAGCGGGACTTTGGCGTCGTTCTCGACGACCAGGGCACGCATTTCCTGCTCGCGTGCGACGGCCATCGCACGTCTTTTTTCGGCCTCGGCCTTGGCACGCCGCATGTCGGCCTCCGCCTGGGCCACCTGGAGTTGGGCACCGACGTTGTCGCCGACGTCCACATCGGCAATGTCGATCGAGAGAATCTCGAATGCAGTGCCGGCGTCCAGGCCCTTTTCCAGCACCGCCTTGGAAATCCGGTCCGGGTTTTCCAGCACGTTCTTATAGGTAATCGCGCTGCCGATGGTTGTCACGATGCCTTCGCCGACGCGGGCGATGATCGTCTCCTCGGTGGCACCGCCGACGAGCCTCTGGATGTTGGTACGAACCGTGACGCGGGCCTTGGCCCGGAGCTGAATGCCGTCCTGGGCCACGGCGTCGATGGTCTCCTTGCCCTTCTTGGGGTCGGGGCAGTCGATCACCTTCGGATTGACGCTGGTCTGAATCGCGTCGAGGATATCCCGGCCGGCTAGATCGATGGCCGTGGCGGTCTTGAGACTCAGTTCAATATTGGCGCGATCGGCCGCGATGAGCGCCCGCACGACGTTGGGCACCCGGCCCCCCGCCAGGTAATGGCTTTCCAGGTCCTTCGTGGTCAATTCCAGACCCGCCTGCACCGCGGTGATCTTGCTCAGCACGATCGTGCGGGAGTCGACCCGCCGCAGCCACATGCCGATCAAGTCGGAGAGACGCACGTCGGCTCGGGAAAAGTACGCCTGCAACCACAGTCTCGCGAATTTCAGCATGACCAGGCCGGCGACGAGTACGATGATGCCGACGACAACGAGAATCCCGGTCGTGATCGGGTCGGCCGTCTGCATCAATACACCTGTTGTCCACAACATCTGTCTTCCTTTCTCTAAGCCTCATCCATGACCCGCACGGTCACTTGAGTCCCCTCGACGCGAATGACCTTGACCTTGTTGTCCTTCAGTACATACCCTCTTTCGGCGACACATTCAATCCTTCGCCCGTCGAATTCGCACATTCCTACCGGCCGCATCGTCGTCAGCACCCGGCCGGCGCGTCCGATCAACTGCTGCAATTCCAGCGTGTCGGCAATCGCAGTGCCCGTGGCCTTCTGGGGCGGACTCAGGATCACTCGTTTTCCGAATCGCGTTTTCGGCAATATCCTGTACGCCATCACCAGCAGGGACGGAACCATCGCGACAGCCACAACGACTCCGATTAAACCGGCCAGAGGGCTGTGACGGAAGAAGATCGTCACGCCGCCGACCAGGCAGGCCGCCGAGCAGAGGCTCAGGAGCCCGAAGCTCGGAATGAACACCTCCGCCACCAGCAACGCCGCACAGACGGCGTAAAGGAAGACCCCAAATAGAAGCCACCAATCCATGGGTGCTACTTTCCTTCCACAAAACACCGCCAAACGGTTTTCACGCCGGGCCTTCGGGCTCGGCGCGTCGAACGACGACCCGGCCGCCTTGGATGGCGATTATCGTGACCTTCGTGTCCTTGTCAAGGAACTCTCCGTCGGCGACTACATCCACGATCGCTTCGCCGAAGCGAACCTTCCCTGCCGGCCGCAAGCTCGTGACGGTCGTTCCTGCGTTCTTTACGTGCGGTTGGCTGGCGGCGTTCTCCGGAGGGGCGGTCATGCTGATCTGCCATCCGCCCCCCTTGCCAGGGATGCTGGGAGCGAGAATCAACCCGCTCATGAAGCTGAATCGAGGCAGATAGCAAGAGAGAATATACGCCAACACGAGGAATCCGAAGAAACCGAGCGTCAACGAGAGTACGCCGGAGGACAGCGCGCTCCAATCCGCCGGTGTGTGCGGCCAGGGGAGTTCATTCGGGGCGTTCCGGATCAGCATGCCGAAGAGCCCCGCGAGGATCAAAGCGATTCCGAGAATGCCCGCGACGCCGAAGCCGGGCAGGACGAGCAACTCGACCAACAGCAGCGCGATGCCCAGGAGCAGGATCGCGATCTCGACCCAGTTGGCCATGCCGATCAGATACTTGCTGCCCAGTATCAACGCGAAACAGACGATGGCCACGATGCCGGGCAGGCCGAAACCCGGAGCGCTGAACTCCATGTATACGCCCAGCAGCGCCAGCATCACCAGAATGCCCATGACCGCAGGGGAATTGAGCCAACTGACCAGGTGCTCCGACCAATTGGGCTCCAGCACGATCGGCGGACCGATAAACCGCACGCCGTCGCGATCGGCCAGGAAGGCCATCGCCTCGTTCACATCCCGCACGACCGTCCTTGCGAGGCCATATTCGTGGGCCTGCGAAGCGGTCAGCGTCAGCAACTCGTCGTCGCCGTTGATCTTCTCGATGCCTTTGACGTCATATTCATTGGCGTCGGTGGGCAGGTCGTCCCGTTCGAAGAACTCGTATTGACCCGTCTGGAGATTTCGCACTCGGTAGACTTCGATCCGGACGGTCACCATGGCCTTGAGCAACAGTTCGGGGTATCCATTGGCCTCCGCAGCCCGCTGGAAGATCGCGCGAATAAAACTCTCGGCCTTCTCCCGCTCGACCCCTTCGAGCTTCTCGCCCATGGTGATGGGGGCCGCGTCGCCGATCGTGGTGTTTTCCTGCATGATGACGTCTTTGCAGGAGACGCTGACCAGGGCTCCCGCGGAGATCGCCTCCGTGGCGACGTACGCGACCGTGTGCCCGCGAGAGGCGACGTCCTGGATCAGATACTTGGCGATGTCGTCGGCGGCATCGACCCTGCCGCCGTAGGTGCCGATCTGGTAGATCAGGTACCCGGCCCCCTCCGCCAACGCGATTTCCGTGCGCCGTTTGATGGAGTAGAACAAAGCGGGATCGATGGTGCCTTGGCAGGGGATGATCGCCGCTTTGAGGTTCCGCATAGTCCTGACAGGCGAGTTGGGTTCACTCGCCCAGGTCGGACATGTCGGAAGCCACGCCACCGCGCACAACGTCAGTATCCAGGTCTGGTGAAATCCCTTTCTCATAAATGGAATTCTACCGACCTTCGTCGTCGCTGGCAACCAGGGAGAAGTCAGACGGGAATCAAAAATTCTCCCCTCCGCCTCCCTTCCGAGGCTTGGATTACCCCAGCCGGCGGAGAATGTCAATGCCCTGGCGGATCTTTTCGTCGGTCGTCGCGAAGCTGATCCGGAAGTGCGTATCCTTCTCGCTGAAGACGTTGCCGGGGATGACCAGGAGATTGTTCTGGATCGCCTGCTTGACGAATTCGCTCCCGGAGCCGTTCGGGGCCTTGACGAATGCGTAGAATGCACCCTGCGGCCTAGCCAATTCAAATCTGTTCTTGAGGCCCGTGTACAGCAGGTCCCGCTTGCGGATGTAGTCCTTGACGAGATCCCGCACGTTGTAGTCCATGGCCGCCACCGCCGCCTTCTGGAACGGCGTTGGGGCGCAGACGAACGTGTACTGTTGAATCTTGAGCATTTCTTCGATGAGCGGCCGAAGCGACGCCGGGGCTGCGACGTAGGCCAGCCTCCAGCCGGTCATCGCGTAGCTCTTGCTGAATCCTCGCATGACGAGCACGTTTTCATGGTATTTCGCGATGCTCGTGGCCGGACCGTCGTAGCTGAACTGCTCGTAAATCTCGTCGGTGAGAACGAGGACGTCCTTCTGGGCCGCGACCTTGGCCAGGGCCTCGACCTCGCCTGCCGAGTAGACGATCCCCGTCGGATTGGCGGGCGAGTTCAGGATAATCAGCTTGGTCCTGTCGGTGATGGCGTCCGCGATTCTGTCGACCGGGAGCCGGAAATCGGGATAGCTGTCCACGAAGACGCACTTGCCGCCCAGCAGATTGACCACATGTTTGTAGATCACGAAGTATGGATCGGGGATGATGACCTCGTCGCCCGGGTTGATCAGGGCCATGAACGCCAGGAGCAGGCCGCCGCTGACGCCGCTGGCGACCAGGACCGAAGGGGTCTGCCAGCCGAATTCCGCCTTCATCTGGGCGGCTACCCGGTCCATGAGGTCTTTCTCGCCGGCGGTTTGCGAATAACGGTTGAATCCGGCCTCGATGGCCTTGATCGCCTCGCGTTTGAGCGGCTCGGGCACATCGAAATCCGGCTGGCCGATCGAGAAGTTGACCGGGTCCTTCAGATCGCCCGCCAGGGCGAACACCTTGCGTATTCCGCTCGCATCGATCAGACTCGTTCGATCCGCAACCAGCTTCTTCTTCATGATGGGCTCACCGTTTCCAACCGAGTAATCTGTGATAGACTGAGGTACGGATGGTACATGGTACCGGCCCGACCGCGGTTGACAAGGGAAAAATGCGGCCTTTGCCCTTGCAACTTCGATCGGATATAATGGTTGGACTTCGATCTCCGGCCGGCCAGACAATCCTGCCGACCGGGGCGCGTAAGGAGCCGTTGACATTTCGTCGCGGCGGCGGAACCATAAGCTTTGGATGGAGTCTCTCAATGACTGGGCTTTTGCAGAATATGGCGTTCATCTCAATGCCGGGCGGCAGCGAATGGCTTGTCATCCTGATCCTCGGCCTGCTCATCTTCGGGCGGCGTCTGCCCGAGGTGGCCCGCGGACTGGGCAAGAGCATCAACGAGTTCAAGAAGGGCATGCGGGAGTTTCAGGACAGCGCCAACGAGGTCGCACGCGACGTAAACCAGGCCACCAGCGACGTCGCTTCGGAGGTCAAAGACGCCGCGGGCGTGAATGACTACGGCTACCAGGAACCGAGCACAACGACCGACTACAACACGGGTCACTACGACCCTTACGGCGCCCCCACATCCGAGACGGCCTCCCCCGGCGCGACGGACGCCGTTGCGACCACGACGTCGGATGCCCCCCAGGCCGGCGCGACGGACATCCAGGAAGCCCCCGCCGAACACAACCAGCCCGACTCGCAGGTGGAACCGACCAACCAACCGTCCTGAACGCCGTAATAGAGCCCGGCCTGCAGAGAGAGAGTTGTTCCCTCCGCAGGCCGGATGCTGGATTTGTCCGAGGCCGACAATCGCCCGTTACAGCGGTTTGACGGGCACGCAGATGTCGACGACGCACCGGCCTTCGGGGTGCTGCTTCGGGTCGTTCTGATAGATCTCGATGCACGGCCGGTCGTCGCATTGGTAGCCGCTCTGGGGCAGCCATCCGCCCATGACGCCGGTCCAGGCTTCCTCGAATTCCTGCGATGACAGCTCGAACCGCCCCACCGCGTACTTGCCGGCGGGGATGAGGTTCTTGCCCATCTCCCCGTCGACCCGCGTCTCCTTCGGTACCGTCATCGCGACGTCCACCCGGAGCTTCTGGTCTTGCGTTACAGCCGGGTCGTCATAATAGACGCAAAGCAATTTCGTCTCCGGCGGACGGATCAGTCCCCGCGGCCCGGCCCATCCGCACAACTTGCCGAACAGCCGTCCGAACAGGGCCGGATCGCCTTGGTACGCCCCGATGTGCCGCACGTACACGATGGGCATCTCGGGCAACTCCTTCACTTCGATTTTGACCTCACGTTTGTCACTCATGGCATACCTCCATATTTGATTGCCGTTTGTGAGGTCCATCGTATAGGAAAACGGCCCGAAGTCTTTCCGCGGCTTGCCTTTCGGTTTGCCTGGGCTGCTATTCGTTTTGCCGATCTTGCTCTGAACCGCCCCGCCGGCCCTGCGGTACTGGCTGGCGCTGATGCCGAAAGCGTCTTTGAACGCCCGGGCGAACGCCGCCGAGCCGGAGAATCCGCAATCCAGGGTGATCTCCGTTACGGACTTGGCCGGGTTGCCGGCGAGGAATCCCGCGGCCTTCTCCACCCGGCGCCGCTGGATGAACTGGTTGAGCGTCTCGCCCACTGCGCCCTTGAAGACCCGGTGGAAATGAAATTCCGAGAAATTCGCCACGCGGGCCAGGGCGGCCAGCGACAGGTCGCCGTCGAGGTTCCTCTCGATGTAATCCATCACGCGGTTGATCCGCCCGACATATTCGGCCCGCAACGCCTGTTTGCGGGCATCGTCCCAATTCGCCATACGCCCCTGCCTGTCGGTTGTCCGGTCTTCGTCCTTCGCACGACGGCACCATCGTACCGCGAGCCGCTCGCGTTTCAACCAACAAATGGCTGACAAGGGCAGGCCGATGGAGTAGCATGTGCCGCGTGATAATCGAGTGACCCAATTTGTTTGCGAGGAGCGATATGGCCCAAAGATGCAGTATCGTCGCGATGTGGCTGGTTCTTGTCGGACTCTGTAATGCACAGGCCGAGAGGACTGGTTATCAGCTGGTCTGGGCGGACGAGTTCAACAAGGACGGCCGGCCCGACCCGAACAACTGGGTCTACGAGAACGGCTTCGAGCGGAACGAAGAACTCCAGTGGTACCAGCCGGACAACGCGGTCTGCAAGGACGGCCTGCTTGTCATCGAAGCCCGGCGGGAACGCAAGCCCAATCCCGGCTACGAGCCCAACAGCAACAGCTGGCGGCGCAATCGGCAGTTCATCGAGTACACGTCGAGCTGCGTCAAGACGATCGGCAGGCACAGTTGGACGTTCGGCCGATTCGAGATGCGGGGACGGATCGACACACGTCCCGGCCTGTGGCCGGCCTTCTGGACATTGGGCTCGGCTCGCCACTGGCCCGGCTGCGGTGAGATCGACATCATGGAGTACTATCGCGGCATGCTCCTGGCCAACGCCTGCTGGGCCGGCGAGCGACGATGGAGCGCAGTCTGGGACGATCTCAAGAAGCCGATCACCGACTTCGACGCTGACTGGTCGTCGAGGTTCCACATCTGGAGGATGGACTGGGACAAGGATAGCATCAAGCTCTACGTGGATGACGAACTCCTCAACACGATCGAGCTGAACAAGACGATCAACAGGACGCCGGACAAGGCCAACCCCTTCCACGAGCCTCACTACATCCTGCTGAACCTCGCCATCGGCGGCACCAACGGCGGCGACCCCTCCGCCACGGAATTCCCCGCCCGCTTCGAGATCGACTACGTGCGGGTCTATCAGAAGCAGGCCGACCGCCGTAACGCCGATGGCCTTGGTGGAGGACTTCAGGTCGTATGTCCGGCTTGGATCACCCCACTGCAGCACCCAGAGAGCAACCACTACAAGGAAGGCTGACAAAGCAGCACGAGTCCCAATCCCAGCCGTCGTTTCTCTCCAAACGAAACATGCCGAACGAGAGTTCGGCATGTCTTGTTGCACAAATCTGGATGCGCGCCGACTCTTCCGCAGAAAATGCTGCAAGAGAAACCGTGCGAGGCTTACTTTCCGGCCTTGGCTCCGCCTTTGGCCGGAGCGGCCGGGGCAGCGGCAGCCGGGGCGGCTCCGGGAGCGGCTCCCTCGGCGGCTTCCTCGGCTTTGGCCTTCTTGCCGGCCGTGCTCTTGCGGTGCCCGACCTTCGGCAGGCCCATCACCGGATCGCCCTCGTTCCAGCGTTCTTCGTCCTTGAGGACATCGAGACGCTCGGCGCGCGTCAACACGTTGCGATGCCGAACCAGCGCGTTCTTCAGTTTCAAAGAAGGATCTATCGACATTTCTTGTTTCTCCTGTTACCTGATCTTCATTCCATAAGCGTCACTGAAGTAGTTCGGCGCAAAACGCTCAAAGCCCGAGGGGGCCCTGTATTTGGCTCCCACTTCCGCGATCTTCTGTTTCACGGCATAACCGTCCGAACCCGCCAGCTTCGGGTTGCCGTACAAATTTTTCGTCACCAGCAAAAAGTTTGCGCCGGTCGGCAACGCGTTGGCGTTGAAGCCAGCCTCAGCGAACGCCTTACGCGACTCGCTGTCCAGAGGCATGATGCCCAACTCGATGCCCTGCTGCGCGAAATACTCCTGCACTTTCTCCAGGTCTCTGCGACTGTTGTACTGAGCCAGGACAATCCAATGATCGCCCTGCGCACCGGTCGCCGCGACCTCCTGGCGACCACCCGCAGGCGCCGTCGGATTCGGTTGCGGCCGGGCGGCGTCCGTCGCAGCCGAACCTTGCACCGACGCGATCGGCGGATTCGTCGAGCCACCGGATCGGTCCCCTGCGGGCTGGACCTTCGCGGCCTCTTCGTTCACCTGGCTGCCCGAACCGGACTGCCCCAGCCGGAACGCGCCGAGCAGCACCAGCAGCACCGCCAAACCGGCGATGATGCCCACATAGTACGGCACCGAAATCTCGATGCGCCCTTCATTGAACTGAAACGGTCGAGGCTTCAGCCATGTCTGCACCGGGCTCGGCGGCGACGGAGACGCGATTCTTTCGATCGGCCGCGGCTTGACAACCGGCTCTGCCGACTCCACCGGAGTCGGCAGAGATTCTGCACCCATGCTCCGAGACGGTTGCACCTGCGATTCCACCTGCTGCGTCGGCTCCATCACCGGCGGCGGCGTTTCCACCGCCTCCGGCGCAGTCGCAGCCTGAGGGAGCGGCTCGACCGGAGATTCCGGCTGCGTTCCACTCGGCGGCACGGGCTTCGCGGCCGGGTTCTCCGGTTTGGAGTGTTCCGGCAGCAGTCTCTCTAAGATACTGCCCTGCTTCGCTTTCGCGCGAGAGCGACTGATTGCCTCATACAGCGCCTGTTGTCCGGTATAGCGCTTCATTGCCGACAGCTCCGTAGCGGCCACCAATCCATTTCCCGGCCCGGATGGCAACAGACTTTCCACCGGGTCGGATATCAAACTGGTTCTTTATACCCGATTCGTCCTGGGGGTTCAATACAAAATTGGGCGAATTCGAATCGACGGTCCGATCCAGCTCCCTCGCACTCTCGCTAGACCGCCCTTGCCGAGAAACGCACGCAGGTGAAGCATTCGGGGATGTGGGAATCGTAGACGCCGTGCTTGTTGAAGGACCAGCCAACGGAAGGATCGATCAGCCGACCGTTGGCTTGCAGGGCCTCGAATCGGGAGAAATCCATCCGCCAGACATCGCCGTCCCGAGGCGGCAGGTCGCGCCCTTGGGCCAGGGGCTCCATGCCGGACCAGGGGAAGGCCAGTTCGACCGTCCAACCCCGGTCGATGGTCGCGGCGTCGTTGAGCCTTCCATCCACCTGCACCGCGGCCCGCAGGCCCGGGAAATCCCAGTCCATGAAGGCCCAGCGACGGCCCCGCGGGTGTTTCTTATACCGCATGCCATCCTGGAAGCCCCCGAGGACGTCAACCGTGCGGGTTTGGAGGTCGAATTCGGGCTTTTGGGAGAAACTGCCCCTGCGGTAGGCGTCCTGCCAAATATAGAACACCTCGTAGATGGTGCCTCGCGCGTTGATCTGGAACTCGTAGTAGCAGTCCGGCCCACCGATGAAAACCTCGATGTCGTTTTCGAAGTAGACGGGCGAGTCCCGTTCGGTGAACTTCGCCTGCACGTTGGGCTCTTCGACCCAGAAACCGAGGTAGAGACTCTCGTCGTCCCACAAGGCCGCCATCCGGGTGTCGAGGAACCCCGGGACCCCGCTCACCATGTCGACGAACCGCGGGGACTTGGGCGCCTTTTGCCAACAGGATTTCGAGAGTCGGCCGTCGACGACGATCTTCTCGTCCGTGCGATGGCACGTGTAGCATCCGATGTCTTTCTCGTCGCAGCCGTATCGGTCCGTCATCTGCACACCTCGCAATCGGGAATGGAGCAACGCGGCGACCGCCCGGTCGGGTTGCGCGGACATTATGCCCCAGATCGATGAAGTGGTCAAAATGATCGCGAAAGAACGAAAGAGAATGGCAGTGACGTGTGAATCGTCGCAGGTTCGCAGGGCAATCCCGCAAAGGTCCCAGGGCTGCGAAGCGACCGCAGCCCCTGATTCCAGTTCCCCCTTTGTTTGTCGGCCCCCTGCTTCGAGATCGCTCCAGCACCCTCGGCGAGGTCAGCTATCCCGGCTGCTTGGCGGGTTCTGACTGTGCCTTCCCGATCTGTGCCTGGATTCGCTTGGCCAACTGTGCGGCGGCTTCCTGGCCGAGATCCACGCATTTGTGGATCCCGGAGCTCACCGACCTGGCCAGTTCCTCCGATTTGATTGTGCCTGCCATGCCGGCCCACCCCAGCGACTTGCCGGCGTCCTGCTTGGGCGTCGGAGCCAGGCAGTAGACCGCGGTCGCAAAGCCGGCACAGTAGACAATCAGCAGAAAAACAAATTTCATTCTCCAGCCCATGCGGCGATTGTCCCCCTTCCGTCGCAGGATCTTGGCGGGGTGCCCAAGGCCGGATCGCGCCCTGGAAACCCCTCGACCGGCCCTCCGGCCGTTCTACGTGATTCCCTAGGCAAACCATATGAAGAAAAAGGGGATATGCCAAAACAGGAATGGGCAGGCCAGGGGGTCACGGGCCCGCGTCGAGGAGTGCCCTGAGGGTTCCGCAAACGATGGCGACTTCGTCCTGTGTGAGGCGATTGTAAAACGGCAGCGCGATCGTGCGGCCACTGGCGGATTCCGCGATGGGGAAGTCGCCCCGGCGGCGCCCCCATCGTTCTGCGATGAACGGCTGCAAATGCACAGGGGGGAAGTAGTTGTTCACCTGAATGCCCTGAAGAGCCAATTCCCGGAGGATTCGGTCCCGCTGCCCGATCCCGTACCGCTCGGCCAGCCGGACCACGTAGACGAACCAACTGATCTCGCAGCCTGGCGGCTCCTGAGGCAGGGTCAGCCGACCGTCGTCGGCCAGCATCTCCTGATACCATCCCGCCACTTGGCGGCGTCGAGCCTTGATCTCGTCGATCCGCGAGAGTTGCGCGACGCCGAGGGCGCAGCTGATGTCGCTGAGCCGGAAATTGTATCCCAACCGCTCGTGAGCAAGCCAGCCGCCGCTCGGATTGCGGCCCTGGTTGCGCAGGGAGACGCACAGATCGGCCAAGCGCTCGTCGTCCGTGACGATCATGCCGCCTTCGCCGGTGGTGATCTGCTTGTTGGGATAGAAGGCGAACACGCTCGCGTCGCCGAATGTCCCGGCCATCCTGCCGTGCAGGGTTGAACCCAGCGCCTCGCAACTATCCTCCACCACCGCCAGGCCATGACGGCGGGCGACCTCGCAGATGGCGTCAAACCCCGCGGGATTGCCGAAGACCTCCACGGGCACAATGGCTTTCGTCCGCTCGGTGATCGCGGCTTCGATCCGCCGGGGATCGAGGTTCAGGCCGGCCGGATCGATGTCGACAAACACCGGTTTGGCCCCAGTCATCATGATCGTCGTCGCTGAGGCGATGAAGGTGAACGGCGTGGTGACGACCTCGTCGCCTTCCTCGATCCCCAAAGCCAGCAGACTCAGGAGCAGGCCGCTGGTGCCGCTGTTGACCGCTACGGCGCGGCGGCGCCCGGTGTACTCCGCCAATGCGGTCTCGAACTGCCCCACCATCGGACCCATGGAGAGGTTTGGCGTGCGCAACACATCGACCACCGCTTCAATCTCCCGTTCCGTAATGTCCGGCCGCGACAAGGGTATCCGCATGACGATCTCCTGATGCTGGTTGTGACGTCGGTCTTGACTGCCCCATTGTAAATCCTATGATCCGCGAGGGAAACAGTCCCTTGGCGTTTGGGGGCACGATTGTCCGCGATGCAGACGTGTGTTATGGGACGCTTGTTCATCCGGGCCTGCTCCGTCGGCGCGATGCGACGGAATTCTCCGTCCCCGGTTAAATGCCCGCTGCTTTCAGGTCGAAAGACAGTACGGCAGCAACAGGCTTATACGGGAACCCTAACTATGGCAAAAGGAAGAAACGTGCTGACGACGGGCGACGTCGCGAAGATCTGCAACGTCGCGCCGCGCACAGTATCCAAATGGTTCGACTCCGGCCAGCTCAAGGGCTATCGTATCCCGGGCAGCAAGGACCGTCGAATCCCGTTGAATGAACTGATCCGTTTCATGAAGGCCAACAACATGCCGACCGAAGCGTTGGCCGCGGGCAAACTCCGGGTGCTGGTCCTCGACAGCGACGAAGGGTCGGGCATGGGTCTTCAGCAAGCCCTCAGAAGTCGCGGCGGCTACGAAGTTCTGGTGGCCCGCAACGGATTCGAGGCCGGGGCGGCCGCCCAGAAATTCGCGCCGCACGTGGTTCTGATCAACCTGCTCAACAACGGCATCGACGCGCACTCGATCTGCTCCAGCATGCGAGGCAGCGAGGACCTGGCGACGATCAAGATCGTCGCGCTGGCCAATCATCTCGGCAGCCAGGAAGCGGCGGCTCTCCTGCACAGCGGATTCGACGGCTATGTGTCGAATCCGTCCGATCCCGGCGAGATCGTCAAGAAGATCGAGGAGGCCACCGCCATCATCTATTGAAATCCACGGAACCGTCGTGAGCGGGATACCCTCGCGACGCCGTGGTCACGAGAATCTTGTCAGGGATGCTTCCTTTCGGGCTGCGTTGCCGAGCGACGCAGCCCTCGATTTCTACCGCCCCAGCAGCTCTTCGATAATCCGCGCCCCCAACGGAATCACTTCGCAGGCTACCGGTTGGACATGTCCCTGATCCTCGCCGGCGGGGTCGGGGGCGCCGCGGGTCAGTTGGCACACGAAAACGCCTGCCTCGCGGGTCTTGAGCTTCACCGGGGGCGGCCAGAAGAGATCTTCCTTGAGAACCAACTGTCCGCCGATTGCCTCGGTGGCCCATCCGGAAAAGCCGAACACGGCCAGCACGATCGAACCGCGACGATGGTCTCTGAGCGAGATCACAATGCCGGCGTCCTGTCGGTCGCGGTGCCAGGGGCACGCTTCCCACTGCCCTCGGTCGTTGAAGTAATGCAGTCCCGGGCGGGCCTTGTCTCGGGTCCGAAACGGGTTCTCCGGCCCGCCGAAACAGCTCGGCGTATTCTGATCGCTCGGTCGGTACACGCTGAAGAACGGGACCGAGGGCTTGCCCGACGGGGCAGCGAACGGCCGACATCCAAACAGATCCGCCACAAAGAACTCCTGCAGGTAGTTCACACGCTGGCTGCCAATGATGATCGTCGTGCGAGTGCTGGCCCCCTGTTGCACCTGCTCGAAGACCTTCTGCGTCCTGCGGATGTCTTCCGCGAGAACCTGCGGATCGACGATGTGGTCCATCGGGGAATAGCGGAACGGGATGTATTCGAAGCCCAGAGTCGGCGGAGGCGATCCGCCTTCTGTGCCTGTGGACAACCGCTGAACGACCATCGCGGCCACGCTGGAGTCGCGACGCGAGATCCAGCGATAGAGGACTTCGCCGTCGCGAGTCGACTGGTACTCGCCCAAGTAAATCGTCACGTCGCCTTTGTGTCGTGTAATCGCGGTCCAGAGCGCGGCTCGACCGGCTCCGAACAGGGCGCCGGGCAGTTTATCCGCGGGCACGCCGTTCTTCACCAGCCAGTTGCACAACCGGCCCAGCAACGTGAATGTCACCCCCGGCGAACGGTTGTTGTACAGCTTGGCGATCGTGTGACGATTGACTCCGACCGCCTGAGCGATCTCCTGGATGACCCCGTGATGGTCCAATCCATGTTCAGCCAACACCTCCTTGAGACGGCTTTCCACCTTCATGCCAGACTCCTTTGCCCATATGGCTGTTCGAGTAGCCGCGATGGACTCATATGGTCACGTCTTTTTCCAGATGCGTCTTGCCATCCTTGTGCAATATGGTTACGTTCGTAGCCATATAAGTATCCCATGGCTAGCAGGATCTTTGATCGTATCCAGCTTGAAGAGCCTATGATATTGACTTTCCTGCCGATTGTCACTACGTTATGCAAATGGTTCTTTGGAGCAACATAGCACCCTGGCAACAATCGGACGACGACAGGCGACGTCGAGGAACACGTTGTCCCGAAGGTCGTTCAACGCTCTGGTTGTCCGCCCCAGGCGGATGGGCAAGGAGAACATGATGCACGCGGCCGAATTAACCCATGCCGTTCAACGCCTCAGGCATGCGCCCTGGCAGTCCCCGGTCACCCAGGAAGCCCTTCACCGGCTTGCCCAGTCTCCCTCGAAGAAATGCCTGATCGAGGCGATGGATTGTCCCAAGTCTGCCCTGGTCTCGCTGGAAGTCTTCTGTGCCCTGGAGAGCGAGTGCGAGCAGGTGTACCAGGCGGTCCGGCGGACCATCGAACATGATGCGGCCCTGTGTTGGGCTCTGGTCGAGAGCCTGAACCGATTGCCGTGGTACGGCGGGATCCGTGCGTTCCTGAGCATCGAAGCCCCCCCTGAGTCGTCCCCCTGCGTCTATCCCTTCTATATTCTGGCCCGCAACAAGCTCTTCATCCCGTCGAATATGCCGCATGAGCAGTATGCTTTCTGCTACCACGGCCTGTGGCGGCTCCTGCCTCTGGCGCGGTCCGAAGAATGGCAGTCGCCCCCTCGCTCGGTTCTGGCTGTGGTGGAAATGATGCACAAGCACTTGCGAATGGCCCAGCCGGACCCATTTGTCGTTTATCTTTCCTCGCTGCTTCTGGGCAGAGTCAGTCCCGTCGAATCGAATCTGGGCGTTCTGCACCTGCGTTCCCACAGCAGCGCCGACAGTGCGGTGAAGACCGTCGCCCACTTGGCTCTGCGGCACATTCGGGCCCTTCTTGTCCGCGACGAAGCGGGCATCCCTTCTCCCCGCCTTCCATTGTCCGCTCGATAGCTGGTCTCTTGGAGATGTCGGACTCAGTGGCTGAAACCGTGCCGGCAGCCCCTCGACGGACGAAGTATGCGTCCTCGAAGCCCTCGCGACGAGAGCCTGGACCTACTGAGAAATGCGGATCAGTAGTCCCTGTATCTGCGCATCCATTGGGGCCAGTCGGCCGGATTCACGTTGCCGGCCTTGGTCCAACCGTTGTTGACGTTGAATGTTCGGTTCCACTTGAGCGTCCAGAGTTCCTTGAGTCCCACATGGCGCACAGACCAATCGGCGAACACAAGATTGGTCCAGCCGTTGTGACGATCGATGCAGAAATGGTTGATCTCGCCGCTGGTGCCTTGATCGCCGACTCTAAAGCCTTCCAGGGTTGGTATGGGCTGATCGGTGTCCCTTGGCCAGGCATCGTGCCAGGTGGAATCCCCAAGAACCGGGACGTCATTGGCCCGGGGGATATTCTGCGTGGTTCTCCAGAACTGCCCCAACATACGGTCGCCCCGGTTGGCGGACATGTTGTCCGTCCAGGAGTTGTTGCCGTAGCTGAAGATGTAATGGGTTCCACTGAGGGTCCGTTCCCAGGCTTTCCAGGTTCCCGTGTCGTTGGTGCCCAGCGCCAGTCTCGTGGCCGTCGGACACAGGAGCATCTCTTTCTCATCATTGTAATACTTCCGCATGGAAACCAGCCACTGGGTGCTCTCGTCCCTGCCCCAACCGAGCGGGAAGCTGCCGGCATAATCCTCCGTGTACAACTTGTATATCAGCCCCCAACTCTTCAGACGGGACATGCAGGCAACAGACTGGGCCTGCTTCCTGACCCTGCCAAGCGCCGGCATCAAAATCGCCATAAGGATTGCGATAACGGCGATGACCACCAGCAATTCGATGAGTGTGAAGCCCTTACGGCTGGTCATAACAAACCCCTTCCTACAGCGAAATCGGTGCCTGCCCGACGGACAATTCACCCGTCTCTGTGATTCTGCCGGACCGGGCCTCGAAACGCAAGGCGTGCAAGCCGGTCTACTTTTTCGCCTCCCCCTGGAGCATGTGGCTCTGCAGGCGGATCAGCATTTCGCCGCTGACCGTCCGGACCGAAAGGTCTCCCAACACCACGCCGTACTTGTCGTCTGACAGTTTCCAATACATCACGATGGCGTAACGGCCGCTGGAATTGGTCTGATCGCCGTAATAGACCACTTCCCGACCCTGAGCGGCCATGTCGTCCCGGAACCGCATCAGGCTTTCGAGGAGTTTGCTCCGGCTGACGTTCTGCCCGCCCAACGTGTACTGCAAGAGCAATCTGCTGTCTTCGAACATCTGCTTGCCGATGGCCTCGCGGCCCCCGAGCACCCCCCCAACCACCAGGAAAGCCACGAGGATCGTCGCGGCGGCCGCGAACCGATTGATCCGCAGGTGGGCGATCAGGCCGATCAGATCGGCCCGGGTGGGTATCAGTCGGCGAGGGATCCGATCTTTGATCTCTTGGGCCAATCCCGGCCTGGTTCGCTCGATGCCTTGCCTGGCGAGCGTTTTCAAGAGATCTTCGATTCTCTGCGTTGCCATAACTGTCTCATCCCTTCCGGTCACCGGACACAATGTCCTTCGGCCGCAATCACTCGTTCGCCACTTCTTTTCTCAAAGCTTCCAGACCCCGATTCAGACGGCTCTTGAGCGTCCCTTCGCGGATGCCGGCGGCGTCGGCCGCCTCGGCGATGGTCAATTGCTCCATATAGTGAAGCACCACCGCCTGACGGAGCTTCCAGGGCAATCTTGCGACAGCCTGTTGGAGATGATCGAACTGCTCTTGTTGTCCCACTTTGAGCGGACCATCGCCTCCGGCAGCCGCAACCTCGATTCCGTCCATCGTGACGACGCCTTTGTCTTTGAACCGGCGCCGGTGAAGCCTGGATACATTGCCCGCGATGCGAAAGAGCCAACCGTTGAGGGCCTTTCCGTCCCGAAGCTGCCCGATGTGGCGCCAAGCCCTCAGAAACGTTTCCTGCGTCAGATCCTCGCTGATCTGGCGGTCGTGGCCGATGGCCCGCATGAACAAGTACACCCGTTCGTAGTAGCGGTCTACGAACTCCCTGGCGGCCGCCTGCTCACCCCGGCACAGCCGCCCTGCCAGCATCGCTTTGTCCTCGCCAGGTACAGGGACAGATCGTTGGGCGGTATCTTCCGTATTCAGATGCGCCGCAGGGCTTGCCTGTTCTGTCGCCTGGGTGTCTTTTTCCATTTTTTGCCGACTCAAGAAGAACTTGCTTCCAGTATATCGAAACCGACCCGCTGACGCAAGATGTTTGCACAAAAGCACTTGTGACCACGTTCGCCTCGTTCAGGATGAGGAAGCTGACCGACAGGCCCGTGGCGAAACGCATGGTAGCACCGGTCGTGTCGCCGAGCGTGATCCGGTGAATCCTGGAGAAACCGCCCCAGGGACAATTTTGATTCGAGGTTTCGTTTGACAAGCCGCTTTTGCGGCGGTATAAAGTCACAGATCGTCAATCGCAATTCTGCGGGCTCTGGTTTCTTTCGGTGCTGAAACAGTTATACATCACGGACGGGAAGGTTACGGACTGCGGCCAGGGTGAGGCCCCGGTGTGGGTCTATACCGCCCCGGACGAAGCCGAGCGCAAGTATCTCATCGAGCGGTTGAAGATCGATGAGCACACGCTGAACTCGGCGCTGGACCCGGACGAGTTGAGCCGTGTGGAGTTCGAGCCCGAGCATGCCGCGATGATCTTCAAACGCCCCAAGCACTACACCGCCCAGGACAACTTTCTTTTTCGCGTGGTCTCCACCGGCGTCTTTCTCTTCAAAGACCGTTTGATCATTGTCCGCACCGATGACGCCGCACTTTTCGAAGGCCGTCCGTTTCTCAAGATCCAGACCGTCCAGGACGTGTTGCTCAAGCTGATCTACCGGGCGATCGCCCATTTCGTCGAGCACCTGCGGGCCATCAACATGATCTCCGGCGAGCTCGAGCAGCAGATCAACCTGTCCATGGAAAACCGCTACCTGCTCAATCTCTTCACGCTGGAGAAGAGCCTGGTGTATTACCTCAGCGCGATCAATTCCAACGCGGTGCTCATCGAGAAGCTCCGCAACAACGCGCCCAAGCTGGGCCTGACCCCCGAAAACGGGGAGTTCCTCGACGACATCCTGATCGAGAATAGCCAGTGCCGCGGCCAGACGGAGATCTACTCCCAGGTGCTCGCGAGCATGATGGACGCCCGCGCCTCGATCATCAGCAACAACCTCAACGTGCGGATCAATACCCTGACGATGATCACGATCTGCATCATGTTCCCGACGTTTATTGTCAGCCTTTTCTCCATGAACGTCCCGATCCCCATGTCTCATCTTTGGTACGCCTTCTGGGTCATCATCGCCATCGCAGTGGTTTCGGTGGCCGCCTTGGCGTTGCTCCGGCGCAAGCTGCGCTGGTGACACGGGTTCCTCCTCTCTCGCCGCGACGCCGTTCTGCGGTTGGGTTGGGCACCGGATGAACCGGGGGAAATCTCTGCACCCTCATCGGGAATTGACGTTGCCTTGTCGGACCGACGGTTTTTCGATTCCTTTCTTCGAATCTCTGCGCTATGATATGGGATGAACGGGAGGTAGAAAGGACCGAAGATCGTTTCGGCTCTCCCGCACATTCTACTGGCTGGAGCTGACAACATGGACACGATGCTGCAAAGCCGCAACCTCATCGAGCTATTCAACCAGTCGCTGGCCAAAGTGGCTGATCCCGATAAAGTCTGCGTGGAAGTGATTCGGGCGGATCGTCATGAGACACTGACCTTCGGACAGTTGAACGATCGCGCCAGGACGTTGGCGACCTGGCTGATGCGTGAATCCGGCCTGGCGGTTGGGGACAAGGTCGCCCTCCTGAGCAGGAACCGGGCGGACTGGGACGTCGCGTTCTGGGGCACGATTCTGGCCGGCAGGGTCCCGGTCCTGATCGACCCGGAGAGAGGCCCGCACGGCGTGTTCACGCACATGCAGGCGACGGACAGCCGGGCCCTGGTTCTGGCGGACGACTACACCGAGGAAGACGCCCGGCGGGAACTGGCGGATTTCTGTCATGCAAACAGCGTTCATCTTGTGATGATGACCTCCGGGCCCCTGTGCCCGGTCGTCCAGCCGGACCCGGCGGGCTTGGAGGGCGTCTGCCGGGAGGTCGCCCCGGAGGACACCGCTGTGATCCTCTGCACCTCCGGCACCACAGGCGATCCCCGCGAGGTGGAGCTGACCCACGCGAATCTGATCGCCAACCTGGAGGGCTCGATCCGCAAGGTGGACCTGACGCCTTCGGACGTCCTCGGACACATCCTGCCGCCCCACCATTCCTTTGGCATGACCGTCGGCAAGATGCTGGCTCTGGCCGCGGGCGCGACGAATGTTTACACGAACAAGTACCGCGACGTGGCAGACCTGATCCGCGACCGAGGCATCACGATCTTCATCGCGATCCCGGCCCTGTACACCACGCTGGCCAAGAAGCTCGAAGACGGCCTGACCAAGCAGAAGAAGCAGAGCCGCCTGATCGCCCTGCTCGACCGGTATGCGCCGGGCTATGTCGGCCGCAAGATGCGCAAGAAACTCGGCTGGACGCAGGTGCGGTTCTTCCTCTCCGGCGCCGCACCGATGCCCCGATGGGTGCTGGAAAGCCTCTGGCGCCGCGGGTTCAGGATGTACGAAGGCTACGGCACGACGGAGAACTCCCCGGTTTACGGCTTCAACGAGCGGTCTGACCGCATCGGCTCGGTCGGCCAGCCGATCAGTACGTTGACGACCAGGATCGTGGATGAGCAGAATCGCACGCTGCCGCCCCACCAGCGAGGCGAAATCTGCCTCGGCGGCCCTTGCATCGCGAAAGGCTATTACAAGAATCCCAAAGCCACGGAGGCCGTCATCGACGTCGACGAGCATGGCGTCCGATGGCTCCATACCGGCGACCTCGGCTATCTCGACGAGGAAGGCAATCTCTACATCACCGGCCGCAAGAAGTATCTCATCATCCTGCCCGGCGGCAAGAACGTCAATCCCGAGCGGGTCGAGGCGGCCCTGTCGGAGGCGCAATTCGTCAAGGAGATTCTCGTGGTGCCCAGTCGTCGCGAGGAGAGCAGCGGCCTGATGGAAGAATCCGCCCGAGCCCTCGTCCAGCCCGCCTGGGAAATCCTGGAGAGCCATACAGGCCTCTCCCGCCAGGACTTGCTCGCCCAGCCGCAACTGGTCAAGAATCTGATCTGGGAGAGCATCCGCGATTGCCAGCAGCGAAACAAACACCTGTCCCACTTCGAGAAGATCGCCGCCCACAACATCGAAATCCATCCCGGCGAGTTTCTCAAAACCTCCACCGGCAAGGTCAAACGCGACCACTACATCAATCTCGAACACCTGGAGGCCAAGCACACCCGGATCGCGGAATACAAGGCCTCGCGAGCCTCGGCCAAGCCGATCCGCGACGCCGCCGGCACAGGCTCGTAGTGTGCCCGTAAGGGCATGTTTTCAGCCGCGTCCCGACTGTCGCAGCCGATGCAGGATGTCCCAGTAAGCCCCACGGGCGCCGCCGGCGATGGCGTCGGCCAGATCGGTGTTGTCGTTGTAGTTGTGGTCCGTGGCCTCGGCGTCGGGCTGCTCGGCCGTCGGTTCGAAGAATCGCTCGTCGCCCGCGATCAGATCCTTGATCAGTTTCGCCGGATTGGGCCCCAGAGCCGGCGAGATGTAGAATGTCGGCCGGAAAAAATCGACCGGGCCTGTGTATTTGCGCCGCAGGCCGGGATTCGTTTCCAGCGGGACCTCCGCCTTGACGGCGTCCACCATGCCTGTGCCGGGATAGATCCGGATGCCCATCGACGTCCCGGCACAGTCGGGGTCGATTCGTTTGATGAAATCGACCGTCTCGGCGGCGGTCTGGGGCGTCTCGCCCGGTCCGCCCAGCAGCAGATCGATCATCACCTTGATGCCGTTCTTGCGGCACAGGCGCACCGCATTGGCCAGGTCCTCGCTCCGGTGCGGCTGGCGGTACGTGCGGAGCATCTGCTCGCTGGCGGAATCGCCCGTGAAGTTGATGCCGACGCAGCCGGCCCTTCGCATCGCAACTGCCATCTCCGCGTCGAACGGGGTCACCGCCAGATACGTGTACCACCGCACGCGTTCGCCCAGCGACCGTCGGTTCAATTCGTCGCAAACCGCCATCGCGTGGCTGCGCGGCACGTTGAACTCGGCGTCGCACGTGTGCAGCACGTCGATGCCCTGGTTCAGCAGCGACTCGATCTCGTCGGCGATCTCCCCAGGCTTTCGCGACCGCGGAACCGAGCCCTTGGACAGCGGGTCCGCGCAGTACAGACACAAGCGGTTGCACCCCCGCTTGGTCTCGAACCCGCACTGCCCGCCGCGGGTGAAATAAGTCCGATTGTCCACCAGGTTGCGCCGGACCGGCAGGGAAAGATCCGCAGGCCAGGCCGGTTCGTTGACCTGGATAACCTCGCCCTGCCGCCAGATGAGGCCGGGAACTTTGGCGAAATCCCGGTCGTTCTGCAACTGCCGATAGAGGGAGATCGTGGCCGCCTCGCCGTCGCCGCGGATGCCGAACTCCACGCCGGTGTGCTCGACGACCCGCTGGGCGAAAACAGAGAACCCGACGCCGCCGACGACAATCGGCGCGTCGCAGAGCCCGCGGATTCCCTGCACGAGTTCTGCCAGGCCGGGAACGAACCACTGCGCGCTGGGCCAGAAGCAGTCATCGACGTTGCGAAACGACAGTCCGATGAGGCTGGGATTGTGAGCGGCGAAGTATTCGGGGATCGCTTTCGCCGGATCGTCGCACAAGGCCAGATCGAGAATGCTCACTTCGATCCCGGCCTGTACGCCGGCTTCGGCCACGTATTCCAGCCCGATCGGCGCAATCGGCGGCACCATTCGATTCGTATTGATGAGGGTCAGCATAGGCCGATATCCTACCGGCCCTTGGCTCGTTCGGCAAGACGAAGAAGGGAGGCTATGTCACTGTCTCCGCGTTTTCACGCGGTCTGCTGCTCTTTCTGCTTGTTCTTCTTCTCTGCGAGAACGGCCAGGACGATGCCCAGTTCGTAGAGCACGCAGAGCGGGACCGCCAGAGAAATCTGCGAGACCACGTCCGGTGGAGTGGCGACGGCCGCGACAACGAACATGCCGAGCACGACATACCAGCGAACGCGGCGCAGCGTCGCGATCGAGACCAAGCCTGTCCGAACCAGGATGAAAATTGCGATGGGCGTCTGGAACGCGATGCCGAAGACCAGCATCAGGACCGTCACAAAGGAAATGTAGCGGTCGAGGGTCCAGTTGCTCGCCGTGCCCACGAGATCGCCGAACCCCAGAAAGAAATTGAGCGTCAGCGGCGCGATGACGAACAGGAAGAACAAGGCGCCGATGACGAACAGGGCCGTGGAGAACGGGACCGCGGTGTGGACATATTTCCTTTCGGCCGGATACAGACCCGCGGCGACGAACATCCAGAGCTGATAGAACACCCAGGGCGAAGTGAGGATCAGGCCGGCGATGAAAGACACCTTCATGTAGGCGACGAACGCATCGGCCGGCGCCAAGACCTGGAGCCGGGCGAAAGTCGGCAGTTCCGTGTCGCTCGCGGCACCCCATGTCTTCTCGATCCAGGCATCGACCGAATCCAAGGAAACCTCGCGGAGGAACTCGACTCGGTTGGGATCGAACTGGGGTGCGTTGGGATCCAGGCTCGCCGTCAATGTCGTGAAGAACAAACCGACAAACGCGGTCATTTCGACCTTCTTCCGTGGCGTTTCTTTTTCACGGATCCATTTGCCCATCGCATTGACGTAGGGCTTCTCAATGAACTCCAGGATGCGCGTACCGAAAGCCATGGCGACGATGGCTCCGATGGTCAGGCCCATGATCGCCAGGATCAAGCGGGCGCGGAGTTCCTCCAGGTGGTCGCCGAGCGACATCGTGCAGTTTTCAGGGTCGAGGATCTTCCTGATCTTGGCCATGTCACCGACACAATCGAGACAAAAAGGGATCGATAGGCTATCGCACTGCGATCATTTCTTCGCGGAGGACTTGTCGTCGGAAACCGCGTCGGCGCCGGTCTTCTTCACGTCGTCCACCAGCTCGTCCGTGGACTCCTTGGCCTCGTTGATGCCCTTCTTGAACTCCGTGAGGCTCTTGCCCACGCTGCGAGCCAGTTCCGGCAGCCGCTTGCCGAAGATCAGCAGCGCGATCACCAGAATGATTATCCATTCCAAATGGCCCGGCATGCTCATGAATGCCAACGTCTGCATCGATTGAAGCATTGCATTCTCCTTGCGACCGTTCGCGTACCGCAAACGCCAATACCTTCACCTTGTGGGATTCAACCTGGATTTATGTGGCCCCCTCTGCGTAGCGCCTTCGCGACGCCCTGACAGACACAGTACGCATCTAGTATAGTGGCCTCGCCCAACCCCGTCAACACAAAAAGTCGGACTGCGTCTGCCGAGAGGAACGTGGCACAGCCCGCCCAGTGGGCGCCCCCCTTTGAACAATAGGCCGGGCTCCCTCCTTATCGCCCGAATGGGGTATTTACTTGACTGAGGTGCACACTATGGGTTGTGCCCCAGAAGTCGACGTTTGCCTGCGACCTGAACCAGGCGATCATAGGGGACCGGTTCGGTCTGCACAGCCTGCTGGACAAGCCGGAAGAACAGC
>DATIKY010000024.1:0-22225 GCA_035476995.1 Sedimentisphaerales bacterium | reverse complement strand
GCGATGGTCACGACAAGGTGGACAGCGAATCCTCAACTTCCGCTGCTACGTCAAATCCGGATTGTGGAAGGAATTCTGGGATACCTACAGTCGGCTTCGCCGCTGTGCGTAACCCGGTACGTAAAATGAAACCTGCACCCTTTGTCTTCAATCTGCTTGCGGATCTCACGCAGTTCTTTCGTGATCTCGTTGGTACGCCATTCGAGCGAGGAAAGGATCCAGAACTCGAAATGGGCGATCCGCATCTGGGTGTGGATCAGATAGATGATCTTGATGGCGAGGGTCACTGTCGCGATCTCGATCATCAGCAACTGCCAATCCTTGCCCCCTGCGAATGAGACGATCACGGAGGTGGCGACAACGATGATGAACAAAGCATTGATCAGATTGGCCCGGGTCTTGGGGACCCCTCCGATCTTCCCGATGATCGCGCGGACCCGCTCCTTTTCCTTCTGGAAGCTCTCCAGTTCCTTACGGAGATCCTCCAGTTCCTCCTCGATATGCTCATGTTGGCGCTGAGCGTTCTGTGCCATGCGTTCCCTCTCAAGTACGATCCTACAAAGGCCGACAGTCCTTGTTCATTGCATCGTCGGTAGGATACTGTGGGACGAGCGATTCTTCAAGATGCGTGGGCTTTCGAATATCAGCCGAAGGGACCCTGCGATATCAGCGGGGGCGGACCGCCAACGATCGACGGCAGCGAGGACATTGGACGTCGCCGGCTGGGAAATCCGGCGGGATCTTCAGTTTCAGGCCGCAGTCGCAGGTCAGAAACCGGAAGCCGTTGACTCTTCGCATGATGTCGCCGATCTGGTGGACTTGCATGGGTGTCGACTCCGGCCCCAAGGGACCGGCTTGTCCCTGGCGGATCTGGATGGGGTCCTCGGTCAAGGCCGCGGCCGGCACGACGTTCCTGCCGTGAGTCACCGCCGCATACGCCTGGGCGTAGTCCTTGTACGAGGCGCCCCCCGACATGCCGCGCAGGATGCGAATCCGCTCGGAGATCGGCGGGTGCGTGCTGGTCAGGTCCGACAGACCCTGTTGGCGTCGCCTTTTGAACGGGTTGGCGAAGAACATGGGGGCCGTGACGCTGTGGGCGGTCGTCAGCTGCGGCGCGGGATCGGAGGCGATCTTCTCCAGGGCACTGGCGAGCCCCTCGGGATATCGCGTCAGGCGGGCGCCGCCGGCATCGGCCAGGTACTCCCGTCGTCGCGACAGAGCGAAATAGAGCAGTTGCGCCATGATCGGGGCCAGGATCGCCGCCGCGACGGCGATCACGACCAGGACGACCTGCGCCTGATTGCCGCCTCGGCTGTCGGAGGAGTACCGCCGGCGGGAGCCCATCGAGCCGTAGAACATGCTGCGCAGGAAGACCTGCGAGAGCAGCGCCACGCTTCCGAGCATGATCCCGGCCAGGGTCACGTAGAGGATGTCGCGGTGGAGGATGTGGCTCATCTCATGCGCGACCACGCCCTGAAGCTCGTCGCGGTTGAGTCGGCCCAGCAGTCCGGCGGTCACTGCGATGGAGGCCGATTGGGGGCTGCGACCGGTGGCGAAGGCGTTGGGGGCCGGGTCGTTGATGATGTAGACCTTGGGCATCGCAGGCAGACCCGCGGCAATCTTCATCTCCTCGACCACGTTGAACAACTGCGGGTGCACGTCGTGAGTGACCTGTTTGGCGCCGCTGGCGGCCAGGAGGATCTTGTCGCCGGAGGATAGACTGACCAGCGTCAGAATGAGCCAAACCGCCGCGGCGATGCCCAGGCCGAAGAGGCCGCCCTCCGGGCCGACGACTGCCATGCCGAGGACCGCCCCCAGGACCAGGAGCACCACGGCCATCAGTGCCATCAGGAGGATGGAGTTGCGTTTATTGGTTCGGATCAGTTCCCACATAATCAGGCGAAGTTGACCTTCGGCGCCTCGCGTTCCAGGGCGGTCTCCACCTCGAAGAAGTCCCGCTTGGTGAAGACGAACATCCCGGCTACGACGTTCGACGGGAACATCTGGATCTTGTTGTTGTAGAAGAGCACCTGGTCGTTGTAGTTCTGGCGGGAGAAGGCGATCTTGTTCTCGGTGCCTGTCAGTTCCTCCTGGAGGGCCAGGAAGTTCTGGTTGGCCTTCAGTTCGGGGTAGTTCTCCACGACCAGCATGAACTTGCTCAGGGCGTCGGCGAGCTGGCCTTCGCTCTTGGCGACCTCGGAGACGCTCTGGGCGCCCATCGCCGCGCTGCGGGCCTTCGTGATGGATTCGAAGGTCTCCCGCTCGTGCTTCATGTAGCCTTTGGCGGTCTCAACGAGGTTGGGAATCAGATCGTGTCGGCGTTTGAGCTGCACGTCGATCTGCGCCCAGGCGTTGTCCACCTGGTTTCGCGAGCCGACCAGGCCGTTGTAGATGCCGATCCCGACAATCGCCACCAGGCCCAGGATGCCCAACACGACAAGCAACGTCACCAATCCAACCATGGGATCTCCCTTCACTTCGACAAAGTGCTGATTACGGTTTCCTCTTGGTTATGAGCAGGGCCGCAATGACAGCCACGGCCGCGACACTGACTAAGACGAGCGATGTAATGATCCGTCCTTTCCCTATGCGATCCTTGTTCCGGCCGGCGCGTCACAAGCCGACCCCTGTTCTACTTCGTTTACTCTCCATCGTCCAGCCGGTCACGATCGATCCTGGCCAGCACGATTCGCTCATAGGGATTCCGGTCTCCTGCCTCGAAAAGGCAGGCCAGAGCCCCGTCGGGCAACATGGCCAGGCAGGAATAGGCGGCCGGGCCGGGCCACAGGACCCTCTTGATCGGCCACGTCTTGCCTTCGTCCAGGCTCACGCGAACAGTCATGTCCTGTCGTTTTGTCGTATGAGCCGGATTGGAGAAGGCCAGGCGAGACGGGTTCATCGTGGACCGGAGAAAGCCGGCCTGGCACACGGGTTCGATCAGAGCAGGATCGTGTCGAACGCCAGACCACGTGAGCCCGCCGTCGTCGCTGGTCGCCAGAGCACGGGTCGTCTGCGACCGGTCGTAGTTCCGCATGTTGATCAGAAGCGTTCCATCCGCGAGTTCCACGACCTGGCATTCGTTGACCGCCGGGCGGATGACGCCGCCCAACTGCCAGGTCTGGCCGTGATCGTCGCTGTAGATGACGTGAGAGCCGTAGCCATGCGGATCGCCGGGTTCGACGTAGCTATGGTCGCACGGGATCACCAGTCGGCCCTTCCAGGGGCCTTGGGTCAGTTGGATACCGACGCCGGGACCGGTGGCGTACCAGCGCCACTCGGGGCGTTTGACCTGTGCGGTGATCTCTCTCGGCCGGGCCCACGTTCGACCATTGTCGTCGCTGGACGTGAGGAAGACCCGACGGGTGTCCTTCGCGGTATTCTGCATGATCTGGCTTTCGACGTCCTTGCCGAGATTCCAGGTCAAGGGCAGCCAGACCGTGCCGGTGGTTCGGTCCACCACAGGGCAGGGGTTCCCGCAGGTGTTTTCTCCATCATCCAATACCACCTGTTGGGGGCCCCAGGTCCTGCCGCCGTCGGTAGATCGCTTCACAAGCACGTCGATGTCGCCGGCGTCGGACCGACTGCCCTTGCGTCCTTCGCAGAAGGCCAGAAGGGCGCCGTCTGAAGCGACGGCCAGGGCGGGGATCCGATAGGTGTGATAGCCGTCGTGGCCGCTAACGAAGACGTCGGTGAGTTGGGGACCTGCGACGCAGCAGAATGCGGATGCGACCAGGTGGAATGTAAGGTCTGTAGCGAATATCACAACTAAGAGTCCTTGGCAGTATGGGGTGTTTCTTTTCCGAGCATGTCGGCCAGGAGTCTGAGGATTCGATCCTCGGGATCCAGTTGCCCCCGGCGGAGGATATCCTCCAACTCGCCGCGATCGAACCAGAGCCCATGACCTCGTCGGCACTGGTCGATTCTCAAGGGCGGCGTCGCCTGCCCCACGAGGATCTTGCTCATCCGTTTGTCGCAGATCGGACACCGGCGGGGTTGCTCGGTCCCCGCGGTGTCCTCGCGAAAGGAGCGTAGGAGTTGTCCGGCCTTCTCCGGGGCATCCATCAGCAGTTCCGGTTCGCCGCTATCGAGCCAGACGCCGCCGCAGGAGACGCAGTAGTCGATCTCCACATTGGCCATCTCCAGTGTTATCATCGCGTTCTTGCACGCAGGACAGTTCATTCAGAAGCTCCAAGCACGATCGGCGCACTCCAGACTACTATTCATATCGGCCTGGCGGCATATATTCCATGATTGCCGATTCGACACAGGCAGACAACCAGCCGCCGGCTACGGATATAGACGCATGGGCGTGCCGGATATTCAAGGGGCTGCAACCACAAATATTTTTCATTCCTGCGGTTTTTTTATCTACATCGACCGGACGAGAAACGCCTTGATAGATAAGAGTCAATCCCTTGCGAAGGTGGCCTGTGGATATGGCGAAGACGCAGCGAGCGGGCGGGCTGCGTCTTCGCCCTCCATTTCACGCGTTCAGTCATGCCGGTTTCACACTCCTTCTGCAGTCGCTTCAACAAGCGAACACTGATAGCGGAGCATGCCCCCATCGAAGCCGGATGGGCCCAAGACGCCGTCTGCCGACAAAGGATGGGGTTGGTTTCACTTCCGGCCCACCATTGCAGGGAGTGTGGGAGCAAGGTATAAATGGATGGGTGCAGTAGAAGTGTGGTAGCACGATGCTTGCTTTCGCCCAAACGCTGGTTTCGCACGAAGTTATGTGGATTCGGCTTTTCTTGCAGGGAGAAGGTCGCAGCTCCAAATCCTGCACCGTTCATTCACCGACGATATCGAACGCGAGTTGCAGTAGAGGGGGGCTCTGACGGAGATCCCCGAGAAACTCGGTTGACGAGGTCACGCGACAACTACAGGGGAAAGGAGTGCCGAATGTATTGCAGAAGGATGCTTTGGCTTGCGGCTGCGCTCATGCTGGCCGCGACAGGTGCGGGTATTGCCCAGGAACAACGCCAGGACTCGTGGGTCGCTCTCTTCGATCCGAATGTGCACAAGGATCTGGCAGGGTGGTCCGTCCACAGCGGGACGGCCAAGTACCGCGTCGAGGGCAATGAGATCGTCGGCATGACGGTCAAGGGCAGCCCCAACACTTTCCTCTGCACCGAGCGGCAGTACGGCGACTTCATCCTGGAATTCGAGGTCAAGGTCGATCCCCGGCTCAACTCCGGCGTGCAGATCCGCAGCCAGATCGCGCCGAGCGAGATGGCGTTCGTGTTTCCCGATCGCGAGGGCAAGCCCCAATCCCGCGTAATTCCCGCCGATCGCGTGTACGGCTACCAGGTGGAGATCGCCACGGAGAAGGCCGGCTCTTCCGGCAGCATCTACGACGAGGCGCGTCGCGGGATCATGCTGGCCAGCACGAATGCGGACCCCGTTGCGAGCAAGGCTTTCAAGGACAATCAGTGGAACAAGTATCGGGTCGAGTGCAAGGGCGACCGGATTCGCACATGGGTCAACGACGTGCCCTGCGTCGATCTGCGGGACGGTATGACCCTGCGAGGCGTGATCGGCCTGCAGGTGCATGGCATCGGGAACCAGGAAGGGCCGTACGAGGTCCGCTGGCGGAATCTCCGTATCCAGGCCGCGGACGGGGGCGTCGAGCCGGTGGATATTGCCGGTCGCACACGCGTGCTCCAGTGCACACCGAAGTGGACCGGGCCGAGGATGGCCGACGGGAGGCCGCGAATTGCGGACGATCTGATCAAACGGATGAGGAATGTGCCGATCACGATGGCCTGGGGCATCGTCAGCAACGCAGGCTATCACAGCTGCTATGAGACGGCGCTGGGCTGGCAGATCATGCGGCCCGAAGAGGCGATTGTGGGTCGCGTGCTGACCGCGCAGTACATCCCCATGCAGCCGGACTTCAACAAGGCGATCATGGATCAGGGACGCGACGAAGGGCGGTTGGGCAACTCCAATTCCTGGCCGATCGACATGCTCCAGCAGGGCGATGTCTACGTCGCCGACGGGTTCGGCAAGGTCCTCGACGGCACCCTGATCGGCGACAACTTGGGCAACGCGATCTACGCCAGGAGCGGTAACGGCGTGATCTTCAACGCCGGCGTTCGCGACCTGGAAGGGCTCGAAGAGATCGAAGGCTTCAACGCCTGGCATAAAGGCGCGGACCCGAGCTACCTCAAAGAGGTGATGCTCAGCGCGATCAATGTGCCGATCCGGATCGGTCGTGCGGTGGCCTGCCCAGGCGACGTGGTGCTGGCCAAACGCGAGGGAATCGTCTTCATTCCCGCCCACCTGGCGGAGAAAGTCGTCACCGAATCGGAGGCGATCACGCTCCGCGACATGTTCGGGCATCGACGGCTCAAGGAGGGCAAGTACACGCCGGGACAGATCGACAGCCGATGGACGCCCGAGATTCGCGAGGATTTCCGAGGCTGGCTCAAGCAGAACATCAACCAACTGCCGGTGCCCAAAGAGGTGATCGAGGAGATGCTCGATCCCAAGGCGCGGAACTGGTAAGACGACCGAATCAACCTGACTCGTATAAGGAAAGACACACGATGAAGCAGCAAAAGCACGAGACAGCCTGTTCGAGACGCTCTTTGTTCAGAACCGCCGGCGCGGGGTTTGCCGGCCTGACGCTGGCAGGTTTGGTGGACGCACCCATCGAGGAGCAGGTGGCCTGCGCCACGCAGAACGTTTCCCGCAGTTCCAGTCCTTCGGAGTTGCGAATCACCGATCTTCGCATCGCGGTGGTCGGACGGGCGCCGATGCGATGCCCCCTCATCCGCATCGACACGAACCAGGGCATCTCCGGCTACGGCGAAGTCCGCGACGGGGCCAGCGAACGCTACGCTCTGATTCTCAAATCTCGTCTCCTTCGTCAGAATCCCTGCAACGTCGAGATGCTGTTCAAGCGAATCCGACAGTTCGGCGGCCATGGCCGCCAAGGCGGGGGCGTCTCCGGCGTGGAGATGGCTCTGTGGGACCTGGCGGGCAAGGCGTACGGCGTCCCGGTCTATCAGATGCTCGGCGGACGGTACCGCGACAAGGTGCGGCTGTATGCGGACACGCCGGACGGACAGGTGACCGGTTTGAAAACACGGATCGAGCAGGGATTCACGTTCCTCAAGTACGATTGCGGAATCCGAAGTATCCGCGACGTCCCCGGCGCGCTGAGCTACCCTACCAGGGAGACGAATTGGCAGGGCAAGCACCCGTTCACCGCGATCCAACTGTCCGACAAGGGGGCGGCCTTGCTGGCCGAGAAGTTCGCCGCAGTTCGCGACGTGGTCGGATGGCAGATCCCTGTGGCGTCGGACCACTTCGGGCACATAGACGTCAACAGTTGCATCAGGCTGGGCAAGGCGGTGGGGCCGTATCAGTTGGCCTGGCTCGAGGACATGGTTCCGTGGGAGTACACGGACATGCTCAAGGAAATCAAGAACGCCATCGACGTGCCCCTGCTGACGGGCGAGGACATCTACACCCTCGACGGCGGCTTCAAGAAGCTGATCGACGAGCGGGCGGTCGATATGGTGCACCCCGACCTGGCCACCGCGGGCGGCATCCTCGAAACCAAGAAGATCGGCGACTACGCCGAGGCTGCGGGCATTGCGATGGCACTGCATTTCGCGGGAACGCCGGTGTCGTTCATGGCCAATCTGCACTGCGCCGCGGCGACGGAGAATTTCATTGCCCTGGAGCATCACTCCGTGGACGTCGACTGGTGGGAGGATCTGGTCGCCGGAGTCCCGAAACCGCTTCACACAGGCGGCTTCGCCCGTGTGCCGGATGGGCCCGGTCTGGGCATCGAGCTGAACCTGGATGTGGTCAAGGAGCATCTCGATCGCGGCTGCGAGCTGTTCGCTCCCACCGACGAGTGGAACCAGGATCGTTCGAACGACCGGCTGTGGAGTTGACCGGCTTTCGCCTTGGGCTCGCAAACGACAGTCAGGAGTGACTCATGCCGGTGGAACGTTCGATGCTGAGGCATCTTTGGATTGCAGTGGCGGTCGGTTCTGCCGCCACGGGGGCTGTGTTCCTCGCCGGGCGCAGGGATCTCTCCGGGCCTCTGTTGATCGTCACGTTCGCGTCGCTGGCGTTGTATTGCAGGAGCCATCCGGTCCTGCGAGGGTTCACCTTCACCGCGTGGGTCTTTACGTTCGTGTCCGCCTCGATGGTCTATCCGTGGGCGTTCATGAAATGGTTCGGGTTCGATCTGGGCATTCTGATCGTCCCGTTGATCCAGGTCATCATGTTCGGGATGGGAACGACTTTGAGCGTGGCGGATTTCACACGGGTGGCGAGGATGCCCTGGCCGGTCTTCATTGGCTTCGTTCTGCAGTTCACGATCATGCCGCTGACGGCGCTGACGCTGGCGAAGGTGTTCGGATTCGAGCCCGAGGTGGCGGCCGGCGTGGTCCTGATCGGGTCCGTCCCCGGCGGCGTCGCCTCGAACGTGATGACCTATCTGGCCGGAGGGAATGTTCCGCTCTCGGTGACGATGACGGCCTGCTCCACCCTGGTGTCGCCGGTCATGACGCCGTTCCTGATGGAGAGACTGGCGGGGCAGCTCATCGATATCGAATTCGTGAAGATGATGTTCGAGATCGTCAGCATGATCATCGTTCCGATCGTCGCGGGTCTGATCGCCAACCGGATTCTTTATGGGCGGCAGAAAAGTCTTCAACAGAGTCGCATCCTGCTGTTCATCGGACTGGCCGCCGTCGCGGCGGGCGTCTGCATCGCGTTGTTCGCGCCTGCCGCGGTTCTCACTTGGCGCGAGGAGGTTCTCAAGAAGGATGGCTTCGTCGTCGGGATGCTCCTGGTCGGCCTGGTCGCGCTGACCAAATTGGTGACCAGCGTGTGGCTGAAACGCGCGGGCAACTGGATGGACAGGACGCTGCCCATCGTTTCGATGGCGGGGATCGTCCTGATCATCGCCATCATCACGGCTCGCTCGGCCGAGAAGCTGATGACCGTGGGGATCTATCTCATCGGTGCGGCGATCGTACTGAATCTAGTCGGATACGTGCTGGGCTACTGGTGCGCGAGGATCGCGCTTCTCGATGAGAGTTCATGCCGTACGGTGGCGATCGAAGTGGGAATGCAGAACGGAGGAATGGCTTCGGGGCTGGCGATGAACGTCCTTCACAGCGCCCCGGCGGCGTTGGCGCCGGCGGTCTTTGGGCCGTGGATGAACATCTCCGGGTCGATCCTGGCGACGTGGTGGCACCGAAAACCCCCGACCAGGGGGGCATCGAAGACGCGATGAGCTTGGCAAGCACGGCTCAATGCCGACGTTGATGAAATGTATGGTGTCAAGAAGGATGGGTTTGAACGAGAATTCAGGAGTGCGATCATGCAAAATCAGACACAGACCAGAGAACGACGAATGATGTCCCGCCGGGAGTTGCTGGGCGGCGCTGCGGCGGTGGCAGCTTTCGCCATGGCGCCCAACGGCGTGTTGAAAGGCGTCGCCGGCCAGGCGGCCAGGCCCAACTCCAATTTCGGAGGCGTGCAGATCGGGACGATCACCTACAGCTTCCGCGGCCTGCCCGGCACCGCTGAGGACATCCTCAAGTACGTGGTTCAGTGCGGGATCAGCTCGATCGAGCTGATGGGCGAGCCCGTCGAGCAGTTCGCGGGAGTCCCCGCCGGGGCTCGCGGAGGCCGACGCGGGGAGATGACCGACGAACAGCGAAAGGCGATGGAAAAGAGTCGCGCCGATCAACTCCAGTGGCGAGTGTCGGCCCCGATGGACAAGTTCCAGGCCCTTCGCAAGCTCTACAATGACGCAGGCGTCAACATCCACATCGTCAAGTTCGGCAACATCGGCGACGGCAACATGACCGACGGCGAAATCGATTACTACTTCCGAGCCGCCAAGGCGCTGGGGGCCAGGGGCATCACTCGCGAACTGTCGGAAGAGGCCGCCAAACGGCTCGGCCCTTTCGCCGACAAGCACGAGATCATGATCGGCTTCCACAATCACACCCAGATGACGCCCACGACCTACGAGGGGTCGATGCTTTCGTATGGGAAGTACCTGGGCATCAACTTCGACATCGGTCACTATGTCGCCGGCACGAACCGCTCCCCGATCCCCATCATTGAGAAGTACCACGACCGGATTCTGAGCCTGCACCTGAAGGACCGCAAGGTCAACAACGGGCCGAACATGCCGTTCGGGCAGGGCGATACGCCTGTGTCGCTGGTGCTCCAGTTGCTCAAGAGGGAGAAGTGGGCCATCCCGGCCGACATTGAACTGGAGTACCCGGTTCCGCAGGACTCCGACCCGGTGGCCGAGACGGCCAGGTGCGTGCAGTTCTGCAAACAGGCCTTGGCGTGACCGACCTCGCAGTTCGCTGGCACCGCCGGTGCCGAGCCGGTCGATCTGACCCTCGGCACCGGCGATATTCTTCGGGTCGAGCCGAGCGATCTGTGATCACTCTTCGACGCCGAGGCGCTTCTGGAGTTCTTCCAGCGAGACGCCCTTCGTCTCAGGCAGGTACTTCCAGACCAGGACGAACTGCGCGACCATCATGACCCCAAAGAACACGAACGCCGGAGCGGCCGATGTGCCTGCCGCGGCCGGGTCGGTCGGCTTGCCGGCGACGATGGGGAAGCCCCACGTCACTCCAATGCACAGCAGCCAGATCAGGAAGCACGCGGCGGCCGAGCCGGATGCGCGGACCGCATTGGGCAGCAATTCGTTGATGCACACCCAGACCACAGCGCCCTGGGAATAGGCGTGCGAGCCGACGATTCCCATCATCGCGACCATAACGATCCAGCCTTGGGCGTGCGTGTGGAACACCCAGGCGGCCAGGGCGTGCGAGAGGACGAAGGTGACCGAGCCCGCCAACAGGAGCGACTTGCGGCCCACCCGGTCGATCACGGCCATCGCCAGGACGGTCATGACGAGGTTCGTCACGCCAATGATGACCGACTGCTTGAGCGCGCTGGTCTTGTCCATACCGGCCATGCGGAAGATGTCCGTCGTGTAATAGATCACGGCGTTGATGCCGTCCAACTGGTTGAACGCCGCGATCATGGCCACCAGCAGCAGGGGCTTAAGGTACTTGCGTTGCAGCAGACTCTGGCGTCCCTGCGCCAGGTCGGAAGTGAGCGATGCGGAGATCTCGGCCACCTCGCCCGCGGGATTCTCGTGGCCAAACTGGTTCAGAACCTCCTCGGCCTGGGAACCCCGTCCCTTCTTGACCAGCCAGCGGGGGCTCTCGGGAATCCGCAGGGACGCAATCAGAAACGCCATGGCGGGAATCGCCTCTACGCCGAACATCCACCGCCACGCGTTCGGGTGATCTGCCCCCATCGCACGCGCCACGAAGTAGTTCGAGAAATACGCCGCCAGGATGCCCACGACGATGTTCAACTGGCTGACCGCCACGAGCAGGCCGCGACGTCGAGGGGGCGCGATCTCGGTGATGTACATCGGAGACACGACGGAGGCCCCGCCGACCGCGATGCCGCCAAGCCAGCGGAAGAACAGCAGCGACCACCAGTCCCACGCCAGGCCGCATCCGACGGCCGACACCACATAGAAGGCCGCCAGCGTCGTCAGCACGGGTCGCCGGCCCCATCGATCGGAGAGCCGGCCCACCAGCAGGGCGCCGAACAGCGTCCCGATCAGCGCGCTGGCGACGGTGAAGCCTTTGAGACTGTCGCTGAGCGAGTACAGCTCTTGCAGCCTCTCGGTCGTTCCGGCGATCACCGCAGTGTCGAACCCGAACAGGAACGATCCGAGCGCCGCGATGACCGCGCTGGTCAGCAGCAGAGCGCCGCCGCGATTCGTCCGTGCTTGACTTTGACTGATGGAATGTGCGTCCATGATCCTATCGAATTCATTTCAAGATAGAGGAGTCGTCTCACCGCTTGAGCTCTGCACGAAGGGTGACAAGCCCATGGGCTGGCACTTCGATGCGGCCGCGTATGGGTTTGCCGGCTCGTTCGCTCACATCGCTGAGAGATATTGCCGTGGGTTTGCGGCCGGGCCATTTGAGCTGCGCGGAGCGGACTTGATCCGATGCACCGAAGAGACGCACGATCAACGCGCGGCCGTCGTCGCTGGGTTTGAGCGAGGTCACCAAGACGTCCGCAGGCTCGACCGTCAGCAGCGGCTTGGCTGCGGCCTTTTTGTCGGCCGCCGCGGCGACCAGCAACGGCTGACTGAAGCCGGTGGCGAATCGCGAGGCTTCCGCGGTATCCAGCTGGCGGTGCGGGCGCAGGACGAACCGGAACACGGTCGGACTTTCCTGGTAGGCGCGGTAGTTGGTGCCCCAGTGATTGTTCATTGCCCACGAGTAGAGCGTCTGCGTCGGCTCGACGTGCGCTCGCCAGACGTTCGGATCGGTCTGTGAGTTGAGCAGGGTGGCGGTGAGACCGCCGACTTGGAGCAAGGGGGCGTCGAGCGTCACCCAGGTGATGCCGCGGTCTGTGTTCGACACGTCGGCCCAGCGGCCCACGGTGAACCAATTCTTGCACGCGCCGGCCATCTGGTCGGCCTCGGGACGCATCACGCCCAGGGGGATGTCGAGTAGCACCTGTCCGTCTGGCACTGCGAAGGGGAATGCGAAGTTGACGCTCTCTTTGCCTTCTCCGGCGTGGTAGCTCCTGGCCTGGAGACGCTCCTTATCGACCGTGTTGATGATCTCGACGTAGTCGAGCCCGGCGACGACCCGCAGCTCGCGGGTGAGTTTCTTGCAGCCTGGCGCGGGCGACTCGATCACAAGCGACGCCACAAGGGGTCCTGCTTCGCCGGTCCGGATTGTGACGGCCTGGTTACGCCGCAGGTCTCTGAGATCGTCTCCGATCAGGTAGAGGTAATCGTTCAAGGCTTCGCCTTTGCTGGTGTCGGCGAAGTTGCCGTCAAGGCCTATGGCGGTCAGTTCGACGATGCCGCCGGTCTTCTCATCCACTCGGAGGCAGACGGCTCCGTTGGTCAGCGTCGGACCCTGTGCGGCAGCCTGGCCCGCGACGTGCGCCTGGCCTTCCGCCACTCTGTAGCGTCGGGAGGCGAAAGGCGGCACCTCTGTGGCGAGGAAGACCAGTTCGCCCGAGGCGAGCCGCTGCGAGGGGACCCGTCTGCCCTTGTCGTCGCGGAGGAGATCTCCGCTGAGAGAGAGTGATTTCGGAACGGTTACCAGTTCCGTTCGCGGCCAAGAGGTGGTGTTGAATACATCGATTGCTTTCACGCCGCCAGTGTCGGTATTTTCGAGCGATGCGGCCAGCAGATCGCGGGACTGTGTGTCCGCTGCTTCTGCGTAGCTCCGTTTGATTTCCCATTGTTCCAGTGTTTCCTTTCGCTCGGGCTCGCTGACGCTGCACCAGGCGCCCCACGTGTGCTCTGAGTACAGCAGAACGCTGTTCCAGGCATCCTCGAAGGCCGCGGCCGGGTACCTGGCGGGCCGGAGCATCGCAAAGAGGGCCTCCGCCTGGGCGAGTCGGTCCGAGCTGGCGCGGTTCATCGCCGTCTCGAGGGCGGATGAGCCCGCGCCGTCCTCCCAATAGGGCGTCCAGTCGCCTCGCACGTGGGGCAACTGATCGCTATATCGTTTCTCGAACGCACGGAAGGCTTCGCCTGTGCCGGAAATGACGAATCGGGGCCAGACGTATTTCGCGTTCCAGTCCCGGACGAACTCGCAGATGGCCGGATCGGGCACTGCGTTGTCGCCATGACCGGCCCAGCGCACATAGGCGATGTCGAACGGGTAATCGCGTTTCTCCAGTCCGTCGGAGAAGTCCTCGACGAGTCGGGTGGACATCTTGCCGTAGCGGTGCGACATCGCGTAGCCCCAGAAGGGGATCCAGACGAGTACCTTCGAGCGGCCATCGGGTCCGACCCAGTAGAAAGGCTTGTTCTCCCATTCCCTCAGGATGGTGCCGATGCGGTCGAAGTAGTTCGGCGCGACGGAGAAGTACCGAATCCCCGCCTGGGCCATCGCGGTGACCGTACCCCAGGTGTAGCCGGGGACGTCGGAGATCATCGCCGAGTCGATCGGCACGCCGGTTCGTGCGACCAGCTCCGTCGAGTACTTGAACAGGCGGACCAGCTCTTCCGGCCGGCACAGGCCCGTCAGCTCGTTGAGGTACATGCCGTTGAGGACGACCTGCCCCTGGGCGACCGCGTCGAGGAAGTCCGCCCGCTGCTGATCGTCGAGCCGTCGCAGGTAGAGGTCGGCCGCCCAGAGAACCTCGACGTTCCAGACGAAGCGGGCGCCCGCGGGATAGTCCGCGGTTCGTTTGGCCGCGGCGATGCCGTCCACGAGGTTTTGCACCTGCCGGGTCTCGATGGCGGTCTGGATCTCGGTGTACCCGATGTCGGTGTGCGAGTGCGGCGTGATGTAGACCGTCAGTTTCTTCACCGGTTTCAGGACAATCTCCCGTGATGCGACCGTCTTGCCATCCACGGAAACCGTAACGGTCTGCTTCGTATCGCTCTGCACGTCGGGAGCCGCGAGTTCCACCTGCTGTGAGCCTTTGACGAGCCGCAGGGGGACGGGGTGTCCATCGCCCAAGCGCACCTGAGCGTCGGTCTCGTCGTCGAAGTGACGCACGCTCACGGTGACCGGCTGGACCATTCGCCCATTACGATTCTCCAAGGCTCGCATGGGCCGGGCCTGTTCGATGAGCGTTCGCGACTGGACATCGGTCAATGCGAGCCTCTCGCAAGCAATCAGCTCAATCGAGTCGTAGAGCATCCAACTGCCCCTGAGAGTCGTAATGAGGACCTCATTGTCGCCGGGCTTCAGAGTCTCCGAGGGGAATGTGATGTCGAGCGTTCTTTTCGCTCCTTTCGCTGGTTCGCCATTCACCGAGGCGTCGCCCGCGCCGGCCGGCAGCGACCGTTCGAACGACTTGTCGTTGATCTCGATCCGCACGGTCGGCGGGCCGGAGCTGTGTGTGTCGAGAAGGTGGACCGCCAAGCGGCAGTCGCCCGCGGTCGGCGCCGTGGCGAGTCCGAAGAGTACGACGAATGTGTGACTTCGGGCGCCCGCCCAGGCGTCCGACGGGCCGGGGTGCGCGTAGGGCCAGTCCTTCTTGGGATCTGAACTGCCGACGACGTAAAACCCGTCGCTTTCATACTGCCCCCAACCTCGCGGGGCCAGGGCGAACTCGGCGTTGTCTCCGTCGGTCCGGCCGATCCGCCAGAGGACGGCGGATGAGTCCTGGTGTTCCTTCGCCCAGGCGAGCAACTCCTCGATCGCAATTCCCAGTACGCCCGCCGAGCCGCGGTATTGGCCGGAGCCTCGCGGCTGATTGTCCCTGGACCACCATTCGTAGAAGTCGCCATGGCGGAGCACCCGGCTGGTCATCGGGGTCAACTCGCGATAGGCCTCTTCGATCAGGCCGTGGCGGATCAGTTGGCGGATCATGCGGCCGCCGAACCAGCACCAGTCGCCGCCGTTCTGATAGGAGTAGGGTCCCATCGCGGGATTCTTGAAGGTGCCCTGGGGATAGGGCGGATAGAGCGTCAGGCCGATGGAGCTGGCGCCGGCCTGGCGCACGTTGTCCTTCATTTGGCGGAGCGAGTCGGCAATTTCCTCTTGTGTGAGGAGGCCCGCTTCGATCGCGACCGCGGTGCCGCCGTGATAGTAGACGGCGGCCTCGTCGAATGTCTCGGGGAAGGGGGAGCCTTCGAGATAGACGTGCGGTCGGAACTTGCGGCGATCCGCGTCCCAGAGGTGTGTTCGCACGTTGGCTCGAAGATCGTCGCCCATCTGTCGCCAGCGAGCCCCCTGGGGGTCTGCGTCGCGCACGAGCGAGAGGTAATCGTCGATGGCGACCAGGAACATGGCGTTGTCGTAGATGTCCAGCGCGAGGTGCGAGTCTTCGTTGAGCTCGACGCCCCATTCGTGCTCGGGCTGGACGTCGCCCCAGTCGGTCGTGGTGGCGCCCCAGACGAGGCCGTGTTCCTCATCGAAGCGATGAACGCGTACGTAGTCGAGGGCTTTCGCGAGACGTTGTCGCACCGTAAGGCCATCCACGCGTTCATCGAGAAAGGCGGCGTCCTTTGTGATCGCGACGTACCGTCGCACAGCTTGGACCAGGGACGATTCCTGGTCGGTCTCCACGGTGTTCTTGTGGGCCAGGAAGTCCGGGGCCAGGGCCGACTGGCGGTACTTGTACGCGACGTTGGCCTGCGCCTTGGGGATGTACCCGTCGGGGACGTTGCCGTCGTCGCTCTGGAATTTGAAGAAGGTCAAGAGCGCCTCGCGGATCGATCGGGGGTCGTTCCCCTTCAGCGACATTTCGATGAAGGTGTTGAGGTCGCGGATCCAGGTTTCGCCGTAGCCGCTGCCGGCGTTGAAGCCGGTCTTGAGCAGGCTCTCGGCTTTCGCCAGGACCGCAGGCAGGTTCGGATCGTCCAGGATCCGTTTGGCCAGCGAGGAGGTCGGCTCCCGGGCCGAGGCGGCGAGCGCGCCGGCCGAGAGTGCGAACGTCAGGAGAACGAGACGGACGACATGTGCGTGCGACATTTTGGGGCCCCTGGAATACGTCAGTCCTTGGACTATCTGCAAACCTTCCGAATCAGAGGCCCATCATAGCCTGCCATGGATGGGGACACAAGCCCAGTCCCAGGAGAGGAATTGCCGGGACGACCCGGGTGGGCTACAATGACGCTCGGCAATCGAAAGGCTGCGAAGGCGCAGCATGACCCAATGGGGAATGGCTATGACACCCAGAGAAAGAGTCCTGGCGGCGTTGAGCCACATCGAGCCCGACCGCGTCCCGATCGATCTGTCGGGACATCGCTCGTCGGGCATCGCCGCGATGGCGTACCCGAAATTGCGAAGGCACCTGGGACTACCGCCCAGGCCCATCCGCGTGTATGACGTGATCCAGCAGCTCGCGGTGGTCGATGAGGATGTGCTGAATCGCTTTGGCGTCGACTGTATGGAGATGGGGCGGGGCTTCGCCCTGCGCGACGATGCGTGGAAGCCCTGGGTCCTTCCCGACGGGACGGAGTGCCTGATCCCGGCCTGGACTCGCATGGAGCGGCGATCCGACCGCTGGGTCATCCTGTCCAGTTCCGGCAAGGTCTTCGCCCACATGCCCGACGGGACCCTGTACTTCGAGCAGACGTATTTTCCGCTGGCCGAATCCGACGACGACGGGATCCTCGCCGACGCCTTCGGCGAATGCATGTGGACCGGGGTCGCAGCCCCTCCCGGACCTGTCGACGCGGAGGCGCTCCGCGACGGGGCAAAGCGGTTCCGCGAGAGCACCAACCGCGCAATCATCGGTCTGTTCGGCGGGAACCTCTTCGAGACAGGCCAGTTCTTCTACCGCGCCGACCACTTCTTCATGCTCCTGGCCGGCGAGCCACAAAAGGCCCATCGCTTCCTCGACAAGCTCGTGGAGATCCACTTGGCCAATCTGGAGAAGTTCCTGGCCGCGGTGGGCTCGTCGATCGACGTCATTCTCTTCGGCGACGACCTGGGCATGCAGACAGGCCCGATGCTCAGCCCGCGCATGTACTGCGAATTCTTCAAACCCCGCCACAAGACGCTCTGGAAGCGGGCCAAAGAGCTTGCCGACGTCAAGGTCATGCTCCATTGCTGCGGCGGCGTCCGCGAGTTGCTCCCGCACCTGATCGAAGCGGGCCTTGACGCGATCAACCCCGTCCAGATCAGTTGCGCCGGCATGAACGCGGTCGAGCTCAAGGCCGAGTTCGGCCGGGATCTGACCCTCTGGGGCGGCGGCTGCGACACACGGGACATCCTCACGGCAGCGAGTCCCGAGCAGGTGGCCGAGCACGTCCGGAAGCAAGTCCGTACGCTCGCACCGGGCGGCGGCTTCGTCTTCCAGCAGGTACACAACATCCTGGCCAACGTCCCGTCGGAGAACATCGTCGCGATGTTCGACGCGGTGAACGCGGCGTGATGACGCCGGCTGCCGACGGCCGGACTACTCGATGCCGAGCTTCTTCTGAATCTGTTCGAGGGGCACGCCCTTGGTCTCGGGCATCGCTACGAGCACCCAGGCCAACTGCAGGACCATCATCGCGGCGTAGAAGGCGAAGACTTTCGCGCCGGCCTGGCTGGCGCCGGGGGCGTCGGGCTTGCCCACCAGCATGGGGAAGGTCCAGGAGATCCCGGCGCACATGAACCAATGGGTGAACGAACCCAATGCCTGACCGCGGGCGCGGACCCGGTTGGGAAAGATCTCGCTGATGAAGACCCAGATCACGGCCCCCTGGCCGAAGGCGTGCGAAGCGATGAAGACCATGAAGCTGGCGAGAACGACGTACCCGCCGCGTTCGGTGTGAAACGCCCAGGCGGCGGTCCCGAGGCTGAGGATATAGCCGATCGAGCCGACGAGCATGAGCTTCTTTCGGCCGAAGTGGTCGATGACCGCCATGGCCATCATCGTGAAGACCAGGTTCGTCAGCCCCACGATCACGCTTTGCAGGCGCGCGTCGCTGATGCTCGCGCCGGCCATCTCGAAGATTCGCTGCGAGTAGTACAGCAGGGCGTTGATGCCCGAGAGCTGGTTGAACATTGCGATGAGAAAGGCCAGCAGGATCGGCCGGAGGTACTTGGTCCGGAAGAACGGTTCTTTGATGCGATGACGATCCAGGCGGATCGATTCCCGGATGGCTCCCAACTCGCCCTCGACGTTCTCGGTCCCGATCCGTTGCAGCACCTCCCTTGCTTCGTCGACCAGCCCTTTCGTCATCAGCCACCGCGGGCTCCGTGGATTGCCGAACAGCAAGAGATAGAAGGCGGCCGCGGGGAACGCCTCGACTCCGAAGATCCAACGCCATTCGGTGTCGCCGAGGTTCAGGGCGCCGAGGGTGAAGTTGGACAGGAAGGCCAGCAGGATACCGAAGACGATGTTGAACTGGAAGAGGGCCACGAGGCGCCCGCGACTGGCGGCCGGGGAGATCTCGGCGATGTAGACCGGTCCGACGACCGACGACCCGCCCACGGCCAGTCCGCCGAGGAATCGGGCGATGACGAAGGACCACCAGTCCCACGCCAGCGCGCTGCCGACGGCTGAGACGAAGTACAGGATCGCGAGCACGGACAAGGTCTTCTTCCGGCCCCACAGGTCCGAGGGCTTGCCGGAAAACCACGCGCCGAGGATCGTGCCGATCAGGGCGCTGGCGGTTGTGCAGCCGTGCCAGAAGCCGGGGTCGCCGAGGAGCCTGATGTTCTCGAAGCTCGCGGCCAGGGATTCGTACGTCGCGGCGAACATCTGCTGCAGCGTCTGTTCGGCGCCGGAGATGACAGCGGTGTCGAATCCGAAAAGCAATCCGCCCAGGGCCGCCACCAGCGTGCTTCGCAACAGGAAACCACGTGCTTTCATAGAGCCTCCAAGCAATCCGTGCCGAGTCCCTCCGGCGGACACGGACCCACCGGGCCGGGGGACAGCGTCAGCATACCACAGGTCTCGGGCAAAGGACAATCGCATTCATGGGGCGGTCAAGGAGCGACGTCCTCTTCCCAGACAATCCGATAAGCGCCGATGCCTTCGAAATACTCAATCATCCGGCGGTAGAAGGGATGGGCTGAAAGGGTGGCGCTGTCGCCCACCACCAGGAGCTTTCTGCGGGCTCGCGTCATCGCGACGTTCATGCGGCGCACGTCTGCCAGGAAGCCGATCTCGCCCTGCGGATTGGACCGCACCAGCGAAATCGCGACGGCCTCTTTCTCGCGGCCCTGGAAACCGTCCACGCTGTCGATCTCCAGTCCTGGAATGGACAACCGCTCGCGGAGGAGACGCACCTGGGCCGCGTAGGGGACGATGACGGCGATGCCATTCGGCGCTACGCCTCGGTCGAGAAGCTCCTGCACCTTGCGGCATACGAGCGCCGCCTCCTGTCGATTCAGGCGGCTCTCGCCGTCGGGCTCGACCTCTTCTTCGAAGCCTGCGCCGGCCGTATCGAGGAACTCAACGGGCGACTGCATGGCATCGGTGGCTGCAACCCCCGACAGACCGGACAATACGTGTTCGCAGACCGACGGATCCGCCTGCAACTTGTCCTCGTAGAGCTCCCGCGAAGAAAACCCCATGATGGCTCGGTTCATTCGGTATTGGACGGTCAGCATGCGCGAAATGGACGGACCGTGCAGGGTCATCAGCCGTTCGAAGAGACTCACGCCGAGTCCCTCCATCGCCGCGCCAGGGTCGACCACAGTGGGCGGCAACTGGAAATGGTCGCCCGCCAGCACGACTCGATTGCACCACTGTAACGGAATCCAGCAGCCGGGCTCTGTGCTCTGGCATGCCTCGTCGATGACGCCCAGATCGAATCGTCGCCTGCCCAGCAAGTCGCTGTCCAAGGCGGTTGCCGTCGCGCACAGAACGTCGGCGGTGTCGAGGATGTGCTCGACCGCCTGGGTCTCCAGACGCCTGGCATCGGCCAGGAGGCTTCCCGCGTCTTCGCGGGTTTGCCGGCGTTCGCCGGGCAGCGGCTTGGCGCGCGTGTACCGGCCCGCCTGTCGAAACAGGCTCATCGCCTCTTTGACCAGTTTGCGAGCCAGCCGGACGTCCTGATGCTCTTCCACGAGCGAGTCCAGCGTGTGGGCCCGGAGATCGGCCATGACGCGGGCAGGATGACCCAGTCGCACCGCTCGCACACCGGCGGCCAGCAGCCGCTCGAAGAGATTGTCCACGGCCAGATTGCTCGGGGCGCAGGCCAGGACTCTATCGCCGCGGCGGATGGCCCCGCGGATCACCTCGACCACCGCAGTCGTCTTGCCGGTGCCCGGTGGGCCGTGAATCAAGGCGATATCGCGTGCGGCCAGGGCGAATCGAACCGCCTCTCGTTGTGCATCGTTGAGCTCGGAGTCGAGAGCAGGCTCATCTCGCTTGGAGGCAAACTCAGGAACGCGCCGGCCGAGCAGGACGTCCCGCAGTTCGGCTAGACGGTCGGCCTTCGCGAGCCGGGCCCGCTGGAGGGCGGCTCGCTGCCTTTGCCCGGCGATCTCATCGGTGGACAGGTCCAGCCGCCAGGTTTCGTCTCCATCGGTGTTCTCCAGCATTCTCGTGAGAGCGACTCGCAGGAAGCCGTTCGCGCGTTCGCAGACCACGCCGTGGTATCCGTCTGCGCTGTTGCCCTTGTCGCGGGAGAGCACAACCGGGCTGCCCACGCCCAACCGCGTCCAGGGAAGGGGAGCACAGTTGCGTTTGGCAAGTTGGAGGATGTGCCGGCCGCCCAGGCCGCTGTCCTCATCGGCGATGACCAGGTTGACCAGGGTGTTCCCCGCTCGTTCAGCCTCGGCGGCTGAGATCTTCCGGCCACGCTCGGCCGCCGCGCGAGCCTCGGTCCGGCTCTCCATGTCCAGCAGGCGGATGAATCGTGCGAAATGATCCTCGCCCGAGTTCTCGGCATCGGCCGGGCCCTCCGCCCAGACGCGGACTCGACGTCCCCCGAGCGGCTGTCCATCCAACGCCTGGACCAGTCGGGTCTGCCAGCCGTCGGGAACCTCCATCACAGCGCTATTGCCCAAGAGATCGATCCGGCCCACTCGCTGGCGGTCCATGCCTGCGACTGAATTGAGGAAGTTCAACAGGTCGGACTTGGTGGTCTGCCGGGAAAATGATTCTATGTGGATCAGGGCCATCGCGAGTCATTATAAAGGCTCTGTGCGACGGCAGCAACAGCAGGTTCGCTGTTGAGCCTACCGTTGCAGAAGATGTATAATCTGTCGATCGTGTGGCTCGGGTCGGAGTTGTTGGCTTCATGGCCGAATCGTCTCGTGAGTTTCAAGTGTTCGTCAAACCGGCCGGCGCTGTGTGCAACCTGGCCTGCCGGTACTGCTATTACACGCCGAAGAGCGGCCTCGATCCGGATGGCGAGTTGTCTCGCATGCCGGATCGGGTTCTGGAAGAGTATATCGTCCAGCACATCGAGGCCTGTTCCGATCCGATGATCCGCTTCTCCTGGCACGGCGGGGAACCGACGATCCTGGGACTGGACTACTTTCGTAAGATTGTTGCGATCCAGCGCAAGCACCTGCCTGCCGGCAGGGCCTTCGCCAACGGCATCCAGACCAATGGGACCCTCCTGAACGAGCAGTGGTGCCGCTTCCTGGCGGCCGAGGGCTTCACTGTAGGGTTAACCCTAACGTTGCATAAACATGGACGGGTCAGACGTTGGCTGGGATTTGATTGAGGATCTGTAACAGGCGCGTTTTGATCCAAGTGTTGGCACTGATCGTGAGTGTCAGAAGGCCTTGCGGCCGACTGAGGCGGCCCG
>DATIKY010000023.1:0-17672 GCA_035476995.1 Sedimentisphaerales bacterium | reverse complement strand
TATCGGCCAAGGAAGGCCAAAACCATGATACCGATCTGACGGCGCAGAGCAAGATCTTCATCCACGATGAAATGGCACCACAGCCTCTGGCACCGCCGCCCAAGCTCCGCGCCAACCACGATCAAGGCAGTGCCATTCAGGGCTGTGTCGATTCTGCGGTTCAATCGATTCGAGGAAGCCAGCGGCTATTGCGGCAAGTGCCTGAAGCAAACGCCGGTCGGGCGGCAAGGGATCAATCATGTCCCTCATCTGATCCTGACGCTGCTGACCGGGCTGTGGGCGATCTTCTGGATTCGCGACGCCCGCCGGCCCCGCGATTGGCGATGCCTGGAATGCGGAGCGACCGTGTACAAGATCATGAGCAACCCATTCGAGAAGACCAAACGCAAGTGGAGATGGAGTGTATGGAATGTCAGAAATCTAAGAACCTGAAGAACTGCAATTGCTCTTATCCGGGTTGCAGCAACAAGGGCATCTGCTGCGAGTGCCTGAGCTATCACCTGTCGTCGAAACAACTGCCCGCCTGCTGCTTTCCCGACGACGTCGAGAAGACGTACGACCGCAGCTTCAAGTCTTTCGCCAAAGCCTGGAAACTCGCCTGAACCGAGCCGGCGGATCGATCTGAGATCTCATATATCGCCTTTACGTTTCACGGTCGTAGTAGACGATGTAGTCGCCCTCGTGATTGTTGGGGGTCAGGCGGTCCCAGCGGACGAAGCGGGCGGAGCCGTCGAGGTAGCCGACCACGAGGCCGTCGGGTTGGGGCTTCATGGGCTCCCCGACCGCAGACTGGAACGTCGAGCCGACGTGCGAGGCGTACCAGGCGGGCCAGTCGCCGCCGGGGCCGACTGCGTCGTAGCGGTTGTAGCAGAAACACGTCACCAGCGTGTTCGACGTGGGCTTGTCCGTCACCTTCCGCGCGGTGACGTACTTTCGACCGGTGTTCAGATCGGTCCAGTTGCCGCGGTTGCCCCAGTAGATCCAGCCGATGTGGGCGGTTTCGACGATGGGCCGGGTGGCGGGCAGCGGACTGAGCCAGTCGGGCTTCGACTCGAAGTGCTTGCGGGCGGTCTCGCAGGTGGCGTGCTTTTCGGTCAGGCCGTAGCGGCCGAAGGCGAGCATCGTCTGGTAGTTGACCAGCGTCAGCAGGTCGGCCTTGTCCCAGTCCCTGCTGTAGCCGGCGGCGGACTTGTCGACGATGTTCCCCTCGGGCAGGAACCCGTTGAAGTCCCCGGCGTAGAGGTGCGCGATGATCAGGCCCTGGTGCAGGTTGTTCTGGCACGCCACCCGCCGCGCGTGCTCCCGCGCCTTTCGTAGGCCCGGCGACAGAAGCGCCAGCAACACGGCGATCACCGAGATGACAACCAGCAACTCAATCAACGTGAAACCACAACGGGCTTTGCTCCATGCGTGACAATTGCGAGTCATTGCGTTCTCCTTCGACGAGTAGATTGTGATCGCTGGGATTCCCTCGGCCCCTTGCTCCGGCGAGAGCCGCACCCAGCGCGACACGGTCGGCGGCGATTCTCAGATTTGGGCACTCGGCAAGAACACGGCATTGACCTGCCGATCGACCCGAGGGTCCTGTCGCGAGGTCTCGAAAGCGTTGGGATCGAAGAACTCGGCCGGCATCTCTCGGAAGTATGTGAAGACCGCGTCGGTGCTCTTGCCGTCGCGAGGGTCCCAGACGGTGATTCGGATGGGCAGGCGGCTTTCGCGGAGCGCCCAGATCCGCACCCGCTCAGGCGTGTCCGGCGGCTCCACGTGAAAGACCACCACGTCCTGCGAGATGACCGCGTCGGGGTTGATCAGCGGCGTGACCTCGGTCGTGTGCCCTCCGAACATGACTTCGATGATGGCTTCGAGAGAAAACTCCTTCGTCTGGGCGATCTTCTCGACGAAGAACCAGGCGAGCCCGTCGGGTTCGACAGGTTGTCCAGATGCAACGTCGTACGCTTTGACCCGATCCGATTGGGCGAAGACCACCTGCGCGCCTCTGCGGAGGCGGATGCGGCCCTCGTGACTCATCCACAGTTCCATCTGGGTCGGCTCGGCCGTGGCGTCCTGCTTCATGTAGATCGCGACGCTGAAGAACGGCACGGCTTGAAATCGTCGGCTGACATCCGCCCAGGCGACGCTGCCGCCGGCCAACTGCGACAGATGGCTCATCATCGCGCCGAGGGCGATCAGCACCCCCGCCGCGACCGCCAGTCGGGCCACCCTGCGGCCCATGTGTTCCATCATCCGCCCTTGCGAGGAGTCGTCATAGGCCGCACGCATCCTCTGGAGCACGTCCCGATCGACAGCGACCCTCGTGCCGATGGAGGCGCCCTTGATGAACCGCACGATATCAGTGAGAGGTTTCATTCTTACTCCTCGCTGCTCAATAGCAAACGCAGCTTGTCCAGCGCGTAGCGGTAGCGGCTCTGGACGGTCTTGATCGATGTCTTCTGCCATTCGGCGATCTGGCGGAACGGCAGATCCCCGTACAGGTGCAGCGTCACGACCTCCCGCTGCTCGGCGGGCAGTTCGGCCATCGCCCCGCGGGCCCGCGAGAACTGCTCGCTGTAGATCGCCCAGCCCTCGGGCTCGCCGGCATTCGACGCCAGGCCCGCGGCTTCTTCGAGTCCCGTCATCTCCCGGCGGCGACCCGCGGCGAGCTGATTGCGGGCGGTATTGGCGACACAAGTCGCCAGGAATCCCTTGAGGCTGCCCGTCAGGCGAAACGTTGGAGCCAGGCCCGCGAAGCGGACGAAGACGTCCTGCACGACGTCCTCGGCCGCCGACCGGTCGCTCAGGAGCGAGCCCGCCAGCCTGAGCAGATCGTCGCGGTACTTCTCGTACACGCGCGACAGCGCCGCCGCATCCCCGCGGTTGAGCCGCCAGACCAGAACCCTGTCTTCCACCATCACCGAAAAGGCCCTTTCGTCGAGAACATCCGGTTCTCACCAATATAACAGGCGAAACGGCGGATTTGCTCTAACGGGCGTGAGTTTTCTTCCTCGAGTGGTGCTCGATGAGATGGCTGATGGACTATCCCCCGACGAACGTCGCCAGCGAAATGGCGACGTCGGGGAATTGAGTCAGGACTTGCTTGTCGGCCGTGACCAGAGGGAGATTCAGGTCCTTGGCCAGGGCCACGAACTCGCAATCGTACGCCGAGCAGGCACTGGACGCCGCCAAAGCCAAGACGGCATGCGACGCCGTCTCATACTCGCGGCCCTGCATCAGGCGCAGGGCGGCGTCCATAGTCTGCTGGGCGTTCGCCAGACTCAAAAGCCCTTTTCGCATGTGAAGAGCCAAAACGTTGCGCAGCTCGCTTCGCCAGAGCGGGGGCGCGATCCACAAGGGGTCTATCCGCAAAGCCTGTTCGGCCTGCTTGGAATGATCGCTGGGCAGATAGAGGTAACCGATGAGGTTGGCATCAACCACAATCATGAGCGGCCCGCCGCCTTCGCTCGGGTAAATTCGCGATCGGTGATCGGTGGACCGGCCACTTGTGCGCGCAACGCGCGGGCTTCGGCCACCAACGCATCGGGGTCGATCTGCCTGGTCCCGACAGTTCGCTCGATGCACGCGATGATCTCGCTATTGATGCTGCGATGGTTGGCCTCGGCCGCCCTCTTCAGCTTCTCATAGATCTCAGCCGGGATGTTCTTGACGGTGATCGTCGGCATCGGATTCTCCATAACGGTTCCATTATGGAACCATTGTAGCAGCGAGCATCGAAGCTGTCAAGAAGGAGTCAGCGATCGTGAAATCTCGGCGACGATTTGTTCGTGGGTCTTGTCGGTGCAGTCGATGGTGATCTGGGCATATCGGCGGTAGAGGGGCTCGCGCTGGGCGTAGAGCGAGCGGATGGTCTGGCCCTTTTCCATCACCACGCCGCGGGTGGGCAGGTTCGCGAGACGCTGCTCGATCCGCTCCACCGGCAGGTCGAGATGGACGATGACGCCGTGGGCGCCGAGGTGCCGCATGGCCTGCTCGCTGTAGACCACGCTGCCGCCGGTGGCGATGACCGCGTTCGTCAGGTCGATGCAGGCCGCGTAATCCTCCTCGATCTTGCAGAAGGCGGCCAGACCCTCGGCGTCGATGATCTCCTGCAGCGACCGGCCCAGCGCCACCTGGATGAAGACGTCGGTATCGAGGAAGTACCGTCCCAGGGCCTTGGCCAGCAGCACCCCGACGGTGCTCTTGCCCACCCCCGGCATCCCGATCAGCACGATGTTCCTGCCCTTGACGTCCATGGTATCGGCACAGGGTAGCAGCGTCGGCGTGCGGTGGCAACAGGAAAGGGCGGGTGCGGATCCTGGCCGAGAGGCGGCTGGATTCATGATGACGTCTGGAAACGCGACGGCAAATGGCTTTGCGGATCGACGAAGAACCGGAATCGCTCGGTCTTCCGGGTCGGCGGGATCGTTGGCACGGGCTCGGTCCAGACCAAATCGTACACCTGCGTCCCCGGGGCTTGAGCCGTCGCATTCGGATCGTCTACCTTCTCCCAGGTGGAGCCATCGGGCAAGTTGGCGATTTCGTCCAGAGCCACCAGTCCGGTCGCGTGAGCCATCCGCTGCTGGCCCCGGGCGAATACCTCATCGGACATTTGGATTACTTCGATCTCCTCTTCATCCACGGGTCTGATGCGAATCGTCCGATCGGACATGTTCCACAGGGCGTAGACATCACGGCCTGCCCGGCGGGCGTAGGCGTACCAGCAGTCGATGCCGCCCTGGTCCCTGGCGACGCTGAGCCGGAGGAACAGGTCCTGCATCAGTTCCTCGGCCACGTCCCGGCGCAGGGTGAGCCGGGTCAGCAGGGCGTGCAGACTCGCCCCGGATCGATCCGGCAATTCGAGCAGCTCAGTCCGCCGGTCGCTCACTCCAAGCTCCTGTCCAGTTCGTGCCTCGGCACTTCACCATTATAGACGGATCGGCCCCGCTTGGCGCAACGACAAGCCCGTGCAGAACAAGAACTCGGCGCGGTCGCAAGGACGCGAGATGTCGAAAGCGGTCTTTCTTCGACTCCGGGTGGCATCGACAAACGCAGTTTGTCGATGGTCAGCGTCCTTGGGATTGCCCGATAACTCGGACAATAACAGGGTTTCGCGGATAGGCCGCGTTCTTGTCCTGGCGACAATCCTCCCCGATGCAAGCCCGCAAATGCCCACCCTCTTCCCATCACCGATGCCGAACCGCAGGAGGGTTTCAGTGTTGCGAAGCTCATCCCGTGGGGGACAACGGCCGATAGCCACTGAATGCAGGGCCCTTCGACGGCGACTTACGCCGGCGCGTCCCTGCGACGACGCGAAACAGGATGGAAAGGACCCTGTGGATGATGGAGAAGGCCCGCGATCTGATGCAGCTCGGCGTTCGGACGATCGAGCAGGACAGCTCGATCTACGACGCCATCGCGATCCTGGCCGAACGTCGAGGCAGCGGGCTGCCGGTGACGGACGGCTCGACGCTGGTCGGCATCATCACGGAAAAGGACGTCTTGCAACTGGTCTTTCAGGAGGAGCACCTGCCGGGGTCGGTGGAGCAGTACATGACCCGGGACGTCGTGACCTTCGACGAGGAAGACGACCTGGCCAAGGTCTGGACCTGCCTGGTCCGGCAATCTTATCGTCGCGTCCCGATCGTGCGGGAAGGCCGATTGACCGGCATCATCAGCCGGACCGATCTGCTCCGCGCCTGCCTGAACGACTTCGAGTCGGAATCGTCGGGCGGTCCCTCCCTTCGACAGTCCCGCAGTCCGCGCGTTCAGGACGCCATGACCATGGGCCTGCTGACCACCACGCTCGACGCGCCGCTCCCCGAGGCCGCGGAGGTCCTGGTCGCCCACGGGATCACCGGCCTGCCGGTCGTCGACGATTCCATGAAGCTGCTGGGCGCTCTGTCCGAGAAGGACGTGCTCAGACTGTTCGACAGTTCCCCTTCGCGGACCTGGCGGGTCTGCGACGTGATGACTCCCGACGTCGTCAGCGTCAATCTGGACGACGATCTGTTCGACGTCTGCAAGTGCCTGGCGGGCAACGCGCTTCGCTGGGCGCCGGTCCTCGACCGCGGAAAGCTCGTGGGCATCATCAGCCGGGCGGACCTGATCCTGTACCTCCTCCAGCACAGGACGATCCTGTTCCAGGGCAGAACTCCCGCCTCCGTCGGCGCGACATGCTGAGAAAGCAAACCACTGGTCTTCCAGCATCGAACGGTCGCTCTCATAGAACAATCGACTGTCGCACAGATAACAATGAAGCGGCGTGCTTTCGTATACCGATCTTCGATTTTCGCGATGAACTCTCGGCGACGCCCGAGCGTTTTTCTCTGGATCGGAAGGGACCTTATTGACCCTATTGACCTTATTGACAATGGGGTCAATCGGGTCAATGAGGTCCTCTTTGTCTCGCCGGCTGGTTGCCGTTGAAGATCGGCGACGACGGCGCGTTCACGATTCCCTGGCAGAGCGAATGGGACCTGAGCTGGTTCGACAGGTGATACGAATGGAAAAGGCCGGGAGAGCGTCCCGGCCTTCTGTGTTTCACGTCGTATGTCGAACCGCCAAGAGGCGGTGGGATTGGTCGTCAGAATACTTCGCGTTTCTGCGGCGTTTCCTGCCAGCGAATCTGGATCGAGCCGACCTTGGCCGTCAGATCGATCTTCTTGTCCCCCTGGCCGACGGTCCCGGAGGCGTGGCTGCCCAGAGCGACCTGGGCGTTGCCGGCCTGCTTCATCGCGGCGCCGGTGATCACCAGAGGCAGGTTGCTCGATACCGAGCCGACCTGGGCCTGCGCCTGGATCTTCGCGGACAGACCCTCGGACGTTGCGAATTCGATATTCCCGACGTTCGTGCGGATCGCGACGTCGCCCTGCAGATTCCAGGTCCTGACCGCGCCCACCTCCACGGCGGCTTCGACCTTGCCCTGGAGTTTGGCCAGGCTCAGATTGCCCACATTGAGCCTGGCCAGCGTTTTGACGTCGCTCGGCGCGACGATCCGCAAATCCACGGCGATCTGGTTTCGCTGCTCCTGGCTCATGCCCTCAGGCATCTGGACGGCAACGCGGACCCTGCCGTCGATCGGCGTGACCTGCACGACGATGTCCCTGGCGATCTGCTCAGCCTCCTCGCGATCCTCGCTCTTGATCCGGGCCGTCGCTTTGACGGTGCAGTCGCGTTCCTGTTGCGAAGCGCCCTCGATCGTAACGTCCCCGACGTTGTTCTCCACCTGAAGCATCGTCCCGTTGGGCAGCGACTTGACGAGCAGATCGCCGCAACGAACAACCTGCTCGGCGTTCTCACTCGTCTGCACCGCCACCGGCGGCGCAGGCATCTCGGGGATCTCCTGGACTTGCGGGACCGGCGTCGGCTGCGGCACCGGCGCAACGTCCGAGGGTTGAATACTGACGGGCACAGGCTGGACGAGGGGCATCGCCGGCATGGCGGGCATAGCGGGCGTCGTCGGTGCAGGAGTCAAGGCGTCAGCTGAAGCCCCGGCGTCAGGCGAATCGTGGGCATACCGCTGGGCGATACCCGCGGCCCAACGCTCCACATCCTTCGCCCAGCGGGTCATTTCCTCGCTGTTCTGCCATTTCTCGACATCGGCCTGCCACTGCTGCATCTGCTCGCTCTGGGCCCACTGGTCCAGCTTCTGATGCTGTTTGGCAAATTCCTCATGGCGTTTGGCCTCGACCTTGACTCTCTGGCCCTCCATCGCGGCTCTCTCAGCCTCCATCCGGGCCCGCTGGGCCTCCATTTCGGCCCTCTTTCGTTCGGTTATGGCCCGGGCTTGTTCCTGCCGGGCCCGTTCGACGTCCTCGCGGACGTGCCGCAGGTCGCGTTCCTTCCGCGCTGTGGGATCTTCATCCTGCCAGGGGACGACCGTGACATCGTTCTGTTGGGCCAGGTTCTTCTTGGGAGGCTGCACACTAACCGACGGATCGAGGTGCCTGACCTTGGCCGGACCGGCAGGCTGGCCGCTCTTCTCGGTCATGGCCCGCAGTTGTTCCTGCAATTGCTGCTGCTGGGCCATCAGCTCATCGAGACGAGCCCGCAACGCGGCGATTTCCTGCGCCGCCTGGTCGTCGTGTTTCACGACCTCCGCCGACGGCTGATTCGAAGCCGCGTCCTGAGCCCGCGCCATGGGGAGCACGCAGGCCAGCATCAGAGCGGCGATGACTGCTACGGTGATACGTTTCATGGTTCTATACCTCCAGGTTGGCTTGGTCAGCCAATTCAATCGGACAAGTAAACGATTCGAGTCTTCGAACAGGCCCAGAAGGCCCAGGCCCGGCTCGACCGACGAGGTCAACAGCCGCCGGGCGGTTTCCAGAAGCGTCTGGCGATAGGCCGTGGTCTGCTCACGAAGCAGCTCGGCCACGGTCGCGTCGCACGACAGTTCCCGCAGGTGGTGAACCTGCCGTCGCACGAGCCAAAGAAGCGGGTTGTACCAGTAAGCGACCTGGAGCAGCATGTACAGACCATGCGCGATCAGATCGCCCCGCTTGATGTGCGCCAGCTCGTGCAAGAGCATGTGCTCGGTGTCCCGCCGGGACAGCTTGCCCAGATACCCCTTGGGCATCAGCAGCACGGGGCGGAACATCCCGAACACCGCAGGGGTGGCGAGCCTTCTGGTCACGACGACCCGGGGGATATAGCCCAACTCCAAACGCCTCGCACAGCCGGCCAGTTGATTGTAGAAGGATTGCGGCAGTGAAGCGGCTGCCGCGGCTTGTGCGTGCCGGCCGACCAGCGAGTGCAATCGGAGAAAGAGCCATATTCCGAGGATCAGCGTTCCCGCGAGGGACGCCGTCATTGCGTAGACCTGCCAAACCAGCGGAGAAGTTTCAAGTTTCAAGTTTGAAGTTTCAAGAGGCGGCTCTTGGCCTTGCTCACTTGAAACTTGACACTTCAAACTTGGAACTTCTTCAAATGCACTTACAGGCACGCCACGAACAGAGAGCATGTCCTCACTGAGTGAGAACAGAGCACGTCCCTCAGCCACCGGCGGCTTTTCAGTCTGGAGTCTGACGAGGCCCTGCTTGACGATCGGAGCCACGCTCGGAACGATACCGCTGGGAAGCGACAAGGAAGGCGGCAACAGCAGCTTGATCAGAATGAGCGACCACAGCGCGTACCGCAACTGCGGCCAGGCCCACCGGCGAATCAGCCGGTCGATGGCCGCGATCACCACGATCAACAGGCCGACCTGCCAGAACATGGCGGCCGACCAATCCCACCAAAGACACGCGATCGAGTTCAACTGCTCAACCATGGCTACTCTCCCTTACCTTGACCTTCGTTCTCCAGAACCCTCTTGAGTTCGGCCTTTTCCTTGGCCGTGAGCTGCTCTTCCTCGGCCAGGAAGTGGACCAGCGGCCCGACGGCTCCGTCGAAGGCCTGGTCCAGCAGGGACCGAAAGGCGCTGAGCCGGGCCTTCTGCTGTGAGACCCGCGGCTCATAGACGCTCGTGTTGCCCTCTTTGACTTCACCGACCGCCTGCTTCTCCACCAGTCGGGTCAACATGGTCTTTATTGTGGTGTAGGCCCAGTTGACCCCGGCCGGCAGCCGGTCCATGATGTCCCGCGCCGTGGCCGGATGCTTCTGCCACAACGCGTTCATGATCTGCCATTCTGCTTCTGTCAGCTTCATTTTCTTCAACCCTTCTACAATCGTAGAAGCAATTCTACTACATATGTCGAAGCTCACAAGAAAATAATTCAGGAATTCTTGGGATTTTTTTCGTCAGGTCCATCAATTCGAGGGAAGGCGGGTTGTATCTCGATGCTCAACAAAGACTTATGCTGATTCAGGTTGATCCGTACGCGGGTCTTATTGTCCTGAACGCCGCGTAGCGAAGCGAAGGAATCTGGCTCGCGACTGAGAGAATCCTCTCGTCTTATGCCCAACTCTTTCGGCGGCGACTCAGGACAACAAGTCCCTCCCACCCACGAGACATCCCTGATGGCGTATTGCGACAAGACCGCACAACCGGACCCGGTCAGAATATGCCGTGAAGCCGGATGGCAGAACCGGTTGCTCCACCTATTCCCAGGCGGCTGGGGAGAACAAGAGGGGGCTCATCCTCAACTCTGTCACGACTTCCACGTGAAGGACTTGCCGGTCAGGCGCTCGTAGGCTTCGATGTACTTGGCGCCGGTCTTCTCGATGATGTCCGAGGGCAGCTCGACGCCGGGACCCGATTTGTTGAACTTGATCTCTTCGAGATAGTTGCGGACGAACTGCTTGTCGAAGCTCTCCTGGTCCCTTCCGGCGGCGTACTTGTCGGCAGGCCAGAACCGCGACGAGTCCGGCGTGAGGACCTCGTCGATCAGGATGATCTTGCCGTCGGGCGTCATACCCCACTCGAACTTCGTGTCGGCCAGGATGATCCCGCGAGTCTCGGCGTAGCGGCCGGCCTTCAGGAAGACCTCGATGCTCCGGTCGCGGACGTACTCGGCCTTCTCCCGACCGATGGTCTTGACCGTTTCCTCGAAGCTGATGTTCTCGTCGTGCGCGCCCCGTTCGGCCTTGGTCGAAGGCGTGAAGATGGGCTTGGGGAGCTTGTCGCACTGTCTCAATCCCGCCGGCAGCTTGATGCCGCAGACGGTGCCGGACTTCTGATATTCCTTCCAGCCGGAGCCCGCCAGGTACCCGCGGACCACGCACTCGATCGGAAGGACCTGGACCTTCTTGACCAGCATGCTGCGGCCCTTGAACTGAGCGGCCCGGTCGGCGAAGGGCTTGGGGAAGTCCTTGACGTCGTCCGAAAGGAGATGGTGCTCGACCTGGCCGCTGAGGAAGTCGAACCAGAACCGGGAAATCTGGGTCAGGACGATGCCCTTGCAGGGAATGCCGTTGGCCATGACGACATCGAACGCGCTGATCCGGTCGGTGGCGACGATCAGCATCTTGTCGCCCAGATCGTAGACATCGCGGACCTTACCCCGCATCGGCGTGTAGCCTGGAACGTTGGTCTGTTGTACGGCTTGCATGGCAACTCCTTCGCAGCAAGGGCTTCACGCCCGGAACTCAGAACTCATGGGCCCATCGCCCATGCCGCCCGGCGCGGAACCGGGCTCGTCATTATGCTAATGGCCCGCCCTCCGCCCGTCAACCAAAACCCGACCGCCCAGGCGCTTCGACACGCCTTCAAATCGTTGCTGGCGGTGGAGGCAGAGGAGATGACCCGTTGACGTACGCGAAAACGTGATATAATCGACCGCGTGCCCAGACCCAGACAATGCCGACGCGTGGCCGGGATGCCCCAGGTCACGTACTACAAGCCCCGCGGGATTCCCATGACGCAGCTCCAATGCGTCGAGCTGTCGGTCGATGAGTTCGAGGCGATCCGCCTGGCCGACTGCGAGCGTCTCTACCAGGAGCAGGCGGCCGAGCGGATGAACGTGTCTCGACAAACTTTCGGACGAATCCTCGATGCGGCCAGGGCCAAGGTCGCCGACGCCATTGTCCAGGGCAAGGCCCTCCTGATCCAGGGCGGTCCGGTGGAAGTCGCGACTTCGCAGGATCCGCCGTGCCGTCGGGAAGGCGACGCCGGTCCCCGACGACGCCGGTGTTGCGGTCGCAACCGCCCCAGCGTTCCCTAGACTTTCTGCAACCCTCCCGGCGTCGCCTCTGGGACGGGTGCGAGAAGTCTCCTGTCCCTGGGCCCGCGCGGCGCCTCTTTTGCGTTGACAACGATGCGTCAGAAATTATGATGTCACGTAATCGGGTACGTGGACCGATGAGCGGGCGAACCGCGTTCCTCTTCTCCCGCCCCCTCGGGTATGGTTGGTTGGCTTCGTAAAGAAAGGATGGATGAAATGCGGTCTTTGGTGAATCCCCTGACTTTCGTAGGTGTTTTGCATCGGCGACCGTCCCTGTGGGCGGGGATGCTGGTGGCCCTGCTGTTGACCGGCATAGCCTTGGGGCAGGATCCGATCAACATCAGTGAAACCGGTCTGCACAACAGCGAGAGCATCTTCGGCATCGACGGAACCGACTTCTCCGCCCCCTGGACCAACAGCCAGATCATCACCGTGCTGGGCTGGGGCCAGACCGATCCCAACCTCTACTCCGACGTCGCGTTCTACGCCTACGGCATCTTCTCCGGCGAGGATCTGACCAACTTGGCCGCGATCGACGTCAACGCAGTCGGCGGCAACGTTTTCTCCATTGAAAACGACGCGAGCGCGAATGTCCATGCCTACGGCATCTTCGGCGATCCCTCCGGAGGCGCGGCGGTCACCAACAGCGGCGCAATCACCGTGCGTGCCCGAGCAGGAAGTGCGGAAAGCACCGACGGCTCAACCAACGCCTTTGCCTCGGCCTACGGCATCTCCGCCAACTACACCCTGACCAACAGCGGACTGATCGACGTTTCGGCCCTCGGCGGCACCGCGATCCTCGACTACGGTTTCGGCGCCTCGACCAACGCCTTCGGCAGGGCCTACGGTCTCTACTCCAACGGCATCGTGTTCAACACCGGAGATGTCACCGTCATCGCCGGAGGAGGCGACGTCACCTCCTATGGCAGCGGCGAGGGTTACTCCGGCGTGTACGCGTACGCGGAGGCGTTCGGCATCTATTCGTACAATGGCGGTGAAAACTCCGGGGCGATCACCGTGCTGGCCACCGGAGGCAACGCCCAGGCATCCGGCAGTCCCGCCGACGCCCGCGCGGAGGCCTACGGCATCTATGGCTCCTTCGGAGAGGTGAACAACACAGGGAGCATCAACGTCACCGCGATCGGGGGAACCCCCGATTCCGAGGGCGACGTCTCCGCCGAGGCCATCGCATACGGCATTCGAACCGCCGACGTCGTCGTCAACAGCGGCGACATCACCGTCACCGCGACCGCACAACCCGGCTTTGAGTCGTATGCTCACGGCATCCACATGAACCACGGAGAGGGCATCAACGAGGTCACCAACACCGGAACGATCCGCGCCTTCGGCGACAACGCCTATGAACTGTTCATCGCCGGGGGCACCACCCGGATCGTCGATACCTACAACGTCACCCTCGACGGCGATCCCGACACCCCCTCCATCTTCGTCGACAACGGCGCGACGCTGAACCTCAACAACGCCCTGCTGACCGTCACCGAGGTGGTCGGCAGCGACCCGGGCGCCACCTTGTGGGACACCCAATACCGACTCTTCGGCGTCGCCGGCGAAGGCAGCGTCGCCGGAAGCTTCAGCAGTGTCTCGGCCGTCAACCCCGACGTCACCGCCTACTACTACACCCAGGGAACCGCCAACGCCGCAGACGACACCGTGGCGCTGGGCTATGAGCCCCAGCAATCCGAGACCCTCGCTTCCGCCACCATCCAAAGACGCATGGTCGGCATGGCCCCCTATGCCATCAACCAGCACATGACCTCCGACCTCATGTACGACATGCTCGCCCCCGACGAGCTCGACGACCCGTCCGAAGACGACGCAGCCGGCGACACCACACAGGGACTCACCGCATGCCAACGCTCCGGCGGCGCGTTCCTCCAGCCCCATTACTCCTACATCAAACGGGACGACGACCCCCTCGGCTACAACGCAGGCATGACCGGAGTCTCCGGCGGATATTCGCAGTGCGTCAACAGCAGCCTGCTGGGCCTGCACGTCGGATATGGAAAGGCCAACATCGACTACACCGGCGCCGGGTACAACGCCAACACCGAAGACCAGGGCGTCGTCACCAGCGGCTTCAGCGGCATGACCCGATGGCGGCCCTGGCTCCTGCGCTACGGATTCAGCGGCTTCCACGGCTGGCACGACTACCGCGGACTCACCGGCCTGGGACTGACCGAGTCCGAATCGGCCTCCTACGACAGCTACGGCGGCACCGGTCTGGTCATGGTCGGACGGACCTTCAAACACAAAAAGCACGTCTTCCTTCCTGAGGTCGGCGCCAACTGGCTCTGGGTCCACCGCGAAAGCTACACCACCGAGGCCACCGATCCCGCCTGGGACACCACCTACTCGACCCTCAACGAGCACGACGTCTGGGCGCAGGCGGCCCTGCACTGGCAGAGCCTCTACCGATACAAGAAGATGCAGATCACGCCGTCCGCGTCGGTCGGCATTCACCAACTGCTCACCGACGGAGAGTCCAAGGTCTATCAGTCGGTGCCCGGCGCCGCCCGCGTCCTGGTCGAAGACGAAATGGACGAGACCGCCCTCTCCCTGGCGACCGCCGTGGTGATCCGCAATCGCCGAACCGCCGTGACCCTCGCCTACGACGGCGAGTATTCCTCCGACATCGAACAGCACAACTTCTGGATGAAGTTCAGACTGAGGTTCTGAGGACCGCAGAACCGGACGCACGTTTCACATGCTATCGGATCTAAGCGGGACCGGTCAGCCGGGACGCGATGTAGTCGAAGACCTTGCGACGGAGAAACTGCACCTGCTCGCCCTGGGGCAGGTAGGAGAACAGTTCATCGAGCCAGTTGCAGGCATGGAGCCGCTCCAGGCTGGCGGCGAAATTGAAGTCGTAGACCCAGCCGATCTGGCACAGGCGAATGTCGTTGAGCGTGCGGAGGCACTTGTAGTCGATGAGCCGGCCCGCCAGAACCGCCTCCACCACCTCCGGCGTCATCCAGGGCTCGTCGGGCAACTCGATCTCGAACGAGTTCTTCTGGGAATCGGCGGTGTCACGACGGTAGATCTCGGTCACGATCCGCAGGATGTCCAGTTTGTCCGCGTCGCGGATCAGCTTGAGGTACAGGAGCGTCTCGTCGTCCAGGTCGGTGGGCAGGGCCTTGCGGCCGTGATGGGCGACCGCGATGCGGACCCACTCTCTTTCTTGAGGAGGCAGCGACTCCAGGACCCGTTCCTGATGCAGGACTTCGACGCCCAGGCAGCAGTGGCTCACGCTGCGAAGGTCGTTGTACGTGCGGTATGTGGCGAACTGGGGGAACCGTCCGACGTCGTGCAGCAAGGCGACCGTCTCTGCGATTCGCGTCTGATTCTCGTCGAGGGCGAGCCTGCCCGCCAGATACAGAATCTGCTCACGAGTCCGGTCCGTGTGCTCCTGCTTGAGGCGAAGGTGCCGGTTCACGTATTCGTCCTGACCGAAGAAACGGTTCGTGTAGGCGTCCAACCATCGTTTGAGCTCGTCCAACCAGCGAGGCTCCATGCGTTTCGTGTCTCCAGACAACCCGATGCGGAAAACCATGAGTATATCGGATCGGGCCCGCCGCGGACAAAAAATAATGGACTTGCACGCTGCCGACCTGCGAAAGATCCGGTATAATCTCGCGATTGCGTGAGCATCTGGTTGCATGGAACGGTTCAAGGGGTACGCGGATATGCCAACGGCAAGAGACATCGTCGTGCGAAAACCGACGCAGGAAGAACTGACGCGGTGCAAGAACTGGCCGATCTGGTCGTGCGAGCCCAGCACCTTCGACTGGTCGTACACCGAGAAAGAAACCTGCCTGATCCTGGAGGGCGCGGTCTCCGTCTCGGACGGCAAGGACTCCGTCAGCTTCGGCCCGGGCGACCTGGTCGTCTTCCCCCAGGACCTCGACTGCGTCTGGAGCGTCGAGAAGGCTGTGCGGAAGCACTACCACTTCGGATGACATCGCTTGCCTACGCTCTGAAATCCTCCGCTCGAAACTCCAATCGTCGGCCGGCGTCGATCGCTTCGTTGACCTTCAGGACGGTCACTGTGCCGGCGTAGCCTACCTCCGCAGGGCAATTGAGCTGGGCTTGGCCTCGGATCGCGTCAAAGAAGTTCTCCAGGTGCGGCTGGTGGATCGGCTTGTTCAGCTCCATCGCCAGTTCCAGAGTCGGCGCCTTGCCCGTCGTGTTGACGCTGCCCGATACGGTGAGTGCCTTGGCCAGTTCCTCCAGGTTCATCCGTTCGATGAGCTTCAACCACTCCGGCTGGGCGGTCAGATGGCCCTCCTTGACGCACTGGGCCCACGCGGTCGCGGGACTGTCCGAAGGCTCAGGATACAGCCTCGTGAGATCCGACCGCTCGGACATCGCGAGCGTGCCCCGGTCGCCGAGGAACTTCTCGAAGTACTGCTGATGGCCGTTGGCGCTGAGCGTCTGATAGAAGGCGGTGACGGGTCCCTGGGCGCCGTCGTATTCGTAGACCGCCATGACCGTGTCGTACCATTGATGCGATCCCTTGTCGTAGTAGTTCAGCCGGCCGCTGGCGAGCACCGACTGGGGCCGGGCGTCGAGGAACCAGTTGAAGACGTCGATCTGGTGCGCCCCGAGATCAACGATGGGCCCGCCGCCCAGACCCCGTCGCCACCGCCAGTTCCGCAGGTCGTCCATGGACCCGTAGCCGTAGCGTTTCAAAATCGCGGCGTCGATCTCCTTGCCCTTGGGCCAGCCCAATGGCGTCTGGACCGCGCGATTCCACTGGCCGTTGACCGCGGTGATCCGGCCGAGGAGCTTCTTGTCTCTCAGGAGCGTGTCGCGACAGAAGAGGTACCGCGGATTGCTGCGGCGCTGGTGGCCGATCTGGAGAAGCTTGCCCGCTCGCCGCGAGGCCTCGACCATCTGGCGGGCCCCATCGACTGTGTTGGACATCAGCTTCTCGCAGTAGACGTGCAGGCCTGCGTTCAGGCATGCGACGGTGTGCGGCGCGTGCCAGAAGTCCGGCGTGGCGATGATCGCCGCCTGGAGTCCTGTCTCCTTGGCCAGCATCTCATCGCAGTCGACGTAGGGCCTTGCGGGATGGCCATAGCGTTGCAGCAGGCGGGACGCGCGCCCCTGGTTGTAGGCCTCCCAGATGTCGCAGACCGCCTGGAACCGCACGCCGGGAATCTTCAGGCAAGCGGTCATCAGGACCTCGCCCTGAGCCCCTGCGCCGATCAGAGCGACGTTGATCGGCTCGACCGAGCCGCCCTCGGACGCCCCATGCAGGACGCGCACTCCAAACGCCATCGCCGCGCCGGCTCCCGCCGTTGACTTGAGAAACCTCCGCCGATCCAGTCCCGCATGCTCTCGATTCGTATCCATAGGAAACTCCTTCCGGGCCAGGGCGAACCCGGGCCCGTTCCAAAGACGTACTCTGTCCGCAACCTCTTCTCAGGAGCTCCCCGACAGGAATCGGCAGGCCTGTGGATCAGTCTGGCCGTTCCGTGAATGAAGTTGCGCCGGCGATGCAAACGTTACATCAGATGCGGCCGCGTGGCCTGCTCGCTCTTTCGGATCGATCCGAAGAGAAATCCCCCCAGAGGCGTCACGCGTCAGCGTGGGTCTTTCTCCTTCTTTTCATTCTTTTCTTTCTTCTCATTCTTGTTAGTGGTCGCGCGATGGTCGGGCGTTGGTCGTCTGTTGGCCTCCTGTTGGTCACGCTCGGGTTGATCCGTGTCGCAAGTCCTGCAACCGAAGAGAATTGTGTGCATCCCACGGGTGGTCGTTTTCAGCGGCATTCTGCGTGCGACAAGGTCTCCCGAGAGACCTCAGGCACAAAAACCGGACGATGAGCGCAGGACGTGCGAGACAACCGCCCGATCTCAACGACCGTCCCCTCTTCTCTGTACTACAGACCCTCCAGTTGCATAAGGCACTCCGGCAAGTCTTGCGAATGTGCAGTTTTCATCGGGAAAGAGGCGTGGATTCGTAACCGAGGAGCCGATTCGTAAATCTCACCACAGGTGAGGTTCAGATTCGGCAAGAGAATCGGGGTCACCCCAGGAAATGTTCTTTGCAGTC
>DATIKY010000022.1:0-14500 GCA_035476995.1 Sedimentisphaerales bacterium | reverse complement strand
GTTCCACAACTCGTCGTTGACCTCCCAGATCGTCGGAAGGGGCTTGACCTTGCGTTTCTGCCGTGCCATCCGTGACTCCTTTCAATTGGCTCCTACGGATGGTTATCGGCCAAAGACACTGTTTTGAGATAGTTTCTAAATATGAAAAGCCATCCGCTGTACATCCTCATTTTCTGCTCTCGGAGCAAACTGGCCGCGAAGCTGTGGCGAGGCATCTCAATCAAGGAATCAGACAATCAACGCAGGCTGTTCTAGCGAGCGAAGGGCACCCACGTTGCCGAACCCTCTCCGCTGGTACCCCGCAAAGCGATAAACGCGACAGTCTTCATTCGATCTTCCAGAGGAAAGTACGGGAGCACACGAAAGACCGAGGGCACAGAGAACGGCGGCAATAGTCAGTCTTGCCTCTGTGTTCTCTGTGCCCTCTGTGGCTGTCTTTTCTTCGACTGCCGGCGTTCAGCTTCGCCAGGGGCGGGTTCGGTTCTGCAGGCCGCTCAGCGTCTCATTGAAGATCTTCGTGTCCTCGGCGATCTCGAAATCGAACATGCCGGCCAGCGTGTGGTCGGCGCCGTTTTCGAAGACGTATTTGAAGGCGTCCGCCGGCGGGATCGCGCCCGCGGCCATCACCTTGAACGCGATCCAGGGCTTGGTCACGTTCTTCATCACCTCGATCGTCTCCTGCGGATCGCGGCACCAGTAGCCCGGAAACTCACTGTACGGAGCTTTCAGCTCTTCCGCTTTGGGACCCGTGCGGTAGTTGTGGTGGTGGAACGTCTTGATGTAGAAGTCCGCCGGGATGTTGTGCTTTTCGCACTGGACGACCGCATTGAGGTCGTGGGCGCCGACGCCGGAGGGGACGCCGAGATCCTTGCCGATCTCGACCGCCTTGCGCATCAGGTCCATCTTCCCCTGGGCACAGAGCGGATCGGAGCGGACACCCCACACGTAAAGGGCCTCGGTGCCCTCGTCGACCAGTTCCTTTGCCATGTCGCGGTAGGCCTTCATATCGTCGGTGAACTCGGCGATCGGGCAGACGATCCATTGGATCTTGCCGCCGTGGCGCTGGCGATAGCGTTTGAGGATCGAGATGATCCCCGGCGGATTGTGGATCGACAGCGTGTTGATGCCGTGCGCTTCGGCCAGGGCCATCGTCTCGTGGATCTTGTCCTCGGTGTTGTAGTGGGCACAGAGGTTGTAGACGTACTTGAGGTCCCGGCTGTGCGTGTAGTGGGTGAGCAGATTACCGCCCAACAGCATCCGGCTGACCTGCAGGTCGCCGATCTTGCCCATCGGGATGGTCGCCTTGGAGCCAGGCTGGACCTTGACCGCGGGTCCGCCGCCTGCGGCGGCATGGGTCGAACTCGCGGCCAGCATGCCCCCCGCGGAGGCGGCCAGCGACTGCTTCATGAAACTGCGGCGATTCACGTGCGACGACATAGGATTCTCCTTGAAGAAATCTCAGATCTCAAATTTGAGATCTCAAAGTCTCCCGCCGGCCCAGCGGATCGAGCGGACGATCAGTTCGCGGTAGTTCGGATTGGCGTAGGCCTTGCCGTCGTGGCCGAGCTGGAGGAATACGATCCGCGTGTGGTCGCACGGCCGGACCCAGCAGACGGTCGGATCGTTCTTCGGATGGTCGGTCGTCAGGAGGACGTGATTGTCCTTGGCGAACCAGAGGCCCTTGTACGTCTCGTCGCGGATCGTGAAGTCGCTCAACCCCCTGGTGATCGGGTGCTCGCGGTCGACGATCTTGATGTTCATATCCACGTCATGCTGGTAGACGCCGGTCTCGAAGTGCACCCCGTCGATCTCCTGGGGCTTGAGAGGATAGCGGGCGCCGATGATCTGGCGGTAGTCCTCCCACGTGTTGAACGCGCCTTCCGCGTGGTGCAAAGCGACCAGGCCGACGCCCCGGGCCAGCAGGGCCTTGAAGTTCTCCTTTCGTTTCTCGGAGATGTTCTGCGTCATGTTGTACAGGACGATCACGTCATAGTCCCAGTTGCCGATGTCCTCGAACAGCTCGCTGTGGTCCTTCTGCTCGGCCTCGACGTACCGCACGTCGCCGTAACCCTGGAAGAGCTTGAAGAACGGCTCGCGCTCGAAGCCGTGCCCGCCCGTAACGACGACGACCTTGATCGGGCTCAGCGGCCTGACCTTGATGTTCTTGAAGTAGACCAGGCTCTTGGGGTCGTGGCCCTGGATGGCGAAGGTCCCCTTGTCAATCTTGCGGCCGCCCTGCCGCCAATCGTCCGGCTCGGTCCAGTCCACGGTGGTCTTGCCGTCGATCTTGATGAGGATGTGCTTGCCCTGGACCTTGATGTAGTAATTGAACCACTGGTCGTCCTTGGATGGCGCGTTGTCGATGACGTCCTGCACGCCGTAGAGCCCGCCGGTCTTCTTGCGGTCGCTGTGGGTCGTGTTCACCTGGCACTCGTACCCTTTGCGCGGCCAGTCCGTCTCCTGATACTCGGTATGGAAGTAGATGCCGGAGTTCGAGCCCTGGGTGGTCTTCACGTCGGCCGTGAATTCGAAATCCGTGAATGTGGCGTTGTTCACCGGGCCCATGTAGAACAGGTGGCTGCGGTTCCCGTAGACGACCAGTTCGCCATCTTTGACCGTGAACGTCCCCTGATTCTCACTGGCCTTCCAGCCGTCGAGATTCTTGTCGTTGAACAGCGGAATCCAGCCGGCGTCTTCGGGCAGCGGGCGGACCATGATGTTCTTGTAGTAGACCAGACTCTTGGGGTCGTGGCCCTGGATGGCGAACGTGCCTTTGTCGATCCTGCGGCCGGTCTCCTTCCAGTCGGCAGGTTCGGTCCAATCCACGGTGGTCTTGCCGTCGATCGTGACGATGATGTGCTTGCCCTCGACCTTGACGTAATAGTCGAACCACTGGCCGTCCTTCGACGGCGCGTTGTCGATCACGTCCACGACGCCGTAGAGGCCGCCGGTCTTCTTGCGGTCGCTGTGGGTCGTGTTCACCTGGCACTCGTAGCCCTTGCGAGGCCAATCCTTCTCCTGATAGGCCGTGTGGAAATAGATGCCCGAATTCGAGCCCTGGGTCGTCTTGACCTGGGCCTTGAACTCGAAGTTCTTGAAATTGGCGTTGTTCACCGGGCCGACGTAGAACAGGTGGCTGCGGTCGCCGTGCACGACGAGTTCGCCGTCTTTGACGGTGAATGTCCCCTGGTTCTCGCTGGCCTTCCAGCCGTCGAGGTCCTTGCCGTTGAACAGCGAGATCCAGCCGTCCTGTGCCGCCGCGGCGCTGCAAACGCCGAAGGCCATGCAGGCCAGAAACCCTATCGCGATTTGTTTCAACATACTGTCTTCTCCTACTGATTCTTAGCGGTCTTCGTAGGGTGCGTATTACGCACCGTCCAATTCATCGAACGCTCAAATGGTGCGTGATACGCACCCTACAGCTACAGCCGCCAGGGGCTCCGCATCGCTCGCGTGAGCCGGCGGTTGGCGGCGTCGTTGTTCACGAACTGTTCCTTGGCCCAGTCCCACCGCAGCTTCTGCTCCAGGCGGATCGCGATGTCGCTGATCTGGCACAGCGTGTCGGCCTGGACCGCCGCATCGATCGGACAGATCGTCTCCTTGCGGCTGCGAACGCAGTCCAGCAGGTTGCGCGCGTGGTTGCTGCTCTCGTACAGACGCTTGTCGTTCGGGCCCCATTGCGTGTCGAGCAATTCTTTCGGATGGGCGTTGACGCCGGAGCGGTCCACGTGCACGCAGCCGTCGGAGCCTTCAAAGGCGGTGCCGTGGTCGCTGGTCCGCCCGTACCGCGTCTTCCATGCGTCGGGGTAGGGGTTGCCGGTGTAGTTCATCGTCACGCCGCTGTCGTATTGGAGCTTGAGGTCCCAGTTCATCGCGGTGTCGCAGACGCCGTCGGGGGTCGGCCAGACTCCTTTGCCCTCGATCGTCAGAGGGCATTGGACCGCGTCGCCGCCGCCCCAGAGGGCGATGTCGAGCGGGTGAACGCCCCAGCCTGCGATGAAACCGAGTGCATAGTCCGAGATGAACCACCACCACTGGTTGGACTCCCGGTTCGGGGTATAGGGCTGATAGGGAGCGGGCCCGAGCCACATATTGTAGTCGATCCAGTCCGGCGGCGCGACGATGTTCCTCGGGCCCCCTGCGGAACTGCCGGCGCACCAGACGTTGATCGTATGCAGCTTGCCGATCCGCCCGTTGCGGACGAGCTCGCACGCGAATCGGAAGTCCCGGCTCGACCGCTGCTGCGTCCCGAACTGGAAGATGGTGCCGTACTTGCGACAGGTCGCTCGCAGCGCCTGGTCCTCGGCCAGACTCAGGCCCATCGGCTTCTCGAGATAGATCGCTTTGCCCGCCCGAGCCGCCTCCAGCGCGACCAGCACATGCCAATGGTCGCACGTCGCGATCAGGACCGTATCGACGTCCTTGCGGGCGATCAGCTCGCGGTAGTCGGTGTACGTGGCGCAGTCGCGGTCGCCATTGTGGGCGTCGATCAGCTTCTTGGTCGCCTCGCGAACCGGGGCCTTGAGATCGCACATCGCGATGACCCGGCAGTCCTTCTGCGCCAAGAAGTTCCTCATCACGTAGGTACCCTGCGGCCCGGTGCCGATGCAGCCCAGCGTGATCCGCTCGCTGGGAGCCACCGCCCCCGACCCGCCCAAGGCGGCGGATCGAACGACATAGGGGAATCCGACAACGCCCAGAGCCGCGCCGGCGGTTGCTTTGAAAAGGTTGCGGCGGGTGACCTTCATGCGTGAGACCATGACGTTTCTCCTCACAAATCCAGGCCTTCGGCCCTCGAAACGGGGGCTGTACCCTTGAGAATCTAAGCCATACCCTCCCCGCGGTCAAATCAAAACCGGACCCCCGGCGGGGACCGGGTGTGACTGGTTCTCCTGGCACGCGGTCCCGTCCTGGCGATGGAGAAGGAGGAAGAAACGGACTCATCCGGAATCCGCCGCGGCGCGGCGGGAGTCTGACGAGTTGGAGCCACCAGCAACAGGGGTGCCTGGGTCCGCAACGGGATACTTCGCGTTGCGGACCCCTTCGCACGCCCTTACGCGAGCGCCTCGCTCGCGTATCAAGCCGGAGGCCCCAACGCGAAAAACTCCCCAGGCAGGCCCGCCTCGGGTCTGCACTCGCCCTCCCCGGCTCCCAAGGCACTACGCCGCAAAATGGTTAATGAAAAACGCATTTATGTCTTGCCTTCGTGCGGGTCAGGCTGGATAATCCGGACCAAATCCAAAGTTGACAAGTTCTTTCCCAGGAGACCGCAATGAACAGAAGCACCTCCGTCGCGGCATGTATCCTCGCAACCCTTTGGCTGGCTTGCCCCGCTATCGGCGCCGAGAACCTTCTCAGAAACCCGTCCTTTGAGGATGTCCGACGTGATGTCCCGCGGTCCTGGACCCGGTCCACCTGGGCCGGCGCCCTGGACTTTTCCATTGATGCCGACGGGCGGACGGGCCGCAGCGGGAAGGTGACCGCGAAGGAGGGCGCCGACGGCGGCTGGAGCCAGACGTCCGGTCCGATCCCGCCCTTCGCCCGCCTGAAACTGTCCGGATGGGTCAAGACGGAGAACGTCGTGGCCACCACCGGTCGGGGCGTGCAACTGAATATCCACGGCCTCGACGCCGCCCGAACCAAGGCCCTGACCGGCACGAACGACTGGACCCAACTCGAGGTGGAGTTCGAGGTGATGGGCCAGGACAGCGTGCAGGTGAACTGCCTGTTCGGAGGCTGGGGCCAGGCGACCGGGACCGCCTGGTTCGACGACATCACGCTCGTGGTGGTCGAAGAGCTCAAGGTTCAGAGCAAGACCGTGCCCACCGCCATCCGGATCGAGCCCGGCCAGCCCGGCGCGCCGATCTCCAAGTACGTTTACGGCCAGTTCATCGAGCATCTGGGCCGCTGCATCTACGGCGGCATCTGGGCGGAAATGCTCGAAGACCGCAAGTTCTACTACCCGGTGCCCGCCGACCGCGACATTTGGCGGACCACCGGCGCCGGGGCCCGTGTCATCGCGGCCTCGCCCTGGAAGGTGATCGGCTCGCGCGAGGCCATCGCCATGAGCACGGAGGATCCGCTGTCGGGCGAGCACAACCCGCAGATCACCGTTTCCGACGCCCCGACGGGGATGTATCAGGAGGAACTGGGGCTCGTCGCGGGCAAGGAATATGAAGGCCGGGTCGTCCTGCGCGGCGACGCCTCCGCCGGACCGATCCAGGTCAGCCTGATCTGGGCCGACGGCGAGAACGGCCGCCAGACAGTCACCATCCGAAAGCCGACCGGCTCATTCAATGCCTATCCCCTGAAGTTCCGAGCCGGCGCCGGCAGCGATGACGCCCGCCTCGAGATCGTCGGGAGCGGACGCGGCACATTCACGATCGGCGCGGTCTCCCTGATGCCGGCCGACAACGTCAAGGGGTTCCGGCGCGACACGCTCGAACTGCTCAAGCAGCTCGACGCCCCGATCTACCGCTGGCCGGGCGGAAACTTCGTCAGCGGTTACGACTGGCGCAACGGCCTGGGCGATCGCGACCGCCGGCCCACCCTCACGAACCCCGCCTGGACCGGGCTGGAGACCAACGACGTCGGCATGCACGAATTCGTCGAGCTGTGCCGCCTGATCGGGACGGAGCCGCTGATCACCGTCAATACCGGGTTCGGCGACGCCTATTCCGCCGCCGCCCAAGTCGAGTACGCCAACGGCTCGACGAGCACGCCGATGGGCAAGTGGCGGGCGCAGAATGGCGACCGCAAGCCGCTGGACGTCACCTGGTGGTGCGTCGGCAACGAGATGTGGGGCAACTGGCAGCTCGGCTACATGCGCCTGGAGCATTATGTCCTCAAGCACAACTGGGTCGAGGAGATGATGCGACGGACCGATCCGAGCATCAAGACGATCGCCTCCGGCAACGTCGGACCCTGGTCCGAAGGGCTGCTGCGGAACTGCGCCGACCACATGGACCTGATCGCCGAGCATTTCTACTGCCAGACGACGCCGGACCTGACCGCCCATGTGCGCCTGGTCCCCAACGCCATTCGCGGCAAAGCCGAGGCCCATCGCCGCTACCGCCAGACCATTCCCACCCTGCAGGGCAAGGACATCCAGATCGCCATGACCGAGTGGAACTACTGGTACGGCCCGCACGTCTTTGGCGAGCTGGGCACGCGGTACTTCATGAAGGACGCGCTGGGCATCGCCGCCGGACTCCATGAGTACTTCCGCCATTCCGATATCATGTTCATGGCCCACTACGCCCAGACGGTCAACGTGATCGGCTGCATCAAGACGACGAAGACCGCCGCGGAGTTCGACGCGACCGCCTATCCGCTGGTGCTGTACCGGCGCGAGTTCGGCACGATCCCGCTGACGGTTTCCGGATGGGACGAGAAGCTCGACGTCTCCGCGGCGCTGACCGAGGACAAGAGCCATCTGACGCTCGGGTTCGTCAACGCGACGTGGGACAACTACGAGGTGACGCTGGACCTCAAGGACCTGACCCCTGCGGGCAAGGCCGCCGGCTGGGTGATCGCCCACGAGAACCCCGCCGCCTACAACGATCCCGGCCAGGATCCCGTGATCCGGATCGTCCCGCTGGACGCCACCGACGTGACCGGCAAGATCGCCATCAAGCCCATCAGCATCACCCTGTTCAAGGTCCCGCTCAAATAGCGCGGAGGCTCGAAAGAAGCAGCCCAGGGCCGCGAGAAAAGGGATAGAGAAGAGCGCACACTCGGCGCCCCGGTGAAACGTGTGGGCTTGTGCGCCTGACGTGCGCGCCTCGTGCTGAAGCCGGTGGCGGCAGTCAGAGGTAGCGATCGATTTCCAGGGCAGTATGGAAGACACCGAGGATTTCGATGAGATTTTCCCTGCGGATCAGGTAGGCGATTCGATAGTGACCGTACGTGAAGACTCGGATTTCGCCCTCCGGTTCATGTCGGTAGGCATGACCCATCCGGGGAAATCGACCCAGCATTTGGGCCTTCTCATAGATGGAATTGACAACGCGCGAGGCTGCCTGAGGGTTATCCGCCGCGATGTACCGATAGATGTCCTCCATCCAAGACACGGCTTCTTCAGTCCATCTCAGCTCTGCCATCGGCGAATTCGCCTGCCCATTTCCTCGTTGGAGACAACGCGGCCATGGCGAACATCCGACATCCCTCGGTCCACCATGCGATCAAAGGCCAGCTCGCGAAGGATTTCGTCATAGGAGGCGTCGTCCGGCTGCGCGTCCAGAAGCTCTCTGATTCGTTCTTTTGCCGTCATCGGTTTCATACTCCACTGCGTCTTTGCCAGTCTGTAGTATAGCATTTCGCAGCCTCTTGGCCAACTGCCGTCTCCACCAAAGAAAGATACGCGAAAAACAACTTCTCACGCTGGGACCCAGGGTTGGGAATTGATTCGGTCTTTCCTGACTGGATTACTGGGGGCCGGCCCCCAGACCGGGACCCCAAACATGCTGGATCGCGTTTGGGAACCCGACCCGGCATTTTGCGCTTTGGGCCAATTGCATGGAGCGGTGATCCGTGCCCCGTGACTCGTGATCCGGGCCACCGGCCACGGGTCACCAGCCACGCGTGCGAAGCACGCCTATCATGCTGCTGGCGCAAAGCGCCAAATGCCGGGGTTTCAGGGGCAGAGCCCTTGAGATGAACTCGCACCCCTCCTCGAAAACACACACGCAACTCGAAATTCGCAATCCGCAGAAGATCCAAGACACGAGAGAGGCCGAGGGACCGTCCCTGTTTGCCCGCTACTTACTCAATCGAGCGAGGGGGATGTCGGTTAGCACGAAAGGAATCTTCACCTCCATCGGACGAACCAGAACCACGTGACAAATCCTGTCGAAGGTCTCATCCTCGCCGGTTTGTGGAAGCGAGCCAAAGCAGTGGACTCTCCGAAAGGCACTGTTAACGGTCTGGTTAGAAGGGATGCGGACAACCTTCCTCCGCAAGTCATACAACTCAGTCCGCACGACGGCATACTCCCGAAATGCATAGATCTTGCCGGGGTACCGTACTGCGTGGGTGAGCGTCAGAATGGGCTCCTCAGTCTTGGATTCCACGGACGTGCTGTACTGGTACAATCCCAGCGCCGTCCTGGGCCTGTACATGGCGAGGGCGCGATTCTCCGACGGGACCACACACACGTACTCGGGTGGCTTGGGCGGCGGGGGCGTGGTCGGATGAACGGAGAACACAAGCCCGGGAACCTTCTCATTCTCAACCGCCCCGAGATTGGGGTCGAAAGGGATTTTCACACCGACTATCTCGTCGGCATAGACCGCCCCAATGTAACCTCTGAGCGAAGAAATCCCTGACGGCATGGCATGGTTCGGTTCAACAGGAAACTGGATCTTCGCGTCAAACGACACCTGGCGCCCGCCGGGATTCAGATATGCCTGCCCCTCCCCGGTCCAGCGCCAATCGCGATTGTCGTACTCACGATTCTGATCCGACTGTCGATTGCGGTAGGGTATGGTTCGTCCGTCCTCATCCAGCAGTTCGTAGACCTGTGCCGAGGCGACGTCGAACATGACGAAGTTCCTGACACCCGCCCAGCGAACCCCGATCGTCACCCTGGCGGCGAGTCCACCTGGGTTTGGCTGTCCGCCGGTTCCAACCGCCAAATTGACGAGCCGCGTGGACACCTCCACGGACTCCCATAAGAAGTCGAATGCTTCAGCCAGATCCCATCGCACGCCTTCCGTACTCGCGGACGATGCAGCAGAAGGCGTCTCACGAAGCTCGGTGGAACTCGCAGCGAAGCCGCCGTTCCCGGCGCAACCGAGTGCGACCATTGCCCATACGATGAAATGGAAGCTCTCCCCGGGCCGCGATGTCCGCATAGCCATGTCTCCTTCGGGCTTCAGTTCATTGGTCGTTTATCCTCGGTACTGCGCTGGGGATAGCATAGAACAACAAGCCGAAAACAACAAGGACAAAGGCGGACGAAGGCGGGGGGCGGGTTCACCACGGAGACGCAGAGGTCACGGAGAAGAGAAGGCCATCCGGGCCGTGACCTGTGGTCCGGGAATCAGACAGGGCTTGTCCCTGTCACTCTGCTGAGACTTCTGTTTGAGCTGGCCGCGCATATCGAGCAAGACTTGTCCTATTGCGATAAACGCATTTCAACAGTCTTTCCTCGAAAGAGGCGAATCCACACGCCAAGCACAACACAGCCAATCCGATAGCACGATAAGGCTTGAACGACGGGAGAGGAATCGCGGGGCAGATCTTGAAACGCGGACTTTGGGGGAGAGCGTCGCCCGATGGCTAGTACTTGTCCGGGACAAAGGTCTGGTGCGACTTCGGGGGGCGGATGTACGCTCTGCGCTTCTGGCGAGGGGGCAGTTCCATGGGAGCGGGGGTCAGGTCCTCGTAGGGGATCTGATCGAGCAGGTGGCGGATGCAATTGAGGCGGGCGCGACGCTTGCTGTCGGCCTCCACGACGTACCACGGCGACTCCTTGACGTCGGTATGCGCGAACATCACGTCCTTGGCGTGCGAGTACTGCACCCAGCGGTTTCGCGACTCCAGGTCCATCGGGCTGAGCTTCCATCGCTTGGTCGGGTCTTCGAGGCGCGCCTGGAACCGCCTCTCCTGCTCCTCGTAGCTGACGCTGAACCAGTACTTGATGAGAATGATCCCCGAGCGGATAAGCATCTGCTCGAACGCAGGACAGGTCCGCAGGAACTCCTCGTATTGCTCGTCGGTGCAGAACCCCATCACGTGCTCCACGCCGGCGCGGTTGTACCAACTTCGATCGAACAGGACCATCTCGCCCGCGGCGGGCAAATGCGCCACGTAGCGTTGGAAATACCACTGGGTCACCTCCCGCTCGGTCGGCACGCCCAGGGCCACCACTCGGCAGATTCGCGGATTCAGACATTCGATGATGCGTTTGATGACGCCGCCTTTTACGGCGTCACTACGAACGAGGAAGGACGAGCGACGCGGCCTGGGGCCGAACCGCCTCACGCTTCACCCTTCACGCTTCACGATCGATCCTGCGAAACGAACCCAATTCCAGAAGCAAGGCCGGCCGGGCTAGAAACGGACCGTGCGAACTCGAACCGGGTGCTCCGGATCAAGAGGCATCAGCCATGGCTGCCCTTTATCCTGCATCTGCGGACGGCCTCGTCGATCTCGACGGGGCTGTGGCAGATTTCGTCGGGCGCCGCAGCGGCGAGTTCTCCTTCGCTGCCGAAGCCGTAGGTGACGCCGATCGTGCGGGTGTTGTGGGCCTGGCCCGATTCGATGTCGCGGGCGCGGTCGCCGATCATGACCGTGCGGCCCGGATCGAGCGAGAGTTCCCGCAGGATGTGTTCGATCAGTTCGCTTTTTTCGTCGAAGCGACCGTCGAGCTGGGGGCCGTAGACCTTGAGGAAGTAGCGGTCGAATCCGAAACGTTCGACGATCCGGTCCGAGTAGACCGTAGGCTTGGACGTGACCACGTAGAGGCTGTGGCCCTCCCCTTGCAGGCGGGCGAGCATCTCGGGCACGCCGGGGTAGACCTGGTTCTCGAAGAGCCCGACGTCGCCGTAGCATTCGCGGTAGTAGCGAAGGGCGGCGTCGATCAGGTCCTTGTCCTCGCTGCCGAGCAGGCGGGGGAAGGTCCATCGCAAAGGCGGGCCGATGAACTGCACCAGCTCGGCCTTCGGCGGGTACGGCCGGCCGAGGCGCTCCAGGGCGTACCGGATGCACCGCGTGATGCCGTCGCTGGGATCGCTGAGCGTGCCGTCGAGGTCGAAGAACAGAGTCAGAGGCTCGCCGGTTGTATCGGTCATTGTGCACGAAGCTCCATAAGGCAATCAAAGGCGGCCATTATCGGGGTTCCGCATGGAAGGTCAACGATCATTGGGCGACAGGCATGAGACGGACGCGGTCACGCTCGTTCGAGCGCGTCGAGCAGCACATGACCGGCGGCGTGGAGCCTCTCCGTCAACTCCGCGAGGTCTTCGAGGCTCTGGGCCGACTCCGTCGCTCGCTGGATCTCGCCCACGTCGGCCGCGCCGGCGAGCCCGTCGAGACCGTTGTTTTTCATCGTGGTCAGGAGGTGCCCGAGCCGGGTCGCCAGCCGTTTGCGGAAAAAGTCAAGCCCCGCGGGATCGAGGGCCCCGGCCTGGAAAGCCGGCTCGAACTCGTGGAAGGCGGTGCAGGCCTTCTGCAGGTACAGCAGGACCATGCCCTTGGCGGCATATCCCTCGGCCAGGATTCGGGCCCACTGGAATTCCTCATTCCGCCAGTGCTCGTCTTGCACCGTGGTTCGATAGTCGGTTTCGTGCATCGCGTCTCTCAGGGCTTGGGATTCTTGCCGGGACACAACTCCAGCGTGTGCTCGATCAACTTGGTTCCGCCCCAGTCGCCGTGGCCGGGGACGACGATCCTGGCATGGCCGTAGGCCGCGAGCACCTTCTGCAGCGTGGCCGGGTAGGCCTGGAGGTCGCCGTCGGCGGTGTTGCCCAGCGACTGGGCGTCCAGGGATTTGACCAGGCACCCGCCGAACAGGATGCCCTGCTGGGGCAGCCAGGCGACGACATTGTCGGTCGTGTGGCCGGGCCCGTGGTACGTCGCGAGAACGACGGTCCGCCCGCAACGGACCATGGTTCTCATCTGGTAGGAGATCTGGGGAACGGGCAACCCCTTTTCTCTCGCGATCCGGATCGTCTTGTTCAATCCGTAAGACTGGGCGCCCCGGCGGTGCGCCTCGGCCAGGCCGCCCATGCAGTCTTCGTGAAAGTGCGTGGGGATCACCGTTCTGACGACCGCGCCGCGGTTGTTCGCGATCCAGTCGAACAGGACGCCCGTCTGTTCATCCGTCCAGGGCAGGTCGATGAGAACGGCCTTGTCGCCGTCGATGACGACCAGCCCATTGGCGACGACCCGGCCGTAATCCGCCAGGTCGCGATACGTGGTGTGCATCCAGACCCCGTCGGCGATCGGCTGCACGAAGACATCGCCCGATATGCGAATGGGTTCGGCCTTCGGCGCCGCCTGCGGGGCCTGGCAGCCGGCGAACGTCAGGCAAGCGAGCGCCATCACCGCGCAGAACACGCATCGAATCTTCAGGAGACGACCGTCCATGTTTCTTCTCCAGTTGTGATCGATCCGGCGTTGCACGACCCTGACCGCCAAGGTCCGCGACGCATTCGTCAGGTCCAAGCTGTACACGATGGCGGGGACCGCGTCAAGACGCCTGTCCGCCAAAGCGGGGCTCACGCGAGCCTGCATGGGATCAACGGCCCGTCGCGGTTTTGCCGCGACTTTCGGAGGGCAAGACCCTACAATGGACCGTCGTCAATAATGGTTCGATCAGGAGGTCAGATGAACAGATGCAGCATGTTCGCGATCCTCGTCCTCTCGTCCGTGGCGATGGGAGGGCCGGCGGAACAGCCGAAGATGTACTACGCGGACACCTCCCACGGCCGGTCGTTCGCCAAGGACCCGGACGTCGAGTGGTTCGGCGGGCGGTACCTGATGTACTACTCCGTCCATCGCGGCCAGGACGGCTTCGCGGTCGGGATTGCCGAGAGCAGCGACCTGACGCGTTGGAGGAAGGTCGGCGAAGTCCTCCCGGCGGCCGACTACGAGCGCAAAGGCCTGGCGGCGCCGGCGGCTCTGGTCCGCGGGGGCAAGCTCCATCTGTTCTACCAGACCTACGGAAACGGCCGCGACGACGCGATCTGCCACGCGGTCTCGGAGGACGGGATCCACTTCACTCGCAACGCGACGAACCCGATCTTTCGGCCGACGGGCGACTGGAACTGCGGCCGGGCCATCGACGCGGAGGTGATCGAGCACAAAGGCAAGCTGCTGCTGTACTGCGCGACGCGCGACCCCGAGATGAAGGTCCAGAAGCTCGTCGTCGCCTCCGCGCCCGCGGATTCGGACTATGGGCGGGACAAGTGGACCCAGTTGTGCGACCGGTCGATCCTCGAACCGCAGTTGCCCTGGGAGAAGAACTGCATCGAAGCCCCCGCCCTCTGCACGCGCAATGGTCGGCTGTTCATGTTCTATGCCGGCGGCTACAACAACGAGCCCCAGCAGATCGGCTGCGCGGTCAGCGACGACGGGATCGCCTGGACGCGTCTCTCGCAGCACCCTCTGCTGCCCAACGGCGGTCCGGAAGAATGGAATTCCAGCGAGTCGGGCCATCCCGGCGCCTTCACGGACCGCGACGGGCAGATGCACCTGTTCTTCCAGGGCAACAACGACAACGGCAAGAGCTGGTATCTGTCCAGGATGAAGATCGCCTGGGACGCGGGGGACAGGCCGTACCTGATCCGCCCGCGAGACGGACAGCTTTTCCAACTCAAGTGACCGCGACGATGCGGAAAGGTCAAAGGGCTGTGTCGAATGGCACTGCCGTCCACAAGGCGTGCGATACCAGGGGTTTATGTTTTCTGCAGTTGCTCACGGAGTTGCTCTCGGGGTCGTTGCATGAGGGGGTAGCGGTGGCGACGGCGTTTGAGGACCCGTGGCTCGATGCGGC
>DATIKY010000021.1:0-4717 GCA_035476995.1 Sedimentisphaerales bacterium | reverse complement strand
ATCTCAACTGGAACAGGTAGTCCCGGCACGATGCCTCGGTCGCGAAGCGGGCCTCGAACTCCAGCAACGTAGCAGGGTAGTCTTCCATACCCACCTACACTACATGTGGTAGCTACATCAGTCAAGTAAATACCCACTTCGACCATTTTGTCCGCGTACATGCCGCGAGCCTTCTCGCCGTCGTAGACCGCGCCGGGCCAGAGCATGCCGTAGTCGCCTTCCCGCCGGACGAAGGCCGCCCACAGGGTGGGCCTGTATTTCGCGGCCGGCCCGCACGGGCGGATCGGCGTAACGGCCGCCCGTTCGTTCCTCAACGACGTGCACCCGGCCAGAAACATTGCGGACCCCACCAGAAACTCGCGACGGCTCACGCATCCATGCTCGTGACAATGCAGCGGACATCTTCCCGCAGTCATGGCGACCTCCCGCAATCCAAACACCGTAATTGCAATGCAAGACTCCATGGGGCTTACGAGAGTATGGTAAGGCGCGCCGGGAGGGAATTCAAGGTCTTCTCCAAAAAGGGGACAAATGCAGGCCCGAAGAGGTCCTGCTCAGGAAGTCTACCGCTTTGGGGCCTCCGCCATGATCCGCGAGCGAAACGTTCGCGGGAGGGTGCGCACACCCCTGCTGCTGGTGGCTCCAAAGCGACAACCTCCCGCCGTCCCGACGGGCAGCGTGTCGAAAGCATCTTGCCTTCGGTGGATGGCAAAGACGCGGGCGGCTCCACCTCTTCACCAACATCGGCCCCCGCCTGAACCAGAAAACCGCCCTGGCCGTCGCGGACATCCCGGCTCGATGAGCTTCACTGGGCCCCCATCGGCACTCGCGTGACGCGTTCAAATCGTCTGCGCCAGAAGCGGTTTGTCCACAGCAGAACCAGAAACGGCAAAAGACAGACCGTGTGCACCAGACTGGAAATCAATGAGGCGACAAACACCTCGGTAAGTTGGGCGACAACAGGACCGCTCGGATAGAACAAGAACACGAGCGTCGAGGCGACGGTTAGCAACGATCCGAAAAGCCCGAATCCTGTCCAGGCGACGAAGCGGACCCTGCGAAAGCGTTTCGCCGACAACCACGAGGCAATCGCAAACGCCAGCAGAATCGAGAGGACCGACACACCGCCGAACACAACGATGAATGCGGCATCGTGGAATCCACGGCTGAGCAGGTTGACGACGAGGAAACCGAACCACAGCAGAGCCGCGAGAAGGAAAGCGACGAGACGGTTTCGATTTCCGATGCGTTCCGCGAGCAGCCAGAGGATGGAAAACCCCACGATGATGATCGTGAATAGGACGTTGAACTGAACCGTAGTCCCGGAGCCCCAATCCCACAGGTTCATGACGGCCAGATAGACCGCCCCCAGCAGCGCGAGCGGCGCCAGTATCCATGCGGCATGAAGGGTACGATTCTCCTTGAGAGAGACAAACGCCAGCGGCAGCAGCAGCCATGGGATAAGCCCCTGAACATGATACAGCGGGCTGAAATGGTAGAGAACGAGCTTGCCGTCGGTGGGACCGAACTCGCCGAGGTCGGCAGAGACGACGATTCGCAAATCGCCGGAGACGCGGAAAGGCACTCGCCACGAGTGCGAACACCAGGACCCACCTCAGCCAAACTCGAACTTGCCGATGCCGACTCTGGCGTCGCCCCGATAAACCGAGAACGTCAACTCGGGGTGCTCGGAGATCCCCCAGAGATCATGCTTCTTCCCATCGGCGCCGATCAGCTCGTAGTCGAACTTGAGATAACTGCCGATCCGTTCGATCCGGACCGTGTGATTCAACGGAGCGGCGGCCCTGTATTTCTCCATCTTCTCTTCATCCGCGGCCGAAGAAGCAGGGACCGTCGAGTTCCGCGGTGCGGCCTGCACCGGCCAGAAGACCATGTCGCCGTTGTCGGCCCAATCCCGAGGTCTTCCATCCTGGCCTGTGCCCGGCCGGCCTCCGTCGTCGAGGAGGTTCTGGCCCCAGCTATAGAGCAGGAATCCATCGGCCGTCCTGCGGTACGTGAGCGGACCTTGACCAAAGGGGTCATCGGGCAGACTGGCAAGAAGACCCGCCGTGACCACATCCTCAAAGTGTTCGGGAAAGGAGCCTTTTTCGGTCTTGTAGCGAAGGAGGGCCACCGTGGCCGCCAGAGCGGCCTCCCCCGTTCTATCGCGCCAGACCAGAAATCCCAGCCGCTCGTGAGCAGGTTTCAGCGTGGTGAAGAGCAGGTTCTGCTTGACCCAGTCGATCTGCCCCTCTAGCTCCGCATCCGGCTCCTTGCTGTTGGGCGCTATGCGCAGCATCTCCTGGATCTGCTCGAAATAGGCATCGACCATCGCCACAGTCTGGCGCCGATCCGGGTAGTCGAACCGGAGCATACGCGTCAGATTGTCCCTCCAATCGCCAGCCGCAAAGGGCAGGCCGCGTCGCAGGGCACGCCCCCCGCCCTGTCCATCGTCGGTAAAAGTCCGCTGGATGTTGTCGTACCAAATGACTTTCTCGGCATCGAGATCGAGGAAGCTGCGGTCCCGATCGAAGGCGAACCGGAGCTCGTCCTGCACGCGGGCCAGGCCCTCGGCGGAGATCCCCGGCTCCTGCAGCACGTCGAACAGGGTGGCGTGGCCAAGAGCTTCAATCGCGATCCCCACCAACTGCTCGATCAAGAGTCCCTTGCCTCGCAGATGCCGCCCGAAGCGCAGGAGCGTCCTGGAATCGTTCATCGCCTCGTCCAACTCGCCCCGACGTACCTGATAGGCAACTCGATCCCTCCAGGCCATCGCGAGCGATCGGAATCGCGGAAGCCATTCCATCGCCAAGGGTACGACATTCGCCTCCATCCACATGAAGGGAACGCCGCCTCGGGTCCGATCCGCGTGATTGACGTCATAGACCGGCCAGTAGTCAGCGGTGTTCGCCCCCTTTCTGAATTGGTCGAACGCGGCTTTGTTCTCGCTCAACCAGTCGGTCAGCAGCCGCAAGTCGGCCTCATTGCAGTCTCGCACCGTCCACTGAGGCGATCTTCTCCTGACTGCCAGCCACTCCGGCGGCTCGACATAGAGCGAGGCAGCTTGCTCGTAGTATGTTCTCGCATTCTCGACCCCCGGCTGGGCGGGTCGCCACCGTTTCGTGAGCCAATCGGCGTAGTCCACTCGGATCGTCGGCTTGCCCACAAACAGGGGGACCGTGCAGACGACCAGATAGAGCAGGAACACGCCGGCCACCTGGATGCCGCGGATCGCCGCCTTCGCCCACAGCGGCCGGCAGCGTTTCTTCGCCCGCCGGCACAGGATCGCCAGAAGCCCGGGATCACCGAATTCCCCGATCAGCCGCTTCGCCCTCCTCTCCCGCTCGGCCGGGTCGGTCACGTCCCGCAGTTCGTCCTCAAAATGCGCCGTCAGCTCCGCCCGCACGTCCTCGCGAACGCGTCTGCGCCATCGTATCTTCCGCACAACCGCCGCGATGAACTGCTCCGCACACCGAGGCAATCCGCAAGGACTCCTCTCTGGCATGTTCTCTCGCTCCATATCGGGACCATCCTCAAATCAACGATTCACCGGCCAGAAGACCCAGTCGCCGTCGACGCCCCACAGTTTGGGACGCCCCTCCTCGTCGCGCCCGGGTTCCCCGCTGTCATCTGTAAAGTTCGGCCCGAGACTGTAGAGAATGAAGTCGTTGTCTGTCGCTCTGTAGACCAGAGCCCCCGCGCTGTACGCATCTGAGGGCACCTTCTTGAGGTATCCATCCTGAACAAGGATCTCAAGATCCCGCGGATAACTCCCCTTCTCCAGCCGATACCGCTTCACGGCCACAACCGTTACGAGCGCCTCATACCCCGCCCTCGCGCGAAAGGCTATCTCCGATACTCGTCGCTCCGCTGGCATCAGTAACCAAACGAATCCGTACCGTAGCTTCTCAACCCACCACATGCTCTCGCCCATATCGGCGATGCGACGTTCTCGTCGGTCGTAGGGCGAGAGCTTCGCGATCTCGTTCATCTGACTATATCGTTCGTTGATTCTGGCAATCGTTCGATTCCTACGGGCATGAATCATACTGGCCACGACATCCAGAGGCATCATCACAGCCTTCATCTTCCAGCTCTCTGGGGTATTGGTGATTCCCTCTCCCATGTAAAAGCTGACGGTGTAATTCCCCACAACATGGTGTCCACCTCCAAGCCATCCACGCGTGAATTCGTACTGAACAGCATCCAGCATTATCAGCCGTTCCCCTTCGAAGTTGGCAACTGGATAATCATCCGGGTATGGCGCGCCGATCCGGGTCTGCAGTTCGACAAGTTGATCGAGCGGCAGTTCCTCTGCACTACTAACCACATGGAGAATCTCTCCACATGCGACAGCGCTGACTGCAAATCCAAGCAACTGCTCGATTAAGGAGCTATTCTCTTGCCAATGAGCCCCTGCATGCAACAGGGTCAGGCAGTAGCCGAGCGACTCATCAACACGGCCCTGTTCGAGAGCCCGTCGGGCTTTGCATCGACCGATGAAGGTGAGCCACCTCAGGTTCACGAGCGAAGGATGATCAGTACAATTCATGAGCAACGGTTTGTCTGGAAGCCTTCGCGGAAGTTGTCAAGTTGAATGAGACAGTTCCTTTTCACAATTAAGCTCTAATCAATCCGTTGTTTTTGGGGCCTCCTTGGGCGGATTGATCCAGACGGCCTGAGGGGGCAACGCCGCCTCGGGCGGTTTGTGTAGGAA
>DATIKY010000020.1:0-9087 GCA_035476995.1 Sedimentisphaerales bacterium | reverse complement strand
GATGGTCACGACAAGGTGGACAGCGAATCCTCAACTTCCGCTGCTACGTCAAATCCGGATTGTGGAAGGAATTCTGGGATACCTACAGTCGGCTTCGCCGCTGTGCGTAACCCGGTACGTAAAATGAAACCTGCACCCCTTTTTTCAAGGAGACACAAGCATGGCATTCACCGGAAAAGCGACGTACAGCGCAGGGATCGCTCTGCCCGAGCTGGCCGAGGACGTGGCGGACCTCATCGGGCTCATCACGCCTGCCGAGACGCCTCTGCTCGACGCGCTGGGCGATCCGCTGCGCGAGGCGACCAGCACGCACCACGAATGGCTCGAGGATGAGCTGCTGCCCAACAAGGACGCGGTCAACGACTCCACGTGGACGAACCCCGCCTCCGACACGACGTTCGACGTGGACCATGGAGGCCGGTTCCGCACAGGCGATCAGATCCAGGTCGAAGGCAGCGAGGAGCTGATGCTCGTCGCATCGGTCGCCGGCAACACGCTCACCGTGCAGCGAGGCTACGCGAACACGACGCCCGAGAGCCTGGCCAACGACCAGATCGTCAACATCCTGGGCAACGCGGCCCTGGAGGGTCAGGATCGGCCCAACGCCCGGTTCACCAACCGCGTCCGCTGCGGCAACTACACGCAGATCTTCACCGCAGCCGTCGAGGTCAGCGGCAGCGACATGGCCGCCAGCCAGCTTGGCCTGTCCAACGAGATGGACTACGAAAAGCAGGTCCGCCTGCGTGAGATGGTCCGCGACCTGGAGAACACCGTCCTCAACGGCGGCAAACCCGCCGCCGATCCGCAGGGCAGCGGCGCCGTCCGACGGACGATGAAAGGCATCCTGCAGCACCTGGCCACCAACGTCTTCCGCGCCGGCGACAGCGGTTTTCCCTCCGGCGCCGACCTCGACGAAGCCAAGGTCAACTACGTCCTGCGGAAGATCTGGGAGAACAGCAGCGGCAACGTGGACCTGATCGTCGTCGGCGGCTTCCAGAAGCGAAAGATCAACGCCTTCTGCTCCGACAGTCGCAGCTACGGCGCGGACGACACGACGTTCACCGACATGGTGAGCCTGTACGAAAGCGATTTCGGCGTCTGTCGGATCGTGACGACCCGGCACATCCCGCAGGATGCGGTCCTGTTCCTGGACTCGTCCCGCGTGAGCGTGCTGCCGCTGACCGGCCGGAGTTTCCACTTCAAGCCGCTGGCCAGTTCCGGCGATTACGAGTGCGGCGAGCTGATCGGCGAATACACCCTGGAACTCAAGAACGAAGCCGCCCACGGTTTGATCCGCGACCTTTCGACGAGTTGATGACCACAACGCCCCGGCGGTCGGCGACGGTCGCCGGGGTCTCTCTTGTCATGCTGTCTGCATGAGGAGGAACGAACATGGCAAAGTTCTCGAATGATGTGGATGTTCTGAAGTACGAGCCCGCGCTCTTCGGCGAATTGCATCTGCCGTCGCAGGTGCAGGCCGGCGGAAGCGGCGCGGTTCTGAATGGGACCACTCTGACCGCCGCGCAGGCGGACTTCATCGCGTCGAGCGTCGAAGCCGGCGGCGGCGTGCACCTGAGATCCGTGGACGGTTCGCTCGACGGCGCCTACGAAATCGTCTCGGTCGATTCCGCGACGCAACTGACGGTCTCCGTCGTGAGGGCCGATCCGACAAGCCCGCCGGTCGCGCCTCCCGTCGGCGGCGAAGTCTCGTACCGAATCAGCACGCTGGGGCCCCAGGCCGTCGATGCGGCCCTCCAACTGACGCAGCTCTTCGGCATCCGGCCCGGCGACCCGTCCAGCTCAATCTCCCCCGACGACCTCGCCGAGGTCGAGGGCCTTCGCAGGGCCTCGGCGCTCCTGGTGATCGCCAACGTCTACGCGACGTGGGCCGGGCAAGGGCAGGACGGGCCCTTCGCACACAAGAGCCGGCACTACCAGCAGCTCTTCGAGAAAGCCAGGCAGCGGTGCCGTGTGAGCGTCGATCTCGGCTCCGACCGCGTCGCGGACGTCCACCGCATCGGCGGCGTGGTCCGGCTCGTGCGCGATTGAGGCCCCCTCGCAGAAGAAAGGACCAGTCATGAGCGTGACACTCGACGGACAGATGATCTTCGATGAACAAGGGTTGACCCTCTCGGTGGATAGCCCGAGCAGATCCTCGATCGAGCGGGCGGTCGCCGGATTGGATGGCCTGCTGAGCATCGACCTGGGCACCCGCGCCCGACAGATCCGACAAGCCGGGACTCTCCGCGCCGCCGGTCGGGCTGCGATGCGAAGTCGCATCCAGGCCATTGCGCAGTTCATTGACGGACGCGAACACACCCTCGTCGCGGCCGATGGCCAGGCGTTTTGCAGGCTTCGCATGGACAGCTTCAAGAAGGTCGCGGAGTACCCCGCGGGTCCCGGCGTCGTCGCGGAGTACGAAATCACCTACACGCAATTGGGAGGCCACAGCAATGCGGCTTCATCGTGACGGAATCAAAGGCGTCTTCGCGGTTCCTCTGCCTGAGGCGATTGCCGCCGACGGGTGCGGGACCGCCGTGAGCGTCGCGTCGCTGGTGACCTGGCGTTCGTCGCACGAGGGCATGCTCCACCAGGTGTACCTCAACGGCCGCTTCGCGGGAGCGACCCTCGACGTCGACCAGCGGCAACTGGTGGTGCAGCCGCCTTCATCGTTTCTCGCGGCGCTGCGCGTCGAAGTGGCGGCCGTCGAGGCGCAGGATGCCCATCTCGATTTCAGCAACGAACTCGATCCGCCTTCAGCGACCGGTCGTATCCGACTGGTCCTTCTGCAAAGCCAGGCTCTGCCGCCGGGGGCTCGCTTCAACGTGTACTTCGACCACGGCGCAGGAGCGATCGACTACGCCGCGCCGCTGAACGAGTCCCCGATTCCCGCCTGGCCCTGTCCCCAGGACAAGGCGGGTTTCGGCATGGCCGCCTTCGGCGCGGGCGACTTCGGACACGACTCTCCGGCCTGCATCGGGTTCGGCAGGGGGCGCTTCGCAGAGGGACCGTTCGGCATGGACGCCGGCGAGATCGAGTGGATCAGCCCGCTGTTGCCGCTGGGACGGTATCGCTTCGGCGTCAAGACGCTCGACGCATCAGGCAACGAAAGCCCCGCCTGCGAGACCTCGCCCATCGCGGTCGTTCCTCCGCCCAGACCTGCGGCGGCGCTGCACGTCGCTTTATTCGATCCACAAACCCATCAGATCACGCTTCGCATTGGCGACTCGTGACAAGGAGACCATTATGACCGAGTCTTATCCATCGGACAACGAGTTGCTGAACCTTCAATCGGACCCCGAGACCGGCGTCGAATACATCCCGACCGGCGCCGCGCCCTATTATCTCCACTTCCGCAAGCTGCTGCACCGACTCCTGCTTGCGGTCCGTCGGGCGAACGACCTGAGAGTCTGCGACGAGGGGGGCCTCGACATCGGGGTCAAACCCGGCAAGTTCTGGCTGGGCGCCGACCTCGTGACCTTCTCCGGCTCAACCGGCAACGCGCTGGCCGACGACAAGGACGCGATCTACGTCTACCTCGACAGACAGGGCAACCTCGTCACAAACGAATACGCCGGGTTCCCGATCATGGCGGCGACGCCTCACGTGCGCCTGGCGGTCGTGAGCACCACCGACGGGGACATCGTCTCGATCGCCGACTGTCGAGACGCACACAACGTCGTCGTTCCCTGCGTAGCAGGGGGCGTTCGTAGAACTGTCGAAACCCACACGACTGGCGACCTGCTGGACGCAACCGAGTCGGGCAGCGTTCATACGAACCTCGGAGCCGCCGGCGCGGTGACGTTGACGCTTCCCGATGCTCCGCCGGCAGGGACGGAATTCACCTTCGCGGTTCAGGCGGCCTGCGAACTGCGAATCGAGCCAGGCGACGCCGCGATCCGCGACAACAGCGGCCAGACCGCAGGCAAGTACAAGGCCGCCTCTGCGATCGGAGCCGCTTTGACCATCGTCGCAGACTCCAACGGAAACTGGGCGGTGACCGCCAAAACAGGCACGTGGACAGAAGAACCGTAAGACATCCCCCTCGGATGAAGAAAGGCACAGAATCATGGCATACGAGATTCAGGCGGACTACGCATCAGGCAGCGTTCTCTACGCGATCATTCGCAATCCCGCCGGGCAAGTGTGGCATCCCGCGGGACGCGCTTTCGAGGAATGGGGCGCGAGCGGCCACGCAATCAGCGACTACGCCATCTCGCTGATCGACCGAAGCGGCAACCGATACGTGGGCGACTTCGACTCGAACATTCCCGCCGGTTCGTATTGCATCCAGGTCCTGCGACAAGTCGGCGCGAGCCCTGCGGATACGGACCTTCTGGTGTGCAGCCGGGACATCCTCTGGACCGGCGCGGGCGAACTGACCGTGATCAAGATGCTGGCCAACCGCGCCGTCCAGGACACGATCACCCGCGACATCGACTACTACGATGACGACGGTCAAACCGTCCTGCTCACCCTGACCCCGCGCGACGACGAGGACACCTGCTCGCTGACGCCGCAATCGTGAGCCACCATCACACCATTCTCAACAGGAGCACAGACCATGGGCAGCTTCTCGAACTACTGGGAGAACAAAGTTCTCGACCACCTCTTCGGCAAAGGGACCTACGCGCCCCCGACGATCCACGTGGCCCTCTCGACCGCCGACCCTGGCGAAGACGGATCGGGTCTCGATGAGCCCGAGGGCGCCGGATACGCCCGCGCTGTGACGCAGGCGAGCGACTGGAGCAGCGCCGACGGCGGCCTGATCGACAACGTGGAAGGCATCGAGTTCAACGCCGCGACCGGCGCCTGGGGCACGCTGACGCACTTTGCGCTGTTCGACGCCGCAACCGGAGGCAACCTGCTCGCCCACGGCTCGCTCACGCAGCCCAGGAACGTCAACGCGTCGGACGCCCCCGTGTTCCCTCCGAGCGATCTGCAAGTGACTTTGGATTGACGACGGATCATTCATAAGGAGCCCGATCATGAGCGAAATCAAGACCCAGTACGGCAGCGCCAACCAGGCGCTGTCCATCACTCTCAACGGCCTGGCCAACGACGCGAAACGCGAGTCCGCATCCGTCGACAACTCGACGAACGGCTTTCTCGACGCCCTCGTCCAGGTGAAGATCGCGACCAACGCCGGCGCCGACTCCACCGGCGACAAGGCCCTCTACGTCTACGCCTACGGCACCGCCGACGGCGGTTCCACCTGTTCAGGCAACGCCTCCGGCAGCGACGCCGCCTTCGGGACGGACCCGCAGCAGCTCGCCAACTGCCGACTCATCGGCGTGATCTACGCCCCCACGCAAAACAAGGTCTACGAGTCGGACCTGATGAGCGTCGCCTCCGCGTTCGGCGGGCTCCTGCCCCAGCGGTGGGGAATCATCGTCCACAACAAGACCGGCCAGACGCTCAAGACCAGCGACTGCTCGGCCATTTATCAGGGTCTTTTCGCACAGTCGAGCTGAACCATGCTGACCCGAACCCAATCGCAAATCAAGCCGCCGGTCTGGGCGCCGATCGATCGCGCCCATCCGTTCGCTCGCGGCCTGGCGGCTTGCTGGCTCCTGAATGAGACCGCGGGAAGAACCGCCAGGGACATCGCGGGCTCTCGACGCGATGGGACCTTCTCTGGCAATCCCTCCTGGTCCGCGGGCTCGTTCGGATCGTCGCTCGACTTCGACGGCGCCGACGACTGGATCGGCATGGGCGACTGCCTGAACCTGGGCGTCGACGACATCTCGGTGCTGGCGGTCCTCAAGTACAGCGCCGCCAGCCAGCCCGACAACTGGAGCGGAACGCGGATCGGCGCGGTCCTGGGCAAAGGCTACCTCGACGGCGCCGGCAAAGGTTACGGCCTGCTCGTCGAAACCGACAACCGCCTTTCCTGGCAGATCCGCAACCAGGCGACCGCGTTCGCAGCCGGCTCCGACGGCGCTCTGAACGACAACCGCTGGCACCTGGCGGTCGGAGTGTGCGACCGGGACGACCCCGCAGGCGTGCGGCTCTACCTCGACGGCCTTCGACAGGGCGTCACTGCCAACGCGACGAGCCTCAACGGGATCGACCTGAGCGGGTCGAGGGCCTTCGCCATCGGATCGCGCCAGGAGGCCTCCGGCACGTGGTTCTGGGACTTCGCAGGCAGCGTGGCCCTGGCCTGCGTGTGGAAACGCGTCCTCTCGGAAGCGGAGATCCGCCGGCTCTGTCGGAACCCGTTCGAGATGCTCTCGCCCCGGCGCATCGCGGCGAGACTCCAACCCGCCGGGACCGTCGTCTCCTGCGCCGGCGCGATCCACGCATCCTCCTCGGTCCGTGGCAGCCTTCACATCCCCGGCCCAGTCCCGCTGGCCGGGACCGTGCGAGGCTCTTCGCGTCTGCACGCGAGCCTTTTGATCCGCGCGCCGCGACCGGCCTTCCAGGGCCGATTGAAGACCGAGCCCGCCTGGCAGTTGGAGGCGCTCTTCCGCGGCAGATCGAGTGACGCCTTCGCACTGGGGACCGCGCTGACGCGAGGTTGGTTCTGGGTCCGTCGGGCAGGGTACGCCGCGATCTATCGTGGGACCGCCCTCCACGACGTGGACTGGAGCCGAATCCTGTGCGTCATCAGACCTGGGACGCTGGAGGTCACGTTGCCCTCGCATCTGACTCATCGGCCGGGCTCGACCGAGTGCTACGTCCTGCGTCGATTCGACGCTCGCGGACGCCAGGAGAAGACGACGACCGCCTCAGTGCTCCTTCGCATCGACTCGAACGGGCGACAGGCTCTGCCTCGACCCAATGCGGCGACCGCACTGGCCGCGCAGTGGATCGACGCAGGCCGGGTTCGACTCACGTGGTTCTACTGCCCGCTCGATCAGGAAACCGCGCCGAGCCGGTTCAATCTCTACCGCGCCGCAATCCCGATTGGGTCCGTGCCCTGCGAAGGCCAAGGCTTCCATCAATACGACGCCGAAGCCGCGACGGATGGCCCCAGCGCATTTCTCGTCCGAGCCGAAAGCGTCGCAGGCGTCGAAGGCAGGTCCGCCGTCGTGTCCGTGCATCCGAGTTCGGATGCGCCACCCGCACCGCCGACGATCCTCGTCGCACGACCTGTTTGATGATCCGGAGACACGCATATGACCAACACCGCACAACTGTATCAGCCCGAATGCCGCCGACTGGCTCTGCCTGCAGGCGCGATGATCGCCTCTCTCGACGGCGTCCTGTGCGACGACCTCGAACCGATCGAGATCGTCCGCAGCGGCTGGCCGGAATTCGGCTGGGCCAAGCTGGCCTGGAAGCCATCGGGCCAAGACGCCGCCGCCATGCGGATCGAGGACATCGAAGACCGCTTCGCGTTCGGTCGCACGATCCGTCTGCACTAGCTCTTCAACGCCCGACCGCCTGCGTCGCACACGACGACTCTGACCCTCTTCGTCGGGCAGATCGACGGGCTCTCCACCACGATCCGCTCCGAACGCGAAACCGTCGAGATCCTCGCCAGGGACTTCAGCTCAATCCTGAGACGCGCCACCGTCTACGGCCGGCGGGTCCTTCGCAGCGATGGCTCGACGATCCTATTGCCCGGCCTGGAGACCGTCTTCAATCCGCTCGGGCAAGGCAACGCCGCACAAGTCGAAGGCCTCGCTCACACGCTCTTCTCGGCAGGGGGCCTCCACGACAGGATCTGGACCTGCGCCGATGCGATCCTCTATCTTCTCAGCGAGCACGCTCCTGCAGGCCAACTCGCCTGGCCCCCCCTGGCGCAACTGCTGGCCCTGACGGACTGCCGGCCCCTGCGGGACCTCGACGTCACCGGCATGAACCTGCTGGACGCCCTGCATGCCAGCTGCGAATCGGCAGGCCTGGAATTCCGCTTCGAGCCGCGACTCGTCGAAACGGGACCCGCCCAGGCGGTCGTCTTCCGTCGTCGCGACCAGGGGCGAACCGTCGAGCTGAACTGCCAGAGGCCGGGAGAGCCCCTGAGCGTCTCGCGAACAAGCGTCGCAGCGTTCCACAGCGAGCGAGCGTTCTACCCCGTCACGCATCGAACGCTCGGTCTGGGCGACTTCAAGGTCTACGAAGCGACCTTCGAGCTGGTCAAAGCCTGGGACCCTGCGTTGGAGGGCACGAGCCTCAGTCGCTTCTCGATCAGTGGCAATCCCCAGTTCCACCAGATCAAGGACGTCTACCGCAAGTGGTGCCTCAACGAAGCAGGCGACTACAGCGGTCCGCCCTTCAATCGAGGCGAGCCCTACGATTTCTCGCGCCTTTTCGAGGGCGCCGACTGGGTCGTGCGACGCAGGCGGTTCTGGCCCGCGCTGAGCGCCGACGCCCAGGGCCGCTCGCTGGGCTACTTCCTGCAGGTCTCCTACGACGGCCTGCGCTGGTGGAACTATCGCCACGCCTTCACCAACCTGCTCGACGAGTGCGGCGTGTGGCTGGCGAGCGATGAGCTCGATCTGGACACGTGGGTCGCAGCCCTCAAGGGCCTGCTGCGTATGCGGATCACCGCCTCGGTCGTCAGCGACGAGCGGCTCGCCTGCGCCGTTGCGGATGGGCCCGTCGGTTCGACCGCGCCGGTCGTGGACCACGTGCTCACGCTGCCCCGACGGTTCGCGTACCGCAAGGTCTCCTCGCAGAGCCTCTTCGCGAACAACTCGCAGCCTGGACTGGGCGCGCCCGATGAAGCCGACGATTCCGCGGCGCTGCGACAGTTCGTCCGCCGACAGGCCCAGTCATCGCCCGCACTCATCGAAACGATCGACGTGCGGACGCCCACGCTGCGGCCGCACCTGCGACCGGGCGACCGCGTGACATCGAGTCCCGAGAGTCGGGACCTGTTCGCCTGCCGGCGCGACCCGCGCAGCGTCGTGCGGATCGAGCGGGTCCGCATCGATTTCCGCAAGCAGTGCACGGACCTGCGGCTCGTCCGCCGCAGGGAGTTTCAAGTTTGAAGTGTGAACTGGACAGTGCCATGTTCTGGCCTGTCTTCGTGGCGGGATAGTCAACCCGTTTCCCGTTCCATTCTCGTCTGACACAGTTGGGTTGACAGTTCAATCCAACGATCTACCAGGGTACGGAGGCGACCGTAGTTCTTCA
>DATIKY010000019.1:0-22532 GCA_035476995.1 Sedimentisphaerales bacterium | reverse complement strand
GGATGCGGCAAATCCGCACGTCCGGTTCGATGAGCGGGACGTGGAAACGGAGCAGGGTGGAGCTAATGAGGCACCGGCAGCCGAAAGGGCCGGCAACAGATAGGCTCCACCTAAACCACCGCGCCACGTCTCGACTCTACCACACACAACAAGCGTTCTCTCATGTCTCTCTTCCTCCGGCCGGGAACCTCACTGAGCAAGCCTGCCATGGGTCTTCATCATTCAGACGTCGGGGTACTCGCGGACAAAACGCACACCCGTCTGTTGCAGAAGACCTGGCAAGTCTCCCCATCAGCACCACTGGCCAACATCCAAACGTTATCGAAATCACCGCTCCGCCTGCGATTTCCTCCGCCATACAGCCTAGTCCGATCGTCTTCCGTCCACTTTCCTCCGTCGAATGGCGGCCTTACGATTCTCCTAGTCTTCCATGATAGCATCTGCCGTGACTTCTGTCTACAGGTGAATACGCATTTTCGGGCCCTGGGACCCTGTAATGAGGGACAACGAAGAAATGCCTTGCGGCGTCACCACCAACACATCATGCGCCTCATTGGCCCCCCAGGGTGGGTTGCGGCGGCAGAAGGGCGGCGATTTCGCTGATTCGGCTCTTGGAGAGCATCGTTTCCGCGAGGGCCTGGGCCTCCTTCAAGGACGTGGCGCTGATCGCCTGCTGGGTTCGCAGCAGGAAGATCGGGTCCACGCTGAAGGTCCGGATGCCGATGCCCAGCAGGAAGGGCGTGTACTGCGTCTGGTGGGCCATGTCTCCGCAGAGGGACACGTCGCAGTCGTTTGCCAACGCCGCGCGGGCGACTCGATTCAGCGTGCGCAGGACCGCCGGATGGTGGGGCAGGTAGAAATCCGCCACCGCCTCGTTCGTGCGGTCGGCCGCGAGCAGGAACTGGATCAGGTCGTTGGTTCCGATCGAGAAGAAATCCACCTCGCGGGCGAACTCTTCAGCCAGTTCCGCCGCCGCGGGCAGTTCGACCATCATTCCCAGCTTGGGCTGGGGGTTGTGTTCGGTTCCCTGTCGGGTGAGCAGGGCGATCGATTCGCGGACGACCTCCTTGGCCTCGTGCAGTTCATCGAGCGAGGAGATCATGGGGAACATGATTCGCAGGTTCGCCCCGACGCCGGCCCTCAGGATAGCGCGGATCTGCTCGGCGAAGATGGGCGTGTTCTGGAGGGAGAACCGGATGGACCGCATGCCCAGCGCGGGGTTCTGCTCCTTGATGTCGTGATAGTAGGACAGGATCTTGTCGCCGCCGGCGTCGAGCGTGCGGAGCGTCACGGGCTTTCCCGGCATGGACTCGACCAGCTTGCGATAGATCACGTACTGCTCGGCCTCCGAGGGGAAGGTCGTGCGGATGATGAACGGGAACTCCGTGCGGTACAGGCCCACGCCGTCGCAGTTCAGCTCGGTCGCCACCTTGAGGTCGGTCAGCAGGTTGATGTTGGCCATGAGCTGCACGCGGACGCCGTCGGCGGTCGTCGTCGTGGGCTTCATGAGCTTCTTCTGGTCCACCAGGGTCAGCCGGGCCCGCTGGCGAATCCAGAACTTGTCGAGCACCTCGTCGTCCGGATCGACGAAGATGTTGCCCATCTCCGCGTCGACCAGCAGGGGGGTGCCGTCGGGCACGTTCAGCAGGTCATGGGTGTCCGTGATGACCATGGGCATCGTCAGCGAGCGGGCCAGGATCGAGATGTGGCTGGTGGCGCCGCCTCCGACCAGGACGATCGCGCTGGCCCCCTCGGAGGAGAGCTTGAGCAGGTCCGAGGGAAACAGTCCGCGAGTGACGATGACGTGGTCGCGGTGGACATCCGTTTCATCGTTGCGGCTGGTGAGGTTGCCGACCAGTCTCGTGGCGAGGTCCTCGATGTCGTTGGCTTTCTCCCGCATGTAGTCGTTGTCGCTGCGGAGGAAGCTTCGCATGTAGCCGGTCGCGACCTCGACGACCGCATCGGGCGCGTTGACGCCGGACTCGATCTTCTCGGTGATCCTGCCGACGAAATCGCGATCCTTGAGGATCATCAGGTGCGCCGCGAAGATCAGCGAGGCCGCGTCCGAGAGCTTGTGCTCGACCTGTTCCTGCAATTCCTCCAGTTGGCTCTCCGTGCGGGCCATGGCCTGGCGGAAGTCCTCCAGGGTATACGTCTTGTTGTACTCGTGGCTTGCGAGAACCGAGAGGCTCTTCTGCTTGTCCCGGACCATCGCAGGGGCATAGGCGAACCCCTCGGCGGCCTTCTTGCCCTTGACGAACTTCAAACCCGCGGGAACGGCCCTGACGGTCTCCTGGGGCGGCTCGTGAATCCCCATGATGAACTGGGCATTTTCAATGATGTTGCCGAGTTGCGAAGACACCGTTTCCAGGGCGGTGATGTCCGACGGATCGAAACGGTGGTCAGAGTCCCGCTGGAGGACCAGGACGCCCATTTTCGAGAGCCCGCGGGCGATCGGCACCGCGAGAAATGCGTTGTACTGTTCCTCAAAGATGCCCGGGAAGAACTGGTAGTTGGGGCTCTGGCTGGCGTTGGTCACGCAGATCGTCCGCATCTCCTGGAGGGCCTGGCCGGTCAGACCTCGCCCGAGCTTGAGGCGCACCCGGCCCACCGAGTCCGGGTTCAGGCCGTGGGTCGCCCGCAGCGTCAGTTCGCGTTTCTCGGGGTTGTAGAGATAGATCGAGCACACGGCCGACTGGGTCCGCTCGGCAACCATCTCGACCGCCTTGCTCAGCAGCGTCTCCACGCTCGCGCTGCCTCGGAACAGATGATTCAATTCGTTGATGTCGTACAACAGTCGTTCGCTGTCCATGGTCTGCTAACCCACGATGATCCCGCCGCGCACCTGGGGCTTTCCGACGTGAAAAACCTGTGTCTTGAGGGACCTTATGCCTATCCAACTACTGATCGTTCTGCGAACCGGTTCGGGTTCTGGCGTAAACGCCTTCACCCGTCCAGTTCGGTCAGATTATGCTCGAACCGATCCGGATGCAAGAACGAATCGGTCTTGAGCGGGCCAGACCCGCCTTCAGTGTTTCTCCACCGGCCAGAACACCTGATCGCCGCATGGGCCATCCGGTTCCTGCCAGGCTGGGTCCCGCGAGTTGTTCACGAAGAGAAAGAGAAGGGGGCCGCGGCTTTCGCAGGAGCGGCGAAACCTCCTGTCCTGCCTTTGCGGCACCTCCGACGGACTGTAAGCCGGTCATGTTCCATTCGTTCCTGGGCGCCCGCCCACGAGGGCGTGTCGCAGACCTGCCCGGTTCCCATGGCGGAAAGATTTTTTCTGGGGGATTTCTTCTTGTTCGCGCACGCAATAGAATGGCGGATTCGCACGTCATATAGTGGTGCCGTCTGTGCGGGCAGAAGTGTGGAGTTGTTTCTGTAGAGGGGTAGACCATGACCAGGAAAACGTCGTTCATCTGTGCGGTTGCATTGTGGATGGGTTTGATCTCGTCGGCGTGGGCCGCGGAGCCGCCCCGCAGACCGGACGTGATTTTCGTGCCGACGCCCCAGAACGTCGTGGACGAGATGCTCAAGCTGGCGAAGGTCACCAAGGACGACGTGGTCTACGACCTGGGCTGCGGCGACGGACGCATCCCGGTGACCGCCGCCAAGAAGTATGGCTGCCGGGCCTTCGGCTTCGACATCGACCCCAACCGCATCCGCGAGTCGATCGACAACGTTCAGAAGAACCAGGTCGAGCGTCTGGTCACCATCCAGCAGAAAGACATCTTCAAGCTGGACCTCAGCAAAGCCAATGTCGTCACGCTGTATTTGTTGCCCGATCTGAACGTCAAGCTGATTCCGCAACTGGAGAAGCTCAAGCCGGGATCGAGGATCGTCTCGCACGACTTCGCCATGAAAGGCGTCACGCCCGACCAGGTCATCACCGTGATGGGCGAGGAGAAGTCCCCTCGCAGCCACCGGGTCTACCTGTGGACGACCCCGCTCAAGAAAGAGCAGCCCGTCGTCGAGGTCCGCAAGCCGGACGTCATCTACGTGCCGACGCCGCAAAAAGTGGTGGAGAAGATGCTCGAATTGGCCAAGGTCACGAAGGACGACCTGGTCTATGATCTGGGCTGCGGCGACGGACGAATCCCGGTGACCGCCGCCAAGAAGTACGGCTGCAAGGCCCGCGGTTTCGACATCGATCCCCAGCGGATCAAAGAATCGCTGGTCAACGTCGAGCAGAACGGCGTCGGCAAGCTCGTCTCGATCCAGCAGAAGGACATCTTCACGCTGGACCTCAGCGACGCCAGCGTGGTCACGCTGTATTTGCTGCCGACGCTGAACGTCAAGCTGATCCCGCAGTTGGAGAAGCTCAAGCCCGGCTCGCGGATCGTCTCGCACGCTTTCGATATGAAGGGGGTGATCCCCGACCAGGTCGTCACAGTCGAAGACGACGAGGACCCGGGCCAGACGTACACGCTCTATCTCTGGACGACGCCCCTGAAGAAAGAAATACCCGCGGAGGCACGCACTCCCGACGTCATCATATGTGCCTACGCCGCAGAACGTCGTCGACAAGATGCTGGAGCTGGCCAAGGTGAGCCAGAGCGACGTGGTTTACGATCTGGGCTGCGGCGACGGACGCATCCCGGTGACCGCCGCCAAGAAGTACGGCTGCAGGGCCTTCGGCTACGACATCGATCCCCAGCGGATCAAGGAGTCGCTGGAGAACGTGGCGAACAACGGCCTCGGCAGTCTGGTGACCATCGAGCAGAAGGACATCTTCACGCTGGACCTTCGCGGCGCCAACGTGGTGACTCTGTACCTGTTGCCGTCTCTGAATGTGAAGCTGATTCCGCAGTTGGAGAAGCTCAAGCCCGGTTCGAGAATCGTCTCCCACGACTTCGACATGAGGGGGGTGACGCCGGACCAGGTCGTCAACGTGCCGGGAGACGACGAGTTCAACGGCCATACGATCTACCTGTGGACGACTCCGCTCAAAAAGGAAGCGGTTGGAGACTAGTGGCGCCGGCGTTGGAACCGGACGTGTTGCTCTCCCGTTGCGACCGACGGCAGTCGATCCCTGCTCTTCCCCTTATCGCGAGAGCGATGGTCGGAACCGCTTCTCGGACGGCCTTGCCTCCTTGGACGCTTTTGTCGTGCGTCTGGGATTTTGATTTGACGTCCTGGTGTTGACGCGGCATGGTTGCAACGCTGGCAAACGGTCGGGCCGACGTCTGAACGACGAGGATTCGACCCTGTCGCAGCGATAGCGCGCCCGTAGCTCAATTGGATAGAGCGTCGATCTTCGGAAACTCGGTGAAATCCCTGTCATTTCATAAGTATGGCTTATTGTCACCGCTTGGGAGGGTTAAAACCCTCGCCTTTAGGCGACAGCTTTAGCATAATAGGCGGATGGAGTCGTATCGGCATGGCAGCCATTCGGTGTTCAGCATCCACGTGCACTTGGTGTGGATCAGGAAGTATCGTAAGCGGGCCCTGACGGGCGAGGTGGCGGTGCGGGACATCGCGGGAACTGTGCCGTCGGGACGAGGTGGAGATCCTGCGGGGGCATGTCTCGTCGAACCATGTTCACCTGTTCGTGTCGGTGCCGCCGGACGTGACGATCCGTCGGCTGGTGCAGCGATTGAAGGGCAAGACGTCGTACACGCTGTTGCGGGAATTTGCCCATCTGCGGAAGGCGTTTTGGGGCCGGCATTTGTGGGCCCGCGGGTACTTCTGCTGTAGCAGCGGCAATGTGACGGATGAGGTGATCAAGGCGTATATCGAGAACCAGCGACACGAGCAGGACGACGGATTTCGGATCGAAGGGGAGGGCCCGCCTGCGGCGGAGCCCCCTTCGTCTTAAGCCCGCTTGCAGCGGGGCCCTTGTAGCCGGCTTTAGCCGGAATCCTCGGCTTTAGCCGAAAAAGGGAATCCCTCGCCTTTAGGCGAGGGAGTATTCACTCAAGGTCACGCCGCTTGTCTCAATGAACCTGGGGTTTGCAGGTTCTGTGTGAATCGATTGGGCGACCAGGGTCTTGCCGGTGCCGGGCGGGCCGCAAAGGATGATCGGCCCGAAGGCGGGCGGTTCTTTGGCAGTCCATCGCATGTTGAAGTGCGCCAGGAGGTGGAGTTGGAGCTGCTCGACCACTTGGGGTTGACCCCGGATGTGGGACAAGCTCGCTGTTCGGATCTGACTGATGTCGGTGCCCATCGGCTTATCGTCCATCTCCATTGCTCCTTCCGAAACGCAGCAAAACCCTCTGCCCGGTGGCAGGATCATCTACTCGTGTTCCTGTGCTTGTACTGCCAACCTATTATCCCACAATTCCAATTGCGGCCGTGGACGTGTCGCTGTCGTGTAGCTGACTTTCAAGTGACCGGCCTGCCATGCTCGCGAAATGAAGAAGAGCCCGCCCCGCACAGAGCGGGCTCATGTGGCAGGGGAGACTATGGCGTTATGCCGGCACGCTCTCATCAACATCCTTGCGCTCTTTGAGCGTCGTGTACTCGAACGCCTTCTGTGCGCACAGGATCAGCCTGGCAAGGTCCTCCGGAAAGTAGTACTGAGTGTCCTCGTAATTACCGTCATCCCTGCGCGTGTTGCCTCTGATGGAATTGGACATTCCCAGGTTGGGTGTTATAGATTAACCGGCACTTTGAAAGGGAATGTTCATGACGGCACGACGACAGTTTTCCAGTTCCGAGAAGATGCAGATCCTGCGGCTCCACCTGCTGGAGCACAAACCCATCTCCGAGGTCTGCCAGCAGCACGACCTCAATCCGAACCTCTTCTACCGCTGGCAGCAGGAGCTGTTCGAGCACGGGAGCGCGGCTTTCGAGCGGACCCGCGCCGGCAACGAGGACCGCGCCGCCCAGAAGCTCCAGAAGGAAGTCACCCAGCTCAAGGCCCGTCTGGCCTCCAAGGACGAGGTCATCGCCGAGATCATGGCCGAGCAGGTGCGTCCCAAAAAACGCTTGGTCTGGCCTGAAGGACGCCTGGGCCCAGCCCGATGTCCGCGACGAGGTCGTCGATTATGTGCGGCACTGGAGCGACCGGACCGGCATCAGTTACCGCCGGATCGTGCAATGGATCGGCATCCCCCGCAGCAAGTTCTATCAGTGGCAACATCGCTACGGCAAGGGAACCCCAACACCAACCCCCGCAAGGGCCGCGGATTCGAGCAGCCGGTCAAACCTCACGAGCACTGGCACATCGATATTTCCTACCTCAACATCCAGGGGACCTTCTACTACCTGTGCAGCGTTCTGGACGGCTACAGCCGATTCCTCGTGGCGTGGGACATCCGCGAATCCATGACCGAACAACAGGTCGAGATCGTCCTGCAGCGGGCCCGCGAGCGGTTCCCCGACGCCACGCCCCGCATCATCTCCGACAATGGACCCCAGTTCATCGCCAAGGACTTCAAGCAGTTCGTCCGCATCAACGGCATGACCCACGTGCGGACCAGCCCCTACTATCCCCAGAGCAACGGGAAGCTCGAACGGTTCAACCAGTCCGTCAAAGTCGAGTGCATCCAGCCCAAGACCCCCCTGTCGCTGGACGACGCTCGACGCATCGTGATCGACTACGTCCGGCGGTACAACATGATCCGCCTGCACAGCGCCATCGGCTACATCACCCCGCAGGAGAAACTCGAGGGACGAGCGACAAGAGCAGTACCCCGAGCACACCCCACCAGTTCAAAGAGGTCCGAGGGGATCTGGACTGGATCGTGATGAAGACCCTCGAAAAGGACCGTTCCCGGCAGTATGACACCGCCAGCGGCCTGGCCGAGGACATCCGCCGCCATCTGGAACATGAACCGGTCCTGGCGCGAGGTCCCGGCGTCGCGTATCGCGTAGAGAAAATCCTCCGCAGGCACCGCTCCCAGGTCCTCGCGGCTGTTGCACTGACGGTGCTCGTGGTTGCGGCCGGCGTTATGCTATCGATGTGGAACCGCGACCGGGCGCAACTAACGGAGGCAGAAGGCTTCAAGCACCGGAGTATCCTGTCCCAGGCCCGCAAGCAGTACGCCAAGGCCGAGCGAGAAGCGGCCTTGGAGACGATCAACCCGATCCGCGACAGCAAGCACGTGGGGCCGGAGGCTCGGCTTCTGCAGGCGACGATTTTCGTGGACAATAGCCAACCGAAAGAGGCGATGGTCATTCTGGACAATCTGCTCGATGAAAAGCCCGAGATCGCCGGCGCCGCCCATGCGCTGCTGGCTCGCACATCCTCTGGGAAAGTGGCTCGCCGGACGCGCAGAAGCTCGCAGAGATCGAAGACCATCGTAAGCAAGCCGAGGTGATGCTACCAGAGACTGCGGAAGCCTACTTCTTGCGGGCCATGACGGCACTCACAGTCAAAGAGCAGCTTGCCTCGCTGACAAGGCTTTGCTGCTTGATTCCAGCCATTACGAATCCAGACGCCTCCGTGCCTATACCTACTACGCCTCCAGGTAGTACGACCGGTTACGCGATGACACCTTGGTCATGACGATCCTGCGTCCTCGTGATCTGCTGGGGTACGCGTTGCGTGCGAAGGCGTGGCGGGAACTGAGGCGCTATCCCGAAGCGATTGCAGACTTTTCCCTGGCGATTGCTCTGACGCCCGACGATGAGCCGCAATATGTCGATCTGCGGATTCAGCAGTCCGAGACCGTCCTGCGAATGGGCGACTATGAGCGCGTGATCGCAGAGGCAACGTCGGAAGGGCAAGCGGTTCCCCGTGTCGCGGGCATCTTGCCCGCGATTCGAGGGCGGGACGCCCTCGACACAAAGGATCGTTCGTCCCTGCAATACCACAAGTTCGCGGCCCTGACGGCGCTGGGCGAACACGACACAGCCACTGCCCTGTTCCGCGAGATCATCGCTCCCGGTCATGAGTCTCGCCAGAAGTCCCGCGACTGGTGCGCCGAGTATGTCTTCGATACGTTGGAAACTGGACGGTCGTGGTATCCGGCGGAGCAAGAACCTGTTGGTGCGGCCTTCCTCCCGATGATCGAGGCGGAGGAAATCCGTCGCAGCCTCTGTGCCAAGGGCGGACATCTCCTGACGATGGACGGCTTCAGCGCCCGGTGGTCGCCGGACGGCAAGAAGCTGGCGTTCAGTTTGGGGGTTCAAGGCTTCAGCGGCGTGGCGGTCTTCGATCCTGCGACAAAGGAGACCGCTCTATTGATCGTCCCCGGCAAGGACCCACGTTGGTCCCCAGACGGAAAGTACATCGCCTTCATTCGAGACCGCCAGAACCTGCGGCTGGAGGAATTGCTCGCCACCGAGCGTAAGGATCAGGAGCGTGAAAGACGAAGAAGTCTGGGTCATGAACTCCGACGGCGCAGCCCCGAGGCGCATAGCCCTTGGCGGTTGGCGCTCATGGGGTAGTGATTCCGAGCACATCTACTACATGTCACGAGTAGACCGGACTCTGTGTTCGATCTCTCTTGTTGACGAAGACGCCGAGCCGAGGAAGATCATGATGTTGATGGATTCTCTCAGCAAGCCTTCTGTGTCGCCGGACAATCGGCGCGTGGCCCACTCGCTGAATGGACTGCCCAAGATCGAGGACCCCGCTTCGCTAATGCTGACCGGAGCACAGCCGCTTCTCTTTGTAGGCTGGGTTGGGCCGGTCTGGTCGGCGACAGGCCGCGGACTGTGTTTGGGGGGTCGAAATGGTAGCGACGATAGGACAGGCCTTTGGGTTTACAGTCTGGATGGAGCCGAACCGCTCAGGATTCTGGCTGGCCAGGTCACCAACGGCGCTTAGTCGCAGGATGGGACCCAGTTTGCCTTTTCTCTGGGACCGCCGCACCTGGAGATTTGGGTTGCAGATCTCGACCCCAATGTGTCCACCACCGAGGCTCTTCGCTCGAGTCTGACGCTTACGGAACACTGTCGGGAGATGGTCGCTCTCCACACCCGGAGAATCGAGACCGATCCACAGGGTGCCTACGTCTACTCCAGCCGCGCACAGTACCATAGCTACTTGGGCGAGCGGGCCAAGCCGGCGCGTCCGTTGACGGAGCCGATCGATTTCTCGGATCCCGATATCGCTTCCACCTTCGTGAGATTCCTGCAAGACCGCATCGATCCACCCAGGGCTGAAGGAACGCGACTTGTGGCATAGACCGACACAAGGCAAGTCGGTACTCTCAAGTTTGCATCCTACGGGAGAAAGGGCCTGTGTCTGCAGAGACACAGGCCCTTCGGACATCCAGGGGTTTGACGACCTCTGTGTTGGCGTGCAGCGTGGTCCGGGCTGCAACGTGGCTACTGGTCTTCAGATCGTCCGTACCCGATGTCGTCGATGAAGATGATACCGCTTCCGCGGGGGGCCGACACCGTCTTGTCGCCCACGCCGATCACGATTGACTTGACGGCATTCATCTTCACGCCTGCCGAGGTAAACTCGCTCAAGGGGATTCTCCACTGTTGCCACGCTGTCCTGACTGTGGCGGCGGGGTCCGGGTGCTGCAAGACCTTTGCCTTGCCCGAGCTGTCTTTGACCGAGAGATACAGACCCTCCATCGAGTTGCCCGCGGGTTGTTCGACCCCGATCTCCGCGATCTGCCAGGAGCCGGTCACATTGCCGGTGGTCGAGACGTTTGAGAACTCCGCCGCAGTTGTCACCGTGGTGTTGTGGCTGGTCAACGCCAGACCGATCAGGATCGGACCGGTCATCGTGATCGTCTGGGCGGTGCCCAACTGGGTCCAGGTGACGCCGTCCGGAGAGATGAAGCCCGAGAAGGCATCGCCTGTCCGTTCGATCTTGACCCAGTAGGGGACGCTCACGGCGGGGCCTGTGTTGTCGTTGTTCGTCGAAATGCCGTTGGCTGTAAGCCGCTGCTGGAAGCTGGCTCCATTGCCGCCACTGACGGTGACGGACATGAAGGCATGGGTTGAGCCGGGCTCGATGCTCTGGCGGATCATCACGCCGGCCTTGGCCCACGCGTCGCTGTTGCCGAGGCTTTCGATTCGGGCCACCATCGTGCCATTGCCGGTGAGAGTCTTGTAGGCGTAGCGGAACTCGTCGCCGTAATTCCAGATGTCGGCGCCGATGGCGTTCATGAGGATATTGCCGTTGGTCAGTTCAGCAAAGCTCGGGGCCTGCCCGCGGAACCACACAACGAGACTGTCGGCCCCGTTGGCGGTCCAGTTCTGGGCCGAATCGAAAGCCAGTTCGGCTTCGGAGACAAACGGGGAGGTCGAGTTGTCATAGGTCAGGGGCATGGCCTGCTTGCCGGTGTGGACGATCTTCTTCTCGGCGAACGGGGCCTGCATGTAGCCGACGGTCGAACCGCTCCTGCCGTCAGTGACGCCGTCGATCCAGGACTCGTATATGCGGCTGCCCTCGTCGTCGGTATAGCCCTCGAAGTCGTCGATCGCCGCATACTGCTGGGTCGTGAAGTCCCAAACCGGACCTGCATACGGACCATCCCCGCCGAGTTCGTCAACCTTCCAGAAATACCTGGTGCCGAACGTCAGAGCAGGCGGCGTGAAGACGTGATCGGTCACGGTGCTGGAGGCAGCCGTGCCGGCAGCCACCGTGTAGCCATCGGTTCCGAAGAACACCTTGTGCGACGTAGCTTCGCGGCCGGGCCGCCAGTTCATCGAAGCGGTGAGAGGAACATCCGTCGCAGCATTGGCTGGTTGCGGCTCGCGGGCTTGGACAGGCACGTAGAAGAACCGCACTTCACTCAGACTTACCTGCTGGGCCACTCCGCCCCAGTTGCTGTTGATGGTCAGTTTGACGAATCTCGCCTCCACGCCGCCGAAATCGACGACCGTGTTGGCGGCGTAGGTCGGCGCGGCAGACGCCCGGGCAAACTCATGTGTCCCGTCAAGGGTAGCCCAAGCAGCGCCGTCGGTGGAGTATTCGACGGTCACGTCCTTGGCGCCGAAACCGACGAACGCCTCCACGATCTGGTTGGCGTTCCAAACCCACAATTCGTCGAGCTTGTAGACCTGGTCGAACTGGTACTGGATCCAGTGGGGCTTGGCGTTGCCGCTCATCCACATCTGCGTCAGTTCGACCGAGTGCTGATCGGCGGCATTGAGCCCGGAACCGTTGACCGTGTTCTGCGCGATTGTGTCGGCCCGGCTGCTGCTGGAGGCAGTAGCTGTCACGTTCCTGATCGGGTAAGCGAACGGCTCGGCTGTGAAGCTCCAGACCTCCCCTTTGAAAATCGTGTTGTCGGGGGCCGCGTTGACCTCATCGACCCGCCAGTAGTAGGTTTGACCAAACTCAAGCAGCCCGTCCGGCTCAAACTCGCTGGTTGTTTGGTCCCGGCCCGCCAGGACGTCTGCTGCGGTGGCCCGCGTCGCGTCATTGACGTCGTCGAAAGATGTCCCGAGATAGACGTCATGCGTAGCCGCGAATGCCCCTGGAGTCCAGCTCAGGACCGTGTCCCGTGGCACGTCGGTCATTGCTTCGCCAGGATTGGGATTGGTCGCGATGCCCGGTGAAGTCAGTCCTTTCATGATCCTGAGGATCTCAGGCGCCGAAAGCGCCCGGTTGTAGAGCTGGAGGTCATCGAGGAGCCCATTCCAGAAACGCCCCGTGGCCTGGGAGTTGTCTCCGATGTAGACCGGGTAGGTCCCCGTGGTGATGCCCAGGGTATCGGCGACGAAGGCCTCGTCGCGTCCATTGACATAGATCCGTCCGCCGTCGGTTTTGCTGTACACGCAGCAGATGTGATGCCACTCATTGAATGGCAGGGCGGTCGTGGAGGCGACATTCATGTAGTTTCGGGTGGAACCCGTCCAGGCAAAATCCAGGTTCTGCGTCGCTCCGTTTGTCGCCAGTCTCCAGGCATCATCGCCCTTGGCGATCACCGCCCGCAATCGCCTTGAACGGAACGAAGGTTCACCCACACGCCCAGCGTCAGCGCATCGGTCACGTTGAAAATTGGGCTGTTGCCACAGTCGATGAAGTCCCCGTTGCCATCGAAGTCAAGGGCTCCGCCGACCATGCCGGTTGCCCACTGGGGATTCCCGCGGATCGCACCGTCATTCCCGTTGCCGCTGGAGTCGACGGCCACATTCCCCGACTCCTCATCAAAGGCCCAATGGGCGATCAGTCCCTCAGGAGGGCCTGCAAGGGTTACGCCTGTCGACGCCAAGATGACCAAACACAGCAGAAATGTCGTTGTCCGATACATCGTAGTCCTCCTTCACTTCGGATTGATATTGACCTACTCCCAGGCGACGTTTCACCAACCCGTTCCCACGGTGGGATCGGGCGTTCCCGTCAAAGCCCGGTCACCGACCCGGGGATGCACGCATATCACAGTAGCCCTTCTGCATGTAGGCCAGGTCTTCGCTGCCGGTCATGGGGGTTCCCGGCGGCAGTTCTCCTGAGGACACTTGCCAAGTCGTCTTCTCTTTCCAGATGTGCAGTTCGGCATGTCCATCGGCGAAGCCCAGGGTGCTTGCCTTCTTGTGCCAGATGGAGATCGGGTCGTGGAATCCGGCGCCGTCCTTGTCGAGGATCCACGAGCCCCAGTTGTGCGCTCCCTGGCCCTCGTCTTCCTCAAGAAAGATGTAGACCTCCGAGGGATTCCGCAACTGAGCGATCCGGCGGGCAGGCTTCTGGTCAAAGTACCCCCACCCGTTGAGTCCGTCCTGAATCGCATAGCTGCGCCAGGGGCTCTCCGTGGCGGCGAGCGAAGCCTTGAGCTTGTTCTTCCTCCAACTCTCGTCGGCAACGCAATGGAATACCTTTGTGTCGTTCAAGTACGGGTACAGGGCCCCGGCTCGAATGCCTGCCAGTTCTGTTTCGTGAGCCGATCTCCCTGCGATGAAGCCGGGGTCGCCACCCTGGACCCGGCGATGGACCCAGTTGTCCGCCTCCCAGCGATCGGCCCAGACTTGGGAGCCGACCATCCAGGAGTCGTTCCCGTCCGCATACAGGGTCCAGGCAATCGATAGCTGTTTGACGTTGGACGTGCACACGACGCCCTGGGCGTATTGTTTGGCCGCGCTGAGGGACGGAATGACAATCGCCATCAGCAGGGCGATGATCGCGATCACGACAAGCAACTCGATCAGGGTGAAACCCTCCGAAGAGAAGCGTCGACGCACCTGTCCCATGATCGTCTCCTCCCAGCCTGCCCCGGTATGGCGACCCCGTGCCTACCGAGTCGGTGCCGTACAGGGCAACAAGGCTTAGGCTATCCTGATTTTCTTATCGTACATCAGGTTCCGTGTCCTGTCGTTTCAATTGCCGCAGTGCGGAACTTTGAACATATTTCGCCTCCATTTCGTTCTCGCCTTCGCGGCGGGGTACTTCCCGGAAAGCAGGATTTCCGGTAGTATGGTGAAACCGGAATACTGTTGGTCGTTCCTGCGGTCCGACAACTCCATGACGGAATTGAAACATTTCGCGGTGTGGCGTGAAGATGCAGATTCCCATCTATCGGGAGGATGACAAGACCTATCACGCGGACACGTGCCGTCCGCTGGTCGCGGCGGTGGAGGCCGGAAGGGTTCGCATCGAGGCCTTGGGTCGAGGCTCCTATCCAGGGCGACGGCTGCCGGACTCCGCCCTGCCTCAGGTTCGCAGTCTTGCCTTCTGGGATGCTCCCGACCGGCAGAACTGGGGATTGGAGTGGCACCGCAATGAGGGGCTGGAACTGACATACCTGGAGAGCGGCTGCCTGCCGTTCTCGCTGGTCGGTCAGCCGCATCGACTGCGCGCGGGCCAGATGACCATCACGCGACCCTGGCAGCCGCACCGGGTGGGTGATCCGGAGATCCCGGCCAGCCGGCTCCACTGGCTGATTCTCGACCTGGGCGTTCGGCGGCCCAACCAGCCCTGGAAATGGCCCGGCTGGATCGTGCTGACCAAGCCAGACCTGGATGAATTGACGATGCTGCTGCGGCATAATGAGCAGCCTGTCTGGCCCTCGACTCCGGATATCCGCCACTGTTTTCAGCAGATTGGACGGGCAATCGAAATCGACCGGGACGGCAGCAGCATCTCCCGGCTGGCGGCTCACGTCAACGAGTTGTTCGTGTCCATCCTGGAAATGTTGCGCCACAATGAAATCTCTCTCGATCCGTCTTTATCCAGCAGTCTGCGGACTGTAGAACTGTTCCTGGCGGAGCTGCGAGTGAATTCGGAGCAGTTGTCGCAATCCTGGACATTGAGGAGCATGGCCGAGCGTTGCGGGCTGGCCGAAACGCGATTCCGCCACTACTGCCGGCAACTGACCAACATGACACCCATGCAGTTCCTGGAGCGATATCGCATGGAGGCGGCGTCCCGGATGCTGGTGGAGAGACCTCAAATGACGATCACGGAGATTGCCATGGCCTGCGGCTTTGGGTCCAGCCAGTACTTCGCCACCGTGTTCCGACGGCATCATGGCAGTAGCCCGCGGGCCTTTCGCGAGCGGGGACAGACCCCTGATGCATGTTCAAAATCCCGCACTGACGAGATGCGGTAGATTCGTTGGTCCGGTTGCTGTATCGTCAAAGTCATGCAAGTCCATATTCACAGAGAGAAGGAGTCATCCATGCGTATCGGCTGTTTCGCGCTGGTCGAGCCATTTCGTCCCATGAGTCGGCAGTTCCACGCCATTGCCGAGATGGGTATTCAGTACGCGGACCTGACGGACAACCACGAGGGCGGGATGCTGGGCGTGGAGTATGGGTTCGCCGCGTCGGTGAGTTTGGACAGCCATCCGGCGAAGATCCGCGAGATGGCCGAGGCCGCCGGGGTGACCCTCACGACCTTCTGCGCTCATGCGAATCTCCTCGATCCGCCCAGTCCGGATGTGTACGGCACCCACCAGATCATCAAAGCCATCCGTCTGTCGCATCTGCTCGGAATCAAGCACGTGATCACCACCGAGGGCGATCCGAAGACCGAGTTCGGCCATCGGTTGACGACGGAGCAGGCGATCTTCGCGATCTGTGAGAGGCTCTATGCCCCCATTCGCTGGGCCCAGGAACTGGGTATTGGATTGCTATTGGAGACGCATGGTCGGGTCACGGATTCCGTGGAAGACATGGGACGGCTGCTCGACGCGCTCGGGCACGAACAGACGGTGGGGATCTGTCTGGATACGGGCAACAGTTGGCTTGGGGGAGCCGAACCGTTGGATTACGTCAAGACCTTCGGGGATCGCATCAAGCACGTTCACTGGAAGGATATGGGATTGGAGTGGGAGGAGAAACGGGGCAGTCTCTTCGGCTGCGGAATGGCGACGGTGGCTCTGGGCGACGGCGTGATCGATTTGCCCGCGATTGTCAGGGCCTTGCAGGGGGCGGGCTTTGACGAGGCCACGACGCTGGAGATCGCCGGCCCGGAGAACATCCGGACTTCGGTCGCGAGGCTGAACCAGTGGGCCGCCGCGGGCTGATCGCGGCTTCGCTCGGTACTTGGATCAGGAAGATATCTGGGGATGGAGTATGACAACCGGGGCACGCTTGCTTTGTGGACTGGTGTTCGCGCTGTCGTGGAACGCTGTGGTGGCTCGGGGTGATAACGTCCTGCCTCCACGGACAGAACCGAAGATGCTGAACGTACTGTTGTTCAGCGGCAGCAACAACCACGACTGGCGGCAGACGACCCCGGCGCTCGCCCGCATCCTTCGCGAAAGTGGCGTGTTCGCGGTCGATGTCATCGAAGAGCCGAGCGTCTGCACGGCCGCGATGCTGGACAGATACGATGTCATCGTGAGCAACTGGACGAATTTCCCCAGCACCGAGCGGTCCTGGGGCCGGACCGCAGAACAGGCGGTGCTCGAATTCGTCCGGTCTGGGAAGGGGTATGTGGTCTTCCACGGGGCGACGGCCTGCTTCCCGGCCTGGACGGAGTTCCAGGACCTCATCGGAGCCACCTGGGGGCAGAATACCGGGCACGGACGATATCATCGGTTCGCGGTTTCCGTCGCCGACGCGAACCACCCGATCACGGCGGGCTTGCCGGGGTTCTCCATGGCCGATGAACTGTGGCATCGCATGGACACCCGCCCCTCGGCCCATGTTCTGTGCCGGGCCTACTCCACGACGGAGAGCGGAGGCTCGGGTCGGGAGGAGCCGGTGGCCTTCACCGTGGAATTCGGTCGGGGCCGGTGTTTCAATCTGGTCCTGGGACACGATGTGGCGGCGATGGAGTATCCCGCCTGGCGTCTGCTGATGCTCCGCGGCACCCAATGGGCGGCCACCGGAAGGGCAACCATGCAGGTGCCCTGTGACATCGGAGCGATTCTCGATCGTATTCGGAACTACCGGCGAGGGCAGGGCGGCGGAGTCCTGGAGCCTATCCAGCAACTGGTTCTGCTTTCTGCCGGCTATCCCTTGTTGCGGAGTCAACTGGCAACACACATGAAGGCCCGGCTGAGAAGCGACGCCACGGAGGACTGCAAGGAGTACCTCCTGGAGCAGATATCTCTGATCGGCTTGGGATCTGATGCCTCGACACTGGCGGCCCTTCTTCCGAATCCGCGACTGGGCCATGCGGCTTGTACCGCCTTGGAGCGAATCCCGGGCGACGAAGCTCTGATTGCGTTGCGGAGCGCTCTGACATCATTGGAAGGTCCGGCTCTGATTGGCGTCGTCAATTCCCTGGGACAGCGCCGCGACCGCAAGGCAGTGAGTCCATTCGTATCCCTTTTGCAGACAGACGATGTGGAGCTCCTCACGGCGATCATTGCCGCCCTGGGCAAGATCGGCGGGCCCGAAGCGGTCGAGGCCATTCGTGTGGCCGCTTCTCGGTCGGGGGGGCCGGATATGACTGTCTGCGGAGATGCTCTGCTGCGCTGCGCCGACGGTTTGGCCCAGAAAGGAGATCGGACCGGCGCCGATGAGGTCTACGAGGCCTTGTTTGCCCGCGGCAACCCTTCCTCGATCCGGCGTGCTGCTCTCCTTGGGCTGGCCGGCCTTCGGGGCGACGAGGACGCGACGGGAGAGATTCTGGCCGCGGCGCTGTCAAGTGATGATCCGCACGTTCGTGCGGCTGCGGTTCACTGCCTCCGTCACATGCACGGCAGGACTGTGTGTCGTCATGTCGCGGACCGGCTTCCCTCGTTTGCGGAATCCGTGCAGCCCCAGGTGGTTCTGGCGCTGGCGGAAGCAGGCGACGTTGCCGCATTGCCCGGGATTGCGAAGTTGCTGCTCAGCAGCAATGCGGACGTTCGTCTGACCGCACTCTCTGCGATCGGCCGCCTGGGAGACGCCTCCGCAGTCCCCATTCTTATCAGGCAGATCGAAGATGCAAGTGAACTGGACATGGACGTGATCCGCAGGAGTCTCGCTCAAATGCCCGGAATCGGCCCGGATCACGCTATTCTGGAAGGACTTGCCTCGCCGTCTGCGCCGAGGGTCAAGCGAGAACTGGTGGGGGTCCTGATGGAACGGCAGAGCTACGATTCCGTTCCTGTTTTGTTGACGCTTGCCGCCGGCGGCGACGCACAACTCCGGCTCGCAGCCATCAAGGCGCTCGGGGTCTTGGCGGGCAACGATCATCTGCCGGCCTTGATGGATTCCCTGAAGTCCGCCGATGAAACACGGGAGCGTCGGGCGATCGAAGAGGCCATTGTCGCCGTCGCCCGGCGAATCGAGAGCAGCCGGTCGGTAACCGAGTGGATATCCCGAGACATGCGGGATGCCGGGGTTCCCGCGAGGGCGTCTTTGTTGCGCGTCCTTGGTCGATTGGGCGGGACGTATTCGCTGGAAATCGTGCGAGATTTGCTAAAAGACCCGGATCCGACTGTGCGTGAAACGGCGGTGCGAGTCCTTGGCGCCTGGCCGGATGCAGGGGCGCTTGCCGAACTGTTGGCTGTCGCCCGTGAGCCCGAGAGTCCGAATGTGAAAATCCTGGCCCTGCGTGGTTTTGCCGATCTGTTTCGCGGGGCCCAGGCGTCGACCTTGCCGCAGTGGGAGTCGATGGCCGCAGAGGCTATGTCGCTGGCGGATCGAGCTGAGGAACGCAGGCTGCTGCTGTCTGCCTTTGCGACGAAACCTTCGAAGGAGAGCCTTGCGATAGCCATGTCTTTGCTCGGTGACGCGGAGTTGAAGGCGGAGGCGGCACTGGCTTCCTTGGGCATTTTGGAAGCGGTCGGCGGCCAGTGGCCGGAGTGGGCTCGATCCGCACTGACGCAGATCCTCGAGGCAGTTCCCGTTCGCGAGGTGACCGAACGGGCCGAAGCCCTGCGAGTGAAATGGAGTCGTCCCGCCAACCTGGCGCCCCGCGGCATCGCGAGCAGTCCGGACGATCTGGAAAAGGATGGGGCCGCCGGCGGCGACCAGGCGGGCATCGACGGCGATCCGGCAACCTACTGGGACGAGGTGGACGGAAAATCGCTCTACCGGTATCGGGTGACCTTTGCCGAAGAGGTTCGAATCTCGGCGCTCAGCATCATGGGGTATCAGCACCACAGCTACGCACCCAGGGATTTCAATGTTCTTTGTGATGGGAAGCTGGTCAAGTCGGTGCAAGAAGCCGTCTATGGAGACAATGTGCTGGTGGTGACTCTTCCGACAACCTCGTGTCGAACGGTGGAGTTGGAGATCACAGGGCGCTATGGGCCCAGCCCCGCCGTCCGCGAGCTTGAGATCTATGCCGCAAGCGAATGATGTCAGTTGCTCTGCCTGCAGCATGTGCGACGAGAATGAAGGAGGTTTCAACCCATGCGAAACGACAAGTTGACCAGACGGTCTTTCCTGCAGAACGCCGCCGGTGCAGCGGCCGCGGCCTACGCCATCCCCTATGTGATTCCCTCCGGGGTCCTGGGGGCCGGTGCTGTGCCGGCAGCCAGCGAACGCGTCACCCTGGGGCACATTGGGGTGGGTAATCAGGGGGGTGGATTGCTCAGCGGTTTCCTCGGGCTCGGAGACTGTCAGAGCGTGGCCGTCTGCGATTGCTTTGCCGATCGCCGGGCAGAACGCGCCCAGAGAATCGATAGTGCGCATGCCGCGCGCAGAGGAACGGCGGAATACCGTGGCTGCAAGACCTACGCGGATTTTCGGGAGTTGCTCGCACGCCCCGATGTCGATGCGGTTGTGATCGCCACGCCGGATCATTGGCATGTCCCGGTCGCGCTGGCGGCCGCTCGGGCAGGTAAGGATATGTACGTGGAGAAGCCTCTGGGCCTGAGTATCGAGCAGAACAAGGCTTTGCGGGCGGCGATTCGGCAGTACGGCAACATCTTCCAGTACGGAACCCAGCAGAGGTCCTTCAATACCCATTGTGCCTTTGCCTGTGAGCTGGTGCGGAACGGTTACCTGGGCCGAATCCAGAAGATCCACGTGGACGCCCCGGCCGGCTCCGGTGGCGGTTCGACCGAGCCGATCCCCGTGCCGGAGGGATTCGACTACGAAATGTGGCTGGGACCGGCCCGGTGGAGCGCCTTTACCAAGGATCGTTGCACCAGTGCAGGCTCCTGGTTTGTCTACGACAACTCCATAGGTTTCCTCGGCGGCTGGGGGGCCCATCCGCTGGACATCATGCACTGGGGGTATCCGGAGATCCCGGTCGAGTACGAAGGGACCGGCCAGATTCCCATGGAAGGCCTATTCGATACGATCACCAACTGGCACGTTCGGGGTCGCTTTGCCTCCGGCGTGGAGTTCCTTTTCAAAGACGGGTCGGACAAGACCACCTTTTTCGGCGAGGAAGGATGGGTGGCGGCTTCCCGCGGCGGCATCGACGCCAATCCCAAGTCGCTCCTGACGATCAAACTCAAACCGGGGGATCTTCGTTTGCTGCAGAGCACCAATCATTACCAGAATTTCGTCGATGCTGTGAGATCGCGGACGACTCCCGCCAGCCCGATCGACAGCGCGGTGCAGTCCGACTTCGTCAGTCATCTCAGCGACATCGCGATTCGAACCGCCCGCAAGATCCGGTGGGATCCCGTTAAGGAAGTGATCGACGGCGACGAGACTCTGAACCGGTTGCTCAGTCGGCCGATGCGAAGTCCTTGGCGCTTGTAGACGACGGCTCGTGGCTCGCCGGATGATCCCCCCGCTTGAGCACAGACATGAAGAAGAAACCGAACACGAAGAAGGAGAGGAGGACATGACAAGGCAGTCGCACGATTCCATGTGGATCAGGATCGCCATTCTCTTGACCCTGGAAATCTCGACGCAAGGGGCAGGAGGGGCAATCTACGGAAGCCCGATCGTCGAAGGCAATCCAGCCGATCCGGTCGTGGTCCTCCCCGAGGAAGACTCGTCCGGGGCGGCCGTCAATGCTACGGCTCCGCCTGCTCCCGCCGGCGGCGACTGGTTGGCCGAGGGCTTCGCCCGCCCGCCCGAACAGACCAAGCCATGGTGCTACTGGTATTGGATCAGCGACAACCTCTCACAGGAGGGGATCACCCGCGACCTCGAAGCGATGGCCCGAGTCGGAATCGGGGAGGCGTTGATCGGCAACATCTTTCTCGACGATGTGCCGGCGGGGCGAATCAAAGTCCTCACCGATGAATGGTGGGCTCTCGTTGAGCATGCCATCCGCGAAGGCGGGCGCCTCGGAGTTAACATCGGCATGTTCAACTGCCCGGGCTGGAGCCAGTCCGGTGGGCCCTGGATTGGCCCTGAGCAGGCGATGAGATATCTTGCCTGCTCGGAGACTCGCGTCAACGGTCCTCGTCGGTTTGAAGGGAAACTACGCGTGCCGAAGGACCCGTTCCAGGATGTGGCTGTTCTGGCGTTCCCTGCGCCGCAGAAGGACTCAGACTCACTTGCCTCCCAAGCCCCTCGTGTGACATGCACGCCTGCCGTTGCTGGCGTAGGAAATGTCATGGATGGCAAGACCTCCACCAGCATTGAGTTTCCCGAGGGAGCGGGCCGGACAGACAGTCCTTTCACCATTGAGTTCGAGGTGGCCGAAGCGTTCACCGCCCGTTCGCTGCAGGTGATTCCCACAGATGACCCCTTCAGCGCGGACTGTGAGTTGCAGGCCGTACAAGGCGATGGGAGTCTCCTGACGGTGCGCCGGTTCAAATGTGATCGGTCGAACATGAGCCCCGGGGTCGGCTTCATGCCCCGTGGGCCGGTGATGGTTTCCTTCCCGGCCACGGCGGCGAAGAAGTTCCGTCTTGTATTCACGGGCGTTCACACCAGCGTCAAGAGAGCCTCGTTGGCGGAAGTTGATCTCTCAGGAGCTGCGAGGCTGGAGTCGTTCGTCGAGAAACAGCTTGGAAAGATGCATCCGACCCCGCTGCCGATGTGGGACACGTACCTGTGGTCGACGCAGCCGGAGCCCGATGCGGCGGAGCTCATCGTTCCTCAGAAGGACGTGCTCGACCTGACCAGCCGTCTTTCCGTCGACGGGACCCTGTCCTGGGACGTTCCGAGCGGAGAGTGGGTTATCGTGCGGATCGGGATGACGCCGACCGGCATGAAGAACTCTCCGGCGTCTGCAGAGGGGCAGGGACTGGAAGTGGACAAGATGAATCGTGCCCTCGCGGCCTATCACTTCAAAGCGTTTAGAAACTATCTCAAAACAGTGTCTTTGGCCGATAACCATCCGTAGGAGCCAATTGAAAGGAGTCACGGATGGCACGGCAGAAACGCAAGGTCAAGCCCCTTCCGACGATCTGGGAGGTCAACGACGAGTTGTGGAACAT
>DATIKY010000018.1:0-10556 GCA_035476995.1 Sedimentisphaerales bacterium | reverse complement strand
TTCCTACACAAACCGCCCGAGGCGGCGTTGCCCCCTCAGGCCGTCTGGATCAATCCGCCCAAGGAGGCCCCAAAAACAACGGATTGATTAGAGCTTAATTGTGAAAAGGAACTGTCTCATTCAACTTGACAACTTCCGCGATTGATTCTGGTTATGGGTCTTCTTCAGCAGCCAGGCCATGTTTTGGCCGAGGAGCTGCATGGTTCGAAGGCCTTCTTCGTCCTGCTCGACTTCGCCTTGGTTCAGGCCGAACCCCATGTTCCAGTAGCATGAACCCGGGATGATCATCTGGCTGATGAGGAAGAAGTGGTTCATCGAGTCGAAGGCGTGGATCTCGCCGCCCCGTCGGACCGCCACGATCGCGGCCCCGACCTTGCGCCGGAACATCTCGGCGTTGGCCTTGGCGACGTAGCCGGCCCGGTCGATCAGGGCCTTCATCTCGGCGCTGACGTCTGCGAAGTAGGTGGGCGAGGCCAGGATGATCCCGTCGGCGGCCAGCATCTTGGCGATGCAGTCGTTGACGATGTCGGTCTCGACCACGCACCGCTGGTTCTGGTTCTTGAAGCACCCGCGGCAGGCGGTGCAGCCGCGGATCGTCTGGCCCGCGAACTGGACGAGTTCCGTTTCGATGCCTTCCTTCTCAAGCTCGGAAAAGACCCGCCGGACTAGGATGGCCGTGTTCCCGTCTTTGCGGGCGCTGCCGTTGAATGCGACGACTTTCATAGGCTTTCTTCCTTCCTGCGATTCTGGGTTTCGATCGAACAGGAAGGAATGCTACCGCATCGGGCCGGCGAAGGAAAGAGGGACGCGCATTTTGCCGAGCGGGGTTCGGCGTGTGACCGGCTTCGGCAGGATTCTGCCGCCTCTTGTTGATTGCATAAGTGGTTCAACTACAAGAGTTTATGATCTTTGGACAGGTGGCGGTCGTGGAGGAAGGGGGCGTTTTCGACGCCAGCCTGACCTTATTGACCGTGTTGACCTTGTTGACGGTGGGAGGCGATCGGCGTTTCAGCCGCCCTTGCGGGGTCCGGGAATGGGGTTTTTGCACCGACTTGGGGGGTGGAGCGTGCAATAAATGCTCCCGGTCTGCGACCAACCTGATGTGGCCGGTATTACGGCTGAACGAAACCAATGTCAGGTTGCTTGGATTTAAGGAGCACGACTATGATTCTCAGATGGGCAAAGTGGGGCGTGATGGGCGTGGTGGGGCTGGGCCTCGTGGGCGGCATGCTGTTCGGCAAAGACGCTTTCAGCTATGTCAAGAGCTCGGCCCGGGATGTGCGGACCGCGGTGAAGGACTCGGTTCCGATCGAGTTCGAGCTTCGACGGGCCCGGGACATGGTCGAGGAGATCATTCCCGAGATGCACGCCAACATTCGCCTGATCGCGCAGGAAGAAGTCGAAGTGGCGGCCCTCAAGGGCGAGATCGCCAAGGGCCAGGTGGCTCTCAAGGATGAAGAGAACAAGATCAAGACCCTGCGGGTCGCGCTGGAGCAGCCGAGGGTCGAGTACTCCTTCGCCGGGCGGAACTATGGACGGTCCGAGGTGAAGACCGATCTGGCGGCCCGGTTCGAGCGGTTCAAGGAGAGCGAGGTCGTCCTGGCCAGCCGGGTCAAGCTGCTGGACACCCGCGAGAAATCCCTGGCCGCGGCCATGCAGATGCTGGAGAAGACCAAGAGCCAGAAGCGAATCCTTGAGGATCGCATCGAGGCCCTGGCCGGCCAGTATCGGACACTTCAAGCGGCTGCTACCGGCACGCAGTTCCAGGTCGAAAGCAGCAAGCTGGCCCAGACGCAGAAGCTCATCAGCGACATTCAGAAGCGTCTGGACGTGGCCGAGCGAGTCCTGGCTCACGAGAGCAAGTTCGTCGAGGCCATCCCGGTGAACGAGGTCGATACGGTCGCGGAGACGGATCTGGTCGCCCAGGTCGACGATTACTTCAAGACCCGGACCAACGAGCCGGCCGTGGCGACGAGGGTCGCGCCACCTGCGATGTCGAATTGATGATTCGCGATAGCAAATAGCAAATCGTAAATAGTAAATTCCGAGGATCTGGCCGTGTTAATCCTGCGAATCCGACAAGCTGAGTGTGCGTTGGCCGACGGCCGGCTGGATGAAGCCTTCGAGATCGCCCAAGCGGATGACGTTCGATCCCATCGGTACGGCCAGCGGCTCATCGGCCGACTGGCCCGCGAGATCGTTCGACGGGGGCAGGAGCATCTGGCGGGCAATCGGTTCCACGCGGCTCTGCTGGACTGCAACAAGGCGGAGAAGCTGGGCGGCACGATGTCCGACGTCGCCCAGCTTCGCACCGCGATCTGCGAGGCCATGACGAAGAATCAGCAGGAGTGCCAGCAGCAGGCGATGCGGGTCGCGGAGGCCAAGCGGCACATCGACGAAGGCTGGCTCTCGGTCGGCGGACGCATTCTCGAGGAAGCGGCCGCCGGCGACGGGCGGGCCAGGATGGTCCGGCAGGAACTGGAGGCGGCTCGGATCAAGACCGACGATGCGGTCGCCAAAGCGGAGCAGGCCCTCGACCGTGGTGACTTTGAAGAGGCGATGGAGATCGTGCGGTCCAGCGGTCTGGGTCGGAGCAAGAACGGGCGGGCGGGCGAATTGCTGGGCAAGATCAAGTCGCGAACCGTCGAGCGGATACGGCTGGACCTGGAACAGGGTCGCATCGACAGGGCCCAGGCTTTCGTGCAGCGGGTCGCTCCCCTCGGCAAGGATGGGGCGGAGCTGGCCGAACTGGTCGAAGCGTTGGCCCGATGTCGCCAGGCGGCTCTGTACATCGCCGCCGGCAGGCCCGGCGATGCGTTGCCTCTGCTTCGCAAGGTCAAGCTGGTTTGCCCGACGGCGGCGTGGCTGGATTCGGCGATTTCCGACATCAAGCGGGCCGCCGAGGCGTATGAAGAGCTGGACGCGGGCCCTTTGGGCTTGACGCTGGCGGATGCGGCCCCGATTATGGAGCCGGGCGATTCAGAGGCGGACGCCGCGGTGGCGTCCGCGAATCGTTATCCACCGCAACCACCGATGCAGGAACGGGCGATGCCGAACCAGACGGGCGAGTCCTTGCCTTCGAAATTCGTCATGCAGATCGACGGCGTGGGCAGCTTCCTGGTCTTTCGGGAGCAACGCGTCACGATCGGTCCGATCAGCTCTTCGGCCCGTCCGATGCTGGGTCTGATGGCCGACCCGAACACGCCGGTGGTGCTCATCGAGCGGGTGGACGAGGACTACTTCGTGCGGTGCCAGAAGCCGATCGACGTCAACGGCAAATCGGTCGGCGAGGCGATGCTCCGCGACGGCGACCGAATCACGCTGTCGCCGCGGTGCGTTCTGCGCTTCCATCTGCCGAACCCCGCCAGCACGACCGCTCTGCTGACGATCTCCGGGGCTCGGCTCAACCGGCCCGACATTCGCCAGGTGATCCTGATGGATCGCGATATCCTGGTCGGTCCGTACACGAACAACCATATTCGCACCGACCTGGTGAAAGACCCGGTCGCGCTCTTTGCACAAAACGGCCGGCTGCTTTGCCGGGCCAAGGACAGTATACTGGTGGATGGACGCAGTTTTGACCCCAGCGTGGGCCTGGTCGTGGGCAAGCCCATCGAGATCGGCAAGCTCTCGATGGTGGTAGCCAGGCTCGAAGCGTAAACCAAGACGTGTGACTCTTATCCGGCGAAGAAACCCATGGACACGTACCAATACAAATATGGAGATCGGCCGCTCGAAGGCTACACGATCGAGCGAGCGGCGGGGCGGGGCGGTTTCGGCGAGGTCTACTACGCCGTCAGCGACAGCGGTCGGCAGGTCGCGCTGAAGGCGGTCCAAAGCTACGAGCAGATCGAGCTGCGCGGCATCAGCCAGTGCATGAACCTCAAGAGCCCGCACCTGGTCACCGTGTTCGACGTCAGGCACAACGACCAGGGCAAGCCCTTCGTCATCATGGAGTACGTGGCGGGGCCTTCGCTGGCGGACCTGCTCAAGGAGTCCCCGGGCGGGCTGGGCTCGCAGAAGGCGGCCTTCTTTCTCCGCGAGATCGGCAAGGGCCTCTCGTTCCTCCACGAGTGCGGGATCGTCCATCGCGATCTCAAGCCAGGCAATATTTTCTATGAGAACGGCTACGTCAAGATCGGCGATTACGGCCTGACCAAGGCGATCAGCACGAGCCATCATTGCAGCCACACCATCACGGTGGGCACGGTCCACTACATGGCGCCCGAGATCGGCGCCGGCCGGTACGACCGCAGCATCGACATCTACGCTCTCGGCATCCTGCTCTATGAGATGCTGACGGGCCAAGTCCCGTTCCTGGGGGCCAGCCCGGCCGAGATCCTCATGAAGCACATGACCGCACTGCCGGACCTGACGAATATCGAAGAGCCGTTCGCCCGCGTGATCCGGCGGGCCCTCGCCAAGGACCCGGCCGAGCGGTATCAAAGCGTGCAGGAGATGATCGAGGACGTCTTCGGCACCGAGCACATCCGCAACAGCGTCTCGCAGTTCGCGCCGGAGGAACTCTCGGTCGTCGCCGAGCACATCGCCCAGAAGATGCGAGGCGCCCAGGCTCCGACTCCAGGAGCCGCCCAGCCCAAGGGGGCCGACAGCGACCTCAGCAAGGAAATCGGCAAGAAGGCCGAGCAGTTCGCCAAGAAGGCCGAGGTCATCGGCAAGCAGATGGCGGAGAAGTTCAAGACGGTCAAGGAGCGGGCCCACCAGATGGCTCAGACTCGCCGAACGACCGTCGCCGACCCGCTCAGCTCGCATCAGCGACGCAAGCTGGCTCTGATCACCATGACGGCAGCGGCTCTTGGCGCAGGTTTCCTCAGCGGAGGCGGCGGCGAAGAGGGAGAGGGAATGCTCAAGATCGCGGCGATTGCCCTCGTCATGATCGGCATTGCCTCGAACATCATCTCGCAATTCCTTCGGAAGTGGTGGGCCGCGCTCGATGCCGAGCGACAAGGCATGGGCAAGTTCGGCGCCATCGCCAGCGCATCTATTGCCGCGGCGATGGTTGGAAGCGTCATGGCCGGGATATTGGACGTTCCGTCCTTCGGAAGCCGTTGGGGCGTTGGGCGGGGAATGCCTTTGTTCTTCGGCTGGTGGTTCAACCGGGCCTTGGCCCTGGGGCTGCCGATGCTGCTCGTGGACTGGGAGAAAGCCACCGACCCGCGACGGCCCAAACGGGTCGTACTGGGATGGCCCATGCTGGTGGGATTCCTCGGTCTCGTGTCCGGCGGCATTTTCAGTCTGAATCCCGTGGTCATCGCCTGCACTCTGGCGGGCATCGTGCTGGTAGTCCAGACCCAAAGCCTCTGGGGCCAGGTCGTGACAGTTCCCCCGGCGGCGCCGACGCCGCAGAGGAATGACGCCCATGCGGCTGCTATGCCTCCACAGGGCGTCCACTCGGCGGTTCCTGCGAATTCCTGGGGCGCTGCCCCGTCCGGTCTTCGCTCGGGCTCGGTCCGGCCCGGTCTCGCGGCTTGTTCCGTCAAGCCGAGCACGCCGACGATATGGCTGGTCGCCTGGTTGCTGAGCCTGGGGTTGGGACTGTTCCTCGTGATTCTGGCAGGCACAGGGCTTCGCGGCGACGACTTCGCGGGCGCGGTGGCCGGCGGCGTCGATTCCCTGGTCCTGTCGCTGTTCTGCTTCATCATGATGTTCCGCCGGACTTTTTCCGGGTGGTATCGCTATCTGGTCCGGCCGGGCCTGCTGTTGCTCTGCATTCTGAGCATTCTGACGGCTGCAATCCTGATGGGCACACTGAACCTCCGCAATGAAGAGGCCGCGATCGCCCTGTTCTTCATCATCTTCCCGGCGATCCTGTTCTTCGTAATCCTGTTCGTCCCGCCTCGGGTGTTCGGGGTCGCGGATGTGTCCAAGACGCCGCCTCAGCCTGGCTTCCCTCAGGCCACGCCCACCGGCGCGATCTCCCCGGCCAAACGCCTGACGGCGCTGCTGCTGGCGGTCATCGCCCCGATGGTCGGTCTGTGCGGCCTGCATCGCTTCTACGTCGGGAAGATCGGGACCGGCGTTCTCTGGCTCTTCACCGGGGGGCTTCTCGGGATCGGCCAGCTCATCGACATCATTCTGATCGCGGTCGGCCAGTTCACGGACAAGAACAACCTGCCCCTGGTGATGTGGAGCGACCCCAGCGAGGTCACGACGATCCCTGTGCAGCCTCTGCCCCAGGGGATGGTCGCAGCGGCGACGCCGGAGCCGCCGGCGAGGGGCGCTCAGCCGGCCCAGCCTGGGGTCGAGATTCCGCAGGCCCAGCCCGCGGTTGCCCAGATGCCCTCGTGGCCGTCCTATGCGAGTGGAACGACCCTCTACGACCCGTTCGATCCCATCGGCGGTCTGTTCGCGGCCTTCGGGCATATCATCGCCTTCGTGGCGATCGTGATTGGATTTGCGGTTGCGATCCATCTGCCCAGCATTGTGGAAGCGGGTTGGCCGAACCTGTGGATTGTGAATGAGCTTCGCAGCGACGTGGGAGAGGCCTGGCCCGGCATCGTCGAGCAGGTCGGGACCATCCTGTTCGGGGCTCTGCTGTTTATGGCCGCCATCCTCATCATGATCGGTCGGCGCAGGAACGGTCCCGCCCACCTGCTTCGCGCGGTGCTGGCGCTGCTGGGTTTCTTCATGGCGATCCTGTTCTTTCGCAGCGAGGTGATGGGACGGGGAGAGCTCCAGAATGTCGTCAATCTCTTTCGGTACGGCCAGACGAGTCCGGCGTTCGATGCGCTCTTCCGCGTGTTCAGCCAGGAAGAGGCGATGGTCGCCGGGGTCATCATGCTGGTTTCTGTGTTCGTGATGTCCTGGCCGCCGCGAAAGCGGACACCGATCTTTGCGCCGGTGCCTCCGCAGGGAGTTGTCCTATGAACGTTTCGATTCTACCGATGGTCATGGTGCCGTTGACGTTTCTTTTCGTCCTGCTGATCATCCTGATCGCCAAGTCGCCCAAGGCCGGAGCGTGGGTGATCGGAGGGCTGCTCCTTCTGGCCCCTGTGGCCTTCCTGCGATTCGCGTCGGCGGGCGCATTCCGACACGAGGAGGCGATTCCGCTGTTCGTCGTGCCGGCGACGTTCCTGTTCGTTCTGCTGGTGGTTCTGCTGGCCAAGGCCCCGAAGGTTGGGGTCGGGCTGATCGTCGCCATTGTCGTGATGGTCGTCGCGGTGGGCTTGTTCTTCACAGGGCTCGTGTCGCACCGGACGAGCTATGCACCGACCGCGGATGTGACCCACAGCGAGTGGAAGGAAGTGGTCACGGAGCATGGCGTAGAGAGAATCCAGGTGTGGCCGGACAGATCGGTCGGATCGGACGTTATCCGGATGCCTCAGGGGAGCCCGATCCCGGTTGTGCCTCCTGTCCCCACGGTTCCACGCGAGCCCCTGTCGCCCATCTGGTCGGAGGGCGTCGAGCAGCAGTTCGAGGCCGATGTCTATCCCTCCAGTCTGGCGGCCGCCAAGGCACTGGGAAGACGCATGGCGAGCCCGGTCCGCACCGTCGCAGGCGATCCGAATGCGGCTATCAAGGTGATCCTCTTCCAGGAGAACAACGAGCGAAGCCTCATCGCGGCGTTCGGGCGTTCGCTGGAGCAGGAACTGCCCGGCGTGCGGTGCTCCATCGAGGCCGACCTGCGGAACATCCACCCCGGCGAAGTGGGCCTGACCCTTCGTTTCGACGGAATGCTGCGGATGCAGGAAGGAGGGTTGGATTTCGTCTTGCCGCGGGATAAGATCCGAGTCCTCGCGACGGCCTTTACGGAAGCCAGACGCACCACCGCGGAAGCGGACTACGTGGACAAGCCCTGGGTCGATGGCTTCGGAGCCTATGCCAGCGCCAGGCCGAACGAGTCGTTCATTATCGCCCGATCGAGCGGAACCTGCACGAGCGAGAGCGAGGCGAACCAGCAAGCCCTCGACGACGTCAGGTCGCGCCTGACGGAAGCCCTGGGCAGGCAGACGGGCCGCAGTCTCGCGGAACTGGGTCGGCCCCCGATCTCGACCGTGGACGTGCTCAACGGCGGGTTCGTCGCAGATCGTTTTGTGCAGAGCTTCGACACCACGACGGGCAAGGTCTGGCGGCAGGCGATGCTGATCGACGTCTCCGGCCCGAAGCTGTCGCAGTTGTCGGCCGTGAAGGTGCACCAGTCCCGCGAAGTGCGGATGAGCTGGGCCCGGATGGCGTTGTCCGCCGTGGGCGTGCTCGTGCTGATCGGCCTGATTTATTTCTTCCTCAACATGGCCACGCGCGGGTATTATGAATGGTCGCTGAGGATCGCGGGCGTGGTTCTGGCGATTGTCGCCATCGTCTCGATCCTGATGATCGTTCAATGAGTTTGAAGTTTCAAGTTTGAAGTTTCAAGGGCTTCGACTTCCAACTTCAAACTTCCAACTTGAAACTCTCTATGGCCGTAACCAAGGGCGAACAATACTTCCTGGATCGCATCCGGCAGGGCGATGGGCAGGTGTGGGCCGACTTCGTGGGTCGCTACCAGGGTCGGCTCGTGCGTTTCGCCCGCGCCAAGCTCCCGCAGCGCGCCGACGCGGAGGACGTGGTCCAGGAGACGTTTATCGCCTTCCTTCGAAGCATCGCGAAGTATCGGGGCGAATGCGACCTCGAAACCTACCTCTTCGCCCTGATCCGCCGCAAGATCATCGACAGTTACCGCAGCGCGGGGGCCCGCAAGGTCTGCCTGATTCAGGACGCCTGGGACAGCGACCGCGAGGAGGGCTCTTCCGACCTGCTGGACATCGTCGAAAGCCCAGCCCAGACCGCGAGCTGGTACGCGCGGGCCGACGAGCAGCAGGACATGCAGAAGACCGTTCTGGCCGAGGCCCTCTCCGACGTGGTCGACGGCCTGAAGAAGAACCTCAACTTCCGCGACCTCCAGATCATCGAGATGCTCTTCTACTGCCAGATCCCCAACAAGGACGTGGCCAAGCGGATGGGGCTCGACGAGAAGGCCGTCGCCCTGATCAAGCACCGCAACCTCAAGCAGATCAAGGAGAACGTCGCCCGCAGGCTGGGGGCCGGAGACCGCAGGGCACGTGGCGAGGGCGCCCCGCCCTCGAATCGCGGGCAGGATGCCCGCGACACGGAAGAGCCGATCCCGGATTCGCTGCTGACCGACCTGTGGGAATACTACCGCTTCAGCTGCCCCAAGCGAAACACCATCGGCGCCTACATGCTCGGGACCCTGGAGCCCGACTGGCACAAGTACGTCGAGTTCCACCTCAAGGTCCTGGGCTGTCGATTCTGCCAGGCCAACCTCGACGACCTCCAAAGCCAGAGCCAGGAAACCCGGCAGGAAGCCTTCCAGGCCCGCATCATGGAATCCACGATCGGCTTCCTCAGCCGGCCGGCGTAAGCCGCATCTATCATACCCCCCACCCGAACGACACCGTTCTCGCACGGCTGTGAGCCGTCGCGAGCAACGGCTTGTTGGATATGTGCTTTCTGCCAGACCATCCACGGAGATCTGCCTGCATCACAGGTAAACGATCTCATCTTCCTCGAACCAGCCAACACCGGTCACGTACGTGACAACCTTGGCCGCTTCCTCTGTGTAAACAACAACAGCTAGGCTCCGCTGTGCTCGACTGCATGTCACGTAGAGCAGCCGGCGAGTCCTTTCAGCCGAGGTCTCTTTGCCTTCCTGTATGTTCTTCTCATCAGTTGCAGATGGTGCCTTCACACCCAGCAGCTTGTCATAGCTGAACATGAAGCCACGGGCTTCGTTGTCGTCGAGAATCACCATCACCCGGGGAAACTGCAGCCCTTTGATACCTTGGTGCGTTCCAAATGGCGACCTGTCAGAGATGTACTCCACGTACGCATGGAACTGGCTGAAGGGGGCAGAAAGAGCTTCCCTCCATGCATCGATTGACGGGTTCCTATCATCCCCTGAACCCTCTGTCTCTCCCGCCACAGTACTGTGGTGCAGGATTGGTGCAAATACATCGGGCACCGTAAATAGCCCGTTGTCCGAAATCATCTTAAGGACATCGATCAGGAGTGGATTAGCCCCGTCGTCCCACAAGGAAAAGACGGACTGCACACATCGCCCCGCTTTTCGGATCTCCTCCAATGGAGATGTACTCGCACGTAGCGCCTCACGTGACACCATCGGGGAGTGATCCTTGACGGCCTGAGCAACAGCAAACCGGTCCTTCGCTCGCAGGGCCCGGACCAAGGGCAGAACCTGCTGCGCGAAGAAGGCGACTCCGCTAAGAGTTCCATCAAGGAGACCCGTCCTGAAACTGGAGATGCCGTAGAGCGGCACGAAGAAACCGTCGAAGCCCCCTCTGCGCGCCGCCATGTGGTGCTCCAGGGTGAGCACCTTGACTGCTTGCCGATCGGTCCATTCACCGTCAGAAGCGGCATCGGCCATTCTGGCCGCCACCTTAGTACTACAACGCTATGGAAGTCTCCAGTGACATTTGATTGTGTCTTTGAGTTTGATGCCGATGGCGTGTAAACGAGCGATGGTTCGACGACGATGGCTGCGGGCGGCCTTGGCGTTGCGCTGTTGCGTTAACGTCAAT
>DATIKY010000017.1:0-16860 GCA_035476995.1 Sedimentisphaerales bacterium | reverse complement strand
GCTGGGCTGGATGAGCAAGTGTCGCGCGATTCTGATTCGATACGCCAAGAAATCATGCAACTACCTGGGCCTGATCCAATTGTGTTGCGGCCTGCTCTGGTATCGCCGTCTCCATCGCCTGAGCCTTTTGAGATAGTTACTAATAGGGTCGGCCCAGGCAGTGGTATTCGAGACCCCTATCCTTGACGTACGACGGCTCGTACAGGTTGCGGCCGTCGAAGAGGACCGGCCGATTGAGGCTGCGGGCGATCCGCTCGAAGTCGGGGTTGCGAAACTGCTGCCAGTCCGTTAGAACCACCAACCCATCGGTGCCGCTCAGCGTGTCGTAGTAGTCGTTGCAGAACGCGATTCGGTCCCCAAAATGCGCCTTCGCCGTGTGCGTCGCTCCGGGATCGTGTGCTTTGACGGCGATGCCGGCCTCGATGAATCGCTCGACACAGAAGACGGCGGGCGACTCGCGAATGTCGTCGGTCCGCGCCTTGAACGCCAGTCCCCAGACCGCAAGGGTGGTCTGGCCGCTCCTCGGTTGATAGTAATCGATCACGCGCCGGGCGAAGCGTTCCTGCTGCCGTTGATTCGCTTGTTTGGCTGCCTTGACGATCTCCATCGGGCAGCCGTGGCTGTCGCCCGTGTGAATCAGGGCCCGAACGTCCTTGGGGAAACAACTTCCGCCAAAGCCCACGCCGGCGAACAGGAAGGCATTGCCGATCCTCGCATCGCTGCCGATACCGGCGCGGACGAGTTCGATATCGGCCCCGACCTTCTCGCAGAGCGCACTCAACTCGTTCATGAACGAAATCCGCGTCGCCAGCATGCAATTGGCCGCATACTTGGCCAGTTCAGCGCTGGCCGGGTCCATGAAGATCATCCGGTTGCCACGACGCATGAAAGGTGCATACAGATGGCGCATGATCTCTTGCACCTTCGGATCGGTCGCCCCGACGATCACTCGTTCGGGTTTCATGAAGTCATCGACGGCCGAGCCTTCCTTGAGGAACTCTGGATTGCTGACGCAGTCGAACAGTTGCTTCGTTCTGCCGGCCACGACCTCGACGACCCGCTTGTGCGTGCCGACCGGGACCGTGCTCTTGACCACCAGGATGCGGTAGCCGTCCATACGATCGGCGATGTCGGCGGCGACGCGGAACACGGCGGATAAATCTGCCGAGCCGTCCTCTGCGCTCGGCGTTCCGACGGCGATGAACAGCAGCAGCGACTTCTCGACCGCCTCGGCCAGCGAAGTGGTGAACTGTAGCCGTCCGGTAGTCCGTGTCCGATCGACGATCTCTGTCAGGCCGGGCTCGTAGATCGGAATAGCGCCGTCTCGCAGGTTGCGGATCTTCTCTTCGTCACTATCCACACAGATCACATCCGTGCCCGAATCGGCCAGGCAGGCCGCTGTCACCAGACCGACATACCCCACACCCACTACGCCGACTCGCATTTGGTCGTGCCTCCCAATCCGGCAGGTCTCGGCCGAGCCAGTCCGCTACGTTGGAGACTGTCCCGATCATGGTGCCTGCTCCTTGTGGTACTCCTGTTCCTGTCTTATCGGCCTGCCGGTTATGCGGGTTGAACACCTCTGGAGTGAAAGAAGGCCCGCCTTGACGGGCAGAGTCTCGTTTTCGGACGTGGGGTGCAGATAGCCACATGGGTAGAACTCGTAGGACGCACAAGCTCGTCGGGCCGCAAGCTGAGAGATGTCAGCCCGTTAGCTTCGAAATCAGGACGAAAGATGTGAGGGAAGGGGACAGGGGGCGTTCGTTGTTGAGAAAGGCTGAAACCGGGCCTGGCAAGCGTGGAGAGTGTATTTCGGCACGCGGTGACTGTGCATATACAACGTGCCGCCAGGCGTCACGTCGCCTTGCGATGGCAAGATTTCAGCAGTCCGCTCAAACGCTCGATACAGATGGAATATCCGGGTTAACGGTCGAGCGATCAGCCCTACTGCTCAGACCCCGGATGGCCGGCAGATCAGGCTGATGCCGTCCCATCAACTCCACCACCATCGCTACTCGCGTTACTGGAGCGCGGACGTGAGATGGTCAAGACCCCTCGATCTGCGGAACACATTTGAGCCACTCCTGCTCGAGGGTTTTGGCGATCTCATTGGGACTTGACAGGTACACATGGAAGCATTCTGGACTTGAATTCCCCAAGGGCATGGCAGTACATTCATGTTTCAGAAGACCGGCATCGTCGCCGGCAGAAGGACATATGGGGAAAATCGGATTATGTATGGGTTCATCAATACAGTGTTGGGCCGGGTTGCTTGCTTTGTGTTCTCTCTTGTGATGTGTATGGCTTGCGTTCTTTCTTCGGCGGCCGCCCTCGAGATCACCGTCGAGGCGATTTCCCAGCCGGTGAAGACCGTCACCGTCGGTAACCGCTACTGTGTGCCCAACGCGGATGGCACGACTTGGGATCTCATGCAGGTGTATTTCAAGCAGTACGGCGGCCCCAACACGCTGGTGCTCATGGACCTCGGCACAGGAAATGTCAAGACAGTCGACACCGGTGCAACGTATGCGAACTTCCACTTGGCGCCCGCCGTCGTTGCGTCCAATGGCAGGCTGTTCCTGTCGATTCTTGATGGGAATCTGCGTCAGCAGGTCTGCATGTACGATCCGGCCGCCGACGCCTTCACGCTCAACGCCGTCTCGATGCCCGCGGACCTTTTGGGCGAGACCCATCCGATGGTACTCGGGCCCGACGGCATGATCTACTGCGCCGGCTCGCATCCCTCCGGGAGCGTCATCGCCGTGCGCATCGATCCGAACACGTTGTCCGTGACCGCCTACGGCCCGTTGGGTCCCAGCCATGCCCCTCATCCCTGCTGGGCCTACAGCATGGCGGCGGATGAGCGGTTTATCTACATCGCCAGCGGTAAGACCCCGTGGTACCTGGTAGCCTTCGACCGCCAGACCGGGCGTACCGAAGTGCTGCGCACAAACGAGTCGCCCGATGGCCACCTGGCGGTGAGTCAAGACCGCGGTGGCGCCAGCGGTTTCTCACGCACACGCAGGGCCGACGGCGGCAATCTGGACGAACGCTTCTGGTTGTACCAGGGCAGGGCGGTCCTTATGTCGGGGGATCAACCGATTCCGCCCTGGCCGCAGATGGCGCCGGAGTCGGCCTCACCACCGGTGCCCGAGGTGTCCCTCGTGGCGGTCAGACCCAATGAAAAGGGGGAGGCTGTCCTGTGGTACCGCACGGCGGCGGACAAAGCGGCGGCGGCTGGGGATCGACCCGCGCCAGCCGTGAACAACAATGACGAGCCGCCGCCGGCACCACCCTCAGACGCCGAGATGCGGGCAGCGGGCTGGCGTGCGATACGCTATGCGGTCTCCATGTACCCTCTCAGGATCGACCGGCTCATCGAATTACCCGATGGTCGCATCATGGGCACTGCTGGCCACTATCAGGGCAACTTTTTCCACGATCCGCGTACGGGCCGCAGCGAGCATCCGGGCCAGTGCGGGTTGAGCCACTATGCCACTGTGATCTGCGACGGCAAAGTCTACATGAGCGGGTACCCGAGCGGCCCCGTCTATGTTCTGGACCCGACCCGCCCGTGGACTGCCAACAAACCTGCCGGTACTTTTCGCGTTATCGCGGAGGAAGATCCCCAGAGCAATCCCCGGCGTCTGATGTACCTGAAAGAGTCCGGCGCCAAGAAGATGCTGGCGGCTGCGGCGGCGAATGAAAAGGTCTATTTCGGCGGCGTGTGGATGCGCGAAGGCAACTGGGGTGGCCTGGGCTGGATGGATACGCGCACCGGGGAGGAGGGCGGCCTGTGGAGAGCGTTCTCCGCCAGCCAGATCCGTTACCTGACCGCTGCCGACGAGGGACGCGTACTCGTGATCTCCACGCTGCCCGTGGAGAACCGCGAGCAGGGACTCGCCCGAGCGGCCGACGCCAGGCTGTTCTTCTTCAACACGATAACAGACACACTCTATCCCGATACGCTGTCTCCCATTCCCGGCAGCCGGTGCACCGGGCCGCTGGTGACCGTCGGCGGAGGGCGCGTGCTGGGCTGGACGGAAGACCCCGCCGATCCGAAGGGGTCCAGCATTCTCTACGGCGTTGATGCGGTGGAACGTCGGCTGCTGTTCACCAGAACCCTGCCCTTTCCCATTCCGATTGACGTGGGCGGCCACCAGTGGGATCCATGGGACTTTCGGCTCGGCCCCGACGGCAAGGTCTGGACGTTCATGGCCGGTTGCCTGGCGCGCATCAACCCTGCGGACACCAAGATCGAATTCCTTGGGTCCATCGGGACGGGCGGACGGATGGCATTTGTGGGGGATGACATGTATCTGGGCGGAACGGAAACGCTGCGGTGCATCCGGGGCGTTCTGGCCCGCGGAGTTGCTGACACGGCGCTATCCCAAGTACCGCCAGAAGACCCATTGCCATGACGAGTGCTTGCCCTGAGCCAGGTCTGCGAAGAACGGAAGCACGCTGATGCAAGTGCTGTGCCTGATTCGATGAAGGAGTCTCAATGAATAGATTTCTGTGTATTTTGGCCATGTGTTCTGTTCCGGCTGCCCTGGACCACGCGGATGACTCAGGGCTGGGTGACATCGCTGGCACGACGGAGGGACTGCGGCGGCGGGTGGTTGTGTCGGCGGATATCGCGGGCAGCAATCTACAATTCTCAGGCATCTATCCGCATCTGGCCTACTTCAACGAACAGGGCGAGTGTGGCACGGGCGCCGTGGTGCCATGGGCCGACCGGCTGTGGTTCCTGACTTACGGCCCGCACCTGCCGGGCGGCTCCTCCGACAAGCTGTACGAGGTCGATCGCTCTCTTGCGGTGACGATCCGGCCCGAAAGCATCGGGGGCACGCCCGCCAACCGGATGATCCATCGCGAGTCCAACCAGCTCTTCATCGGTCCGTACGCCATCGATGCCCAGCGCAACGTTCGCGCCATCCCCTACACGACCATGTTCGGTCGACACACCGCCACCATGCGTCACCTCACCGATCCGGCCAATCGGGTCTACTACGCCACTATGGAGGAAGGTTTCTACGAGGTGAACGTGCACACGCTGGCGGTGAAGGAACTCTATCGCGACGCCAACCGGGACGAGGGCGACCACGCCGGCGCATTACTGCCCGGCTACCACGGCAAGGGCGCCTACACCGGCCAGGGTCGCGTCATCTATGCCAACAATGGCGATCGCAGCGCCGAAGCAATGCGGCGGCCCGATGTCCCCTCCGGCTGCCTGGCCGAGTGGGACGGTCAGACCTGGACCGTGGTCCGTCGCAACCAGTTCTGCGACGTGACCGGCCCGGGCGGCATCTACGGCAATGCGAATCCCGACACCGATCCCGTCTGGAGCATCGGCTGGGACCACCGCTCCCTGCTCCTCATGCTGCTGGATGGTGGCGCATGGCACGCCTTCCGACTGCCCAAGGCCGCGCACACGTACGACGGAGGTCATGGTTGGAACACCGAGTGGCCGCGCATCCGCGATGTCGGCCAGGACGATCTGCTGATGACCATGCACGGCACATTCTGGCGTTTCCCCCGGACGTTCTCGACCCGCAACACTGCAGGCATCCGTTCCCGCTCGACCTACCTCAAGGTGATCGGCGACTTCTGTCGCTGGGAACACCGGCTCGTATTTGGCTGCGACGATGCTGCCCGCAGCGAGTTCCTCAACACACGCAAGGCCAAGGGCAACGTGGCAGCTCCTGGCCAGTCGCATTCGAACCTGTGGTTTGCCGACCCTGGTCTGTTGGACCAACTGGGTTCACCCCTGGGACGCGGCGCAGTGTGGATGAACGACAGCGTGCAGGCCGGCGAATGGTCCGATCCCTACCTCTTCGCAGGTTATGACCGCCGGGGTGTGCATCTGGTCCATAGTGCGGCCGAGCCCCTGACCTTTGAGTTCGAGATCGACGCCGCCGGGAACGGACAGTGGATGCGTCTGCAAGCGGTCACCGTCCCCGCACGAGGTTACGCATGGTTCGAGTTCCCGACAGATCGGCCAGGGGAGTGGATTCGCGTGCGGACGGATCGCGACTGTCGGGACGTGACCGTCTTCTTCTATTACGCCGATGTCGATTCACGCACGTCCGAAGCCGCGCCCCTGTTCACTGGTTTGGCACAGGCGGACGAGAGCGAGTCGGTAGCGGGCATCATCCGGCCGCGCGGTGAGAACCTCCGGACGCTGGCGTTCGCCGCCGTCAAGGCTGGCGGCCAGGCGAACGAAGACATCGGCTATTATGAGCTCAATGGGAGCATGCAGCTTCGTCGCGTCGAGGATGGCCAGGCGCACCAATGGCTGAAGAGGAACATGGCGATTCCAGAGGGCATCCTGAGCGTTGATGCCGCCTCGGTGCTCTACATCGATGATTCCGGCCGGCGCTGGCGTCTTCCCATGGGTGATCCCGCGTTTGACGACCTCACCGGCGTGGGCCTGCTCCGCATCGATCGAGAAGTGGTTACCGAGCGAGACCTGTTCAACTGCCATGGCACGTTCTACGAACTGCCGGCCGAGAACGCCGGCGGGTTTGCGAAGATCCGCCCCATCACAACGCACAACCGTCGAATCATGGATTACTGCTCCTATCGTGGGCTGCTCGTCCTGACCGGCATCCAGGGCGGCGCAGGCAACCGCCACATCATCCGTTCCGACGATGGCCGGGCCGCGCTGTGGGTCGGCGTGGTGGACGATCTCTGGAAGTTCGGCAAGGCCGTCGGTCGCGGCGGCCCATGGAGAGATTCGCCCGTCGAGGCCGATACCCCTTCCGACCCCTATCTCATGACCGGCTACGATGCCAAGCGGCTCACGCTCTCGCATGCCCACCCGCTGACCGTCACGATGCACGTGGAGGTGGATATCACCGGCGACGGACACTGGGTCACCTACCGCTCGTTCCCCGTTGCGCCCGGCGCCGCAACGCACCACACATTCCCTGTCGCCTTTGGAGCCTACTGGCTCCGCGTGGCCGCCGATACCGACTGTACCGCGACGGCCTGGTTGGTGTACGAATGAGGCTCCCCGACGAAAGCATGTAGTCACTCGACGACATAGAACGAAAGGAATGCTCATGTTCAAGATTGGCATGCTGCTGGTGAACAGTTGGCTCTTAACACTTCAGGCGGTCGGCACGCAGGCGACATCGACGCAAGCCTCTTCGCCCGTCAGTGTGGGCTTGGGATGCTATACGATCCTGCCCAACAAGCTGCTGCTGGCCAGCGTGGTCGAGAATGACTACCCCTGTCGCTGGACTCAGGTCAGCGGTCCGGCCCCTGCGGTGATTGAACGGCCCGAGTCGCCGGTCACTTGGGCCGTGGCTCAAGTTCCAGGATGCTATGTTTTCAATCTTCACGTGAGCCATGGGACGGAGAACTCTGATGCCAAGGTTGCGGTGAACGTATATGCCTCTGGACCCTACACAGGCAATCCTATCCTGCCCGGGATGTTCCCGGACCCGCACATCCTCTACGATGAAGGCCGGTTCTACATCTATGCAACCTCCATGGAGAATGCGGCCGGCGCCTACGGCCGGGCCTCGGTTTGGGTTTCAGAGGATTTTGTCAACTGGAACATGACTTTGACCAACTGGCCGGTCTACGGCCAGTTCAACGGCGATATTTGGGCGCCGGACATTCTGAAATACCGAGGCCGGTACTATCAGTTCATTACCCGATCCGGCGGGTACGACACCTGGATCGCCGTGGCCGACTCCCCGGCGGGTCCATGGCGTAATCTCCGGGAGGACAACACTCCGATCGTCAGCGGCGGAGGCAAGGCGGGCCGCATTGTGGCGGCCTACAATATGGATGCACATCCCTTCGTCGACGACGACGGCCAGGCCTACATGTACTGGGGATGGTCCGAAGCCATGGCTGCCAGACTGACACCGGATCTCAAGGACATCGACGGCCCGGTCCATTTCCTCAAGGGCACCAAGTGGCTGCCCGATGGGGGAGACCTGCCCCAGTGGTTGACGGTCGATCTGGGCGAATCGGTGACGATAACCCGGATCGTGACACGCCCGGAGTTCCGCCACGTCGTGTATGGCTACAAGATCGAAACCTCCGAGGACAACGCGGATTGGCGAATCTTCGCGGATCGCACCGCCAACCGCACCGAGCAGGCGGGCGACGGGTACACAGACACCGGTTCCGCCAAGGGACGCTACGTTCGGATCACCATGACCGCGTGTGAAGGCCACTGGGCAGGGCTGTACAGTTTCGATGTGTATTCCGACAACACGCTGGTCTCCCGCGACAGGCCGGTCACGGCCTCGTCCGTGCGAGGCCAAGGCTCCGAACCGGCCAATGCCGTGGATGCCTCGGATGGGCCCTATCTCACCGATTTTGTCGAGGGCTCGTATATGATCAAACGCAACGCCGTCTATTACCTGCTCTATTCGTCCGGGGCGTTGCATGACGGATCCTATTCCGTCCACTACGCCATGGCGGAACACCCCTTCGGGCCCTTCACCATGCCGAAGGACAATGTCCTGCTCCGGTCCAATGCCGAGCAGACCACCAAGGGGCCGGGCCACAATTCCGTGCTGAAGTTCAAAGACCGGTATTACATCGTCTACCACCAGCACAACCAGCCCCATGAAGATGCCAAGGGCGTGTTTCGCCAGACCTGTTCGGATCGACTGGAATTCAACGAAGACGGCACACTCAAGCCGGTTGTCCCCACTCAAACCGGCGTGGGACCGCTGTTGCCAGCGCCGGCGCCGGACCGGGATGTGGCCCGGGGCAAATATGCCCGCGCCACCAGCGTGAGAAACGGCTTTTACTGTGCAGAGTATGCTCTGGATCACAACTTCGCCAGCAAGTGGCAGGCCGCGGACAATACCTATCCGCAGACCTTGACCGTGGATCTGAACGACACGTGGGAGATTGCACGGGTGGAAACCAGTTTCGAATATCCGACCTTGTCGTACACGTACAGGATCGAAACCTCTCTGGACGGCCAGGCCTGGACGGTATTCGCGGACAAGACAGAATCGTTTCCGGTCGCGGTCAGTCCGCACCGGGATGTTCGGCAGACCAGGGCCGCATGGGTGAGAATCACGATCACAGGCTGCCAGCGTCCTGAAAATCCGGCGGGTATTTACGCGTTCAAGGTCTTGGAGAACGAATGAAACGATGTTCCGGACCAGGAGTGGGAATGGACGTCAGGGGCGGGGGTCCGACATATCGATCCTCTGCCAGATCTCACTTATCCCTAACGGTGCATAAGATTCGGCGATCAGACGTTGGCTGGGATCTGATTGAGGATGTGCAACAGGCGTGTTTTGACCCAGGTGTTGGCGCCGGCGAACGCCGCATCTTCCAGGAAGTCCCGCACGACGTCGAAGATCGAGCGATAGAGCACCACAAAGCCCAGCTTGATCGCCTGGTAGCCGAGGGCCTGGCAGAGATGACTTTTCCCCGTCCTTGGTGGCCCTAACCAGAGGGAGTCCCTCGCTTCGCAGATGAAGCGGCAACTGGCCAGATCGTACACATGCCTTTTTCTTGATCGAGGGGTTGAACTGCCAAGCGAAGTCTTCCAGCGTCTTGAGTTCCCGGAACTGGGCCGCCTTCAGGTGCCGCCGCATCCGCGGCTTCGTCGCCAGGATCACCGTCCTGCGGTCACGCGCGGGGCCACGGGGCCCTGCTCCTGGCTTCGGCCGCCGGTTGTTCTTGCGGGGTGTGCCTGCCTTGTTCCGGCCTCGTAACGACCGGCAGTAGCTCGCAAAGTGGTTAATGAAAAACGCGATTATGCATTGCTCTTGTCCCCGCTCCCGCCGATAATACAGATTGGTGTAGAGCAGGTTGTGTGCCACGCGCCGCTCGGTGATTCTATATGGTCGCCGGGGTGATGTGCGCTGCCCACTGTGCTTGTTGTGTGGCACCAGCCTGCCTCGACGGAGTGAGTGGAGGACAAGGTAGGATGGGTATGGGCCTGTGCGTCAGGACTGTGCCGGGCCCGATGTTCATCGAATGATGGCTTCGGATCCATCACTTGTGCGCCAGCATGACGCGAGTTCGACATTCTGTCCGTCGCATCAATGCAGGATCAAGGTAGAAAGGATTTCCCTCACTGACACAGTGACGCTTCCGGCGCCCGGTGCGCCGGAGGGTTTTGTCTTCGTCTGTGTCCGGAAACAGGGAGCCGGTTGGATAGCGCCGCCTCTGAGATCGTTGTGCGGCTGGGCAGAGGAGCATGGCAAATGCGGCAAGCATAGTCGGCTTGGGCCGGATACAAAGAAACAGTCTTGAGAATTCTATTGAAGGAGGTCTAGCATGAAAAGGTTGTTATCCCTGCTGTGCGTCGCCTTGTTCCTGGTGCAGTGTGGCACGACCTGGGCGGCGGCGTTCATCGACAATTTTGACGCCACGCACGACTATTTGACCGATGGAGTGACGGACACCGGGTGGGACGGATTCCTGGGTCTTGGCGCCGGCGAGACCGCCGCGGCGATCAATGCCTCGATTGCCCGGCCGGGTCAGTTGTACCTGGAGTCGGTGGGAGCGGCCTTGACACCTCCATGGACGACGATGCCCCCGTTCCTGTATAAGGTGGTCGAAGGCGATTTCATCGCCACGGTCAAGGTCACCGATTATGCGGGAACTCCGGAGACCCCGGTCTATCACAACAACGCCGGCTTGATGGCCCGTGCCTTTCCGGATGGCGCCGCCGGCCCTGGTGAAAACTGGGTCTCCCTCGATTATTTCCCGATCTGGAATTGCGGCAACTTCGTTCGCAGCGCCGACGACGGCATCCGCACCGAACACGGCCACAATGGTCGTGCATGGAACCTGGATGCCTGGCTGCAGATCGAGCGACAGGGCAACAAGCTTCACCTCCGCACCAGCGCCGACGGCGTCACCTGGACGGAGATGGCCCAATCACCGCTGACGCGGAACGATCTGGCCGACATTCCGCTGCAGGTCGGGGTGTTCCAGTCGGCCTATTCCAACAACCCTGCCTACGCGGCGTTCGACGAGTTCCACGTGGAGTCGTTTGCGCAGCTCAAGGCCGTTCTCAAGAGTCCGGAGGACGGCGCTCGCGTGGTGGGCGACGTGCTGCTGGAGTGGGTCGCGGGCGACACGGCCCTCGCGCACGACGTGTTCTTTGGCCCGGATCCGGACAATCTGGAATGGATGGCCACGCAGGCCGAGACCAGCTATCTCGTGGAGATGGAGCTGGTCCGGGGCGCCACCTACTACTGGCGCGTGGATGAGATCGCATCCGACGGGAGCACGCATGAAGGCGACATCTGGTCCTTCGTGGCCGGCGAGGAGATTGTGGCCACCACGTTCCCCGTGCGGGAGGACTTCGAGTTGCCGCGTGATTTTCTGATCGAGGGGGTGGAAGGGACGTTCTGGGATGGTCTCGTGGGGCTCGATGTGAACGAGACCGCCAATGCGATGACCACCGCCCACCCCGGCTATCCGGGCCAGCTCTATCTGGAGTCGAGCGGCAGCGTCTGGTCGGCCCCGTGGAGTTCGCTGGGTCCGTTCCTGTACAAGGTCGTCGCGGGCGACTTCGTGGCCACCGTGAAGGTCACCGGCTATGCGGGCACGGCGGAAACCCCGGTGTATCACAATAGTGGCGGCCTGATGGCGCGCAAGGTGACCGATCCCAATGCCGACGAGGGCGAGGACTGGATCAGCGTGGATTACTTCCCCATCTGGAATTGCGGGAACATGGTGCGCGTGGCCGACAACGGCGTTCGCACCGAGCCGCGAAACAACCGCAAGGCGTGGAACGCGCACGCATATCTCCAGTTGGAGCGCAAGGGCAACACGTTTTATGCCCGGACCAGCGCCGACGGCGAGACGTGGGAAGACCTCGGCGATCCGTTTGTGCGCGAGGATTTCCACGATCTGCCCGTCCAGATCGGGCTGCACCACGCGGTCTATTCCGGCGCCGTGGGGTATGCGGCGTTCGATGAGTTCGTGCTGGCGACGCACAAGTTCCAGGACGATTTCGGCACGCCGCACGATTTCGTGGCCGACGGCGTCGCGCGAACCGCCTATGACGGGTTGGTCGGCGATGTGAACGATATCCAGGTGGTCGCGGATACCTCGATGAGTCGGGATGGCCTGCTCTATCTTGGATCCACCAACAGCGTCTGGTCGGGGCCGTGGAGTCCGCTGGGTCTGCTGCTGTACAAGGTGGTGGCGGGCGATTTCGTCGCCACCGCGAAAGTGGCCGAGTACGCCGGGACGCCGGACGCCTGGGTCTATCACAATAGCTGTGGTCTGATGGTGCGCAACGTCGAGGATGCCGACGCCGGTCCCGGCGAGGATTGGGTTTCGCTGGATTACTTCCCGATCTGGAACTGCGGCAACTTCGTTCGCAGCGCAAACGATGGCGTGCGAGTAGAGAACGGCCACAACGGTCTCGGATGGAACCTGCACCCGTGGCTGCAGATCGAACGAACGGGCAACACGTTCCACTTCCGGGTCAGTGCGGATGGGCAGACGTGGCAGGAGATGGCCCGGTCCCCGCTGCAGCGCAACGACTTCGACGGACTGCCTGTCCAGGTCGGTCTGCACCACGCGGTTTTCTCAACCAGCGCAGGTTACGCCGCGTTTGAGATGTTCAGCATCGAGACGAGTCAGCCGTAAGGGTCTCAAGAAGAAGGTTCAGCCCCGGTCGCCGGACGAGTGCGACCGGGGCCTTTATCGCAGTGCATCGTACATGACAGAACAGCGTGCTGTACATTCCTTTGGAGGTTACAGCTACACTCGAATGCTGTCTCGCAATGGGATGGGGCTTGGGTCGACCGACTTGGGCCCCGTTTCGTCAAGGGTCGAACGGAAGGACCCGACCGATATTGACAAGAGGAAAGGGGGCAATGATGCCCAAGCGACCGCTTCTGTACGTCCTGCCGATATGGGTATTGTTTTCGGGGGCAGCCCCGTGGTTGCTCACCGGTGTCCGAGGTTCTGAAGAGGCCCGTTCGACACGAATGTCGGAGGCTTCTTATCCGGGACCACCCGATGGTTCATCGCAGGCAGGGACCTCCGTGCGGTTAACCTGGCGAGCGGGCAGTCAGGTGCAGGCCACAGACGGTCATCTGGTGTTTGTCGGCACGCGGCAAGAGGAGGTAGCGGAGGCATTCTATCGCAATCACCCGAATGTCCAGGTCCATGTCGTCAGCAGCCCCAGCCTGTCCCTGTCGGACCTCGCGGAGGACCGGACCTATTATTGGCGGGTGGATCAGATCAACGAGGAGATGACGCCGGGACTCTGGCGGGGTTCGGTGTGGAGCTTCAAGACCGGATCCGCCGACGCGGCCGGGACGTTTTCCGATGATTTCCGCGTCAACCATGACTATCTGGCTCAGGGCGTGGATGGTACTGGATGGGAGGGCTTCCTCGGCCGGGGCCGCGGGCAGACAGCCGACCGGATTGCCGCGGCGGACAACGTGCTCACGTTGCAGTCGTCGCGAGGCCGTTATGAAGCGCGCGGCGGTCCGCTGGGACCGCTCCTATACAAGACGGTCACCGGGGATTTCAAGGCCACGATCCGCGTGGTCGATTACCAGACTATCGCATATAACAACGGCGGGATCATGGCCCGTGCGGCCGACTTCGATGACGCGGAACGGGGAGAAAGATGGATCAGCATCGACTATTTCCCGCTCTATGGCGGCATCTATGCACGCATGGCCGACGGCGCCCAGCGGCATGAGGTCTGCACGAACGAACAGGGCGCGAACGCAGACAAGTACCTCCAGATGCAACGAACAGGCGGCCTGTTCTTTCTCCGCCACAGTCCCGATGGCGTGACCTGGACCGAGTTGGCCTGCTCCCCGATTTTGCGGACCGATCTTGCGAATGTACCCTTGCAGGTCGGCCTCTTTCAGGCGACATACACCAACAACCAGGGCCATGTGACCTTCGCCGATTTCATACTGGAGATGGGCGGCCAGGTCAAGATCGCCCGGTTGCAGGGTCCCGATGACGGCGTCCGGAACGTTCCGCTCGAAACGACGTTGTCCTGGATCCCCGGTGCCGGCGCGACCCACCACGATGTCTATTTTGGGGCCTCCCGCGAGGCGGTTGAGGCTGCGCACCCGGGTCTGGCGTCCAAAGCGGGCGTGTACAAGGGGCGGCTGGCGGGCGACGTGATCTCATACGACGTGAAGGGATTGCAGGATGGAACGACCTATTACTGGCGCGTCGATCAAGTGGCGGGCGACCAGATCCATCGAGGTGACATGTGGGCTTTCACCACGTACAACCGGGTGCTGGGCGACTTCGATGCCTATCACTCGACGGCCGAGCTGACGGCCGACTGGCGTGCCGGCGGCAGCGCGACGGCGAATCTGGCCACCGACCATTCGCGCACGGGCCACAAAGCGCTACAACTCGACTACGACAATGCCGCCTCGCCCTATTATTCGACGGTGGAATACACCTTCGCGAACACCCAGGACTGGATGAATTCCGAACACTCGTTCCGGTGGCTGACGGTGTATTTCAAGGGCGATCCCGCGAATTCATCCGAAGCATTGTGCATCTTTTTCGAGGACAACGACTGGGGCACCAGCCGGACGGTTGTCCCCTATGACGGCGATCCGGCCAACCTGCGCCGTCCCGAGTGGACCCGCTGGGATATCGACTTGCAGGCCCTTCCTGCGAACCACGGGGCCTTTCGTCTGCACAGCGTCAAGAAGATGGCGCTGGCTGTGGGACATCCGAAAAACCCAACCTCCGGCGGACAGGGCCGGATCTGGTTTGACGATATAGTCCTCAACACGCAGCGGTACGATCAGACGAGCCCGCTCGATCCGTCGGCGCCCCGCTTCATCCAGCCCGACCGGTTCGTCCAAGCGGTGCCTTTCACCCAGGTGGATATTGCCGAGGGCCTCTGGCGGGAGCGCATGGACATCAACCGCAAGGCCAGTCTGCCGCATGTCTGGGGCAAGTGTGAACACTCCACAACCGCCGGCGGCGGGGATTCGCGACGTCTGGACAATTTCCGCAGGGCCGCCGGCCGGCAGCCGGGTGGCTTCACGGGCACTTTCTTCAACGATTCCGATGTGTACAAGATCATTGAAGGCACCGCATATTCCTTGCAGAAAGACCCGGATCCCAAACTGGAGGCCTACACGGACGATGTGATCGACTCGATCGCCGACGCTCAGTGGGAGGATGGCTACCTGTTCACGCACTATTCCCTGCCGCGCCGGCCCGAGGCGCGGTGGACGAACATCGGCCACATGCACGAGCTCTACTGCGCCGGCCACCTGATCGAGGGGGCGATTGCCTATTACCAAGCCACGGGCAAACGCAAGTTGCTTGATGTGGCCATTCGATTCGTCGATCACATCGACGCCACGTTCGGATCCGGCAAGAAGACCAATCCGCCTGGCCACCAGGAAATCGAACTGGCTCTGATGAGACTGTACCACCTGACCGGGGAGCAGAAGTACATGGACTTGGCTAAGTTCTTCATCGACCAGCGGGGTCGAGGCGCGGATCGGAACCTGTATGGCACCTACAGTCAGGACCACATCCCATTCATCCAACAGGAGAAAGGCGTGGGCCATTCGGTGCGGGCTGGCTACATGTACATTGCCGCGACGGACATCGCGATGGTCAACCACGACGAGGCGTACGGCAATACGCTGTTTCGCCTTTGGGACAACATCACCAACACGAAGACCTATCTGACCGGCGGGATCGGCCAGCCCGGCGGACCGGAGGGATTCGCCGGCGATTACCAACTGGGCAACAACTGCTATGCGGAAACCTGTTCGGGAATCGCTTTCATCAACTGGAACCATCGCCTGCACCGGATGACCGGGGAAGCCAGATACATGGATCTTGTGGAACGAACCCTGCTCAACAATGTGCTGAGTTCGTTGTCGCAGTGCGGCACGAAACACTATTACACCAATCCCCTCTCGCACAACGGTCACCAGCGATGGGAATGGCCGGGGCATGATTGCGCCTGCTGTCCGTCCAATCTGGTTCGCGTGTTTGCCTCTCTGGGCGGCTACGTCTATACCCATCGGGCCGACTCGATTTGCGTGAACCTGTACCTGCCGAACGAGGCGACGGTCTCCTTGCCCGGCAACGCGGTGAAGCTGACGCAGACGACCCGGTATCCGTGGGACGGAGAGATCCGGATCGCTGTGCGGCCCGAACGGAGCGACACCTTTGCGATCAAGCTGCGCGTCCCCGGATGGGCGCAGAACCTGCCGATGCCGGGCAATCTGTATAGGTATCTCGACCGACACGAGGGACCGATCACGCTGGCGATCAATGGATCTTCCGTCGTTCCAGCGATTGAAGGGGGTTATGTGACGCTTGAGCGGGTATGGCGGGACGGCGATACGATTGAGTTGAATCTGCCGATGCCGATCAGACGCGTTGTTGCCCATCCCAAGGCCATCGCCAATACCGGCCTGGTAGCCATCGAGCGGGGTCCAATCGTCTATTGTGCCGAAGCCGCGGACAACGACTTCCAGGTCGCCCGTCTGAGGCTGCCCGACAGTGTCCGGTTGACCCCGACCATGGAAGGCGATTTTTTCCACGGCGCGGTGACTATAGCCGCCGAGGGCGATCCGAAGATTAAGCTGATCCCCAACTACCTTCACAGCAATCGCAGCCGTGGCTGGATGCGGGTCTGGATGCCCAGGGATTGACCGGCGGGACAGTCTGACGACAGGACGTCGGTGAACAATCCCGAGCATCGGAGTATCCCATGAGACAAGTGTCTGCGGCGAATGGCACTGCCTTGATCGTGGTTGGCGCGGAGCTTGGGCGGCGGTGCCAGAGGCTGTGGTGCCATTTCATCGTGGATGAAGATCTTGCTCTGCGCCGTCAGATCGGTATCATGGTTTTGGCCTTCCTTGGCCGATA
>DATIKY010000016.1:0-6082 GCA_035476995.1 Sedimentisphaerales bacterium | reverse complement strand
TTACTGACTTTCGCATAATAGAGTTACAGATATTTCGCATAATATGTTGACGTTAGCCTTCGGATCTCGTAGGATGGCCGCATGGACAGGACCACACGAGCACGAAGGGACTTCGACGAGCTTGAGAACCGCAGGAAGAAGGCAACGCAGCTCTTTCGCAAGGGCAAGAGACAGGCGGACGTAGCGCGACAGTTGGGGGTCAGCCGGCAAAGTGTGAGCCGATGGTTCGAGGCCTGGAAGCAGAGGGGGGCCCGCGCCTGGCGGCGTGCGGGAAGCCCGGGACGGAACTGTCGGCTGACAGACGCGCAGCAGAAAGGTGTAGAAAGAGCCCTCCTGATGGGAGCACAAGCCAACGGATTCCACTCCAATCTCTGGACGCTTTCGCGAGTCGCGAGGGTGATCGAACGACAGACCGGCGTGCGGTACCACCCTGGGCATGTCTGGCGTGTCCTTCAGAAGATGCGGTGGTCGTTGCAGCGTCCTGCCAAGCGGGCCAAGGAACGAAATCCCGAGGCGGTGGAGGTGTGGAAGAGGGAGACCTGGCCGGAGTTGAAAAAAAAGCTCGCCGAGCCCGGGCTTGGCTGGTCTTCCAAGACGAGAGCGGCGTGTCCCAGAAGCCGCCGTTGAGACGGACCTGGGCCCCCAAGGGGCAAACCCCGGTTATCGTACACCCCTTCAACTGGAAGAAGATGTCCATCTCGGCGGCCCTGGCCTATCGCTGGGATGGGAAACGGGCACGCCTGTACTTCCAGATGAAACCCGACAGCTATGACGGAACCAGCCTGATCGGGTTCCTGAAGGATCTCAAGAAACACTTCCGCCGGCAGCCGGTCCTTCTGATCTGGGATGGACTGCCGGCCCATCGGGGCCGCGAGATGCAGGAGTTCCTGGCCGCCCAGCAGGACTGGTTGTATGTCGCCCGGCTTCCGGGGTACGCCCCCGATCTGAATCCGGTGGAGGACTTGTGGGGAAACCTCAAAGGCAACGAGTTAGCGAATCAGTCCGCCGACAATCTCGGCGAGGTGGGACGAGCGGTGGAAATGGGCATGGCGCGCGTGAAACAGAACGGACACCTTCTGTTAGGGTTCTTGGAGCATACCGGTCTTTCTTTGTGACCGAGGTATCACTGTATTATGCGAAAGTCAGTAGCTGGTCCCTTTTTCGCACGAGGGTGCGATGAACCTATGTTCTCTCCGTTTCCGTCTGGCTTTCGGTTGAGGGGGACCGGATTCAGGAACCGTTTGATGCGAGTGTGTCAAGAGGGAAAGGAATTGTGAGAAAGAAGAGTCAAGACCACAGTCGGGTGATTATCACTGCGGCAGCCATGAGCGTTCTGATGGTTGCCTCCGGTTTGATCTACCGTACGGTCGCGTCGCCCGTGAAGAGGATTCCTCTGGATCCCAACACGTTGTCGGGGTTCCCTCTTCAGATTGGTGACTGGGTGGGCGAAGAAGTCCCGATTGACCCGGATATCGAAGATGCTATGGACGTCGATTCTTACGTCAGCCGTCGGTATGTGCGCACAGATGGACAGGCGGGGATCTCGTTGTACATGCCTTGCGGCACCGACATAGCGCAGTTGCTTCAGCACATTCCGGAGAACTGCTACGTCGGCGCCGGCTGGATCCTCACGGACCATCGCATGGCGGAGCTTTCGTTTCGTGAGCAGGGCGTGGTGCCGGGCAGAATCGTGCAGTTTGCCCGCAGTGGTCTGGACATGCGGAAGCTCGTGCTCTTCCATTTTCTGGTCGTGGACGGCGAGTGCTTCACGAGTTTCTCGGCTGTGGCGAAGGCGAAAGGATGGCGGCATTTTGCCGAAGTCAGGTACGCGGCCCAGGTGCAGATCGTCAGTTCGGCAGATTCCCAAAGCATTGAAGCGGCCACGCAGTCAGTGCTGGATTTCGCTCGAGATGCATACCCGACCATGAAACAGTTCTTCCAGGGCCTTGACGCGGCCTTCATTGCACAAGAACGTGCCGGAACATCTGTTCGGAAATGAGACGGGAAGGACTATGGGGAAGCGATAGATGAGAGACAAACATCCCATACCTTTCCGTGGCCTGCGGCAAGACGGGGACCATTCCTGGGGACTCGTTGCCGTTCTGGTCGCGCTGGCCATTTCTGTTGCATGGTCGTACTGGCCGATTCTTGCCGGTTTATCGAGTACGTTGCGCACCAGCGACGACTACTCCGCCGGACAGCTTGTGCCGTTTGTGGCCGCCTTGTTCATCTGGCGCGATCGCAAGGCTCTCAGAGAATTGCCGCTGATTTCCTGTTGGTGGGGAGGGATTCCTCTTCTCGTGCTTGCGGAAGGAGCTCGAATCTATGGCTATCTATCCATGCGGCAGTCCATAGAGCAGTATGCGGTTGTCTTGGCTTTGGGCGGGTTGGCTCTGGTCATAGCGGGCTGGCAGTTCTTTTGGCGGGTATCGCACATTCTTCTGTTTCTGTTCCTGATGATGCCCCTGCCCAATATGATCCACAGCAGAGTTAGCCCCCCGCTTCAGAGAGTTGCGACCACCGGTTCGGTGTTTCTTTTGGAAGCGGTTGGGGTGCCTGTTTCCCAGCAGGGCAATGTCATCCTCCTCAAGAATGAGATGCCTATGGCGGTGGCGGAGGCTTGCAGTGGGCTTCGGATGCTGACTGCTTTTATCATTGTGGCGGCTTTCATTGCTTATATGGTCAAGCGGCCCCGATGGCATAAGGCCATTCTGCTGGCGTCGAGCATCCCGGTTGCGGTCGCCTGCAATATCATCCGCATCTTCCTTACCGCGATGATCATGCTCTACGTGAGCGTCGAGCTGGGCGAGCATTTCTTCCATGATTTCGCAGGCCTGGTCATGATGCCCGTCGCGGTCTCGCTGATCTTCGCCGAGATCTGGCTCTTGGACCGGATCGTCACGCCGGACGAGAAGGAGTCGTCGAGCCCGTCGGACGCCAACTCGAAGTCTGGAGGGCATCCCGCCGTCATTCACGCCAGGCGAGTCGCCAAGTGAGGCTAAATAGCCCAAATTATCTTTCGCTTGCGGCGTGGGTTGTCAAGATTACCAGAAATTCTCTAAGCCTTTATTTTATAAGTACTTATAAACTGCCTTGTGCCCGGCAACCCCTCAATTCTTGCCTCGTTTGCCCTCAGTGATTTGACTTTCCTGTTCGATTCTGATCTACTATGTAAGTGTCCATCTGTTAAGGACTTACATCTTGCGTTCTGGTCGCTTGTACCTGTCGTTCGCAAGATCGCCGAAGAGGGCCGCGTGGACCCTCCGGCGAGGTTCGGAGAAGGTACAGTTGCAGTTTGAGCCCTCCAGGCATGATACGGAGAAGGGGAATCTGGGTGGTGGTCCTGGCGATAGCCGTCGCGGCGACGGCTCGCGCGGACATGATCCCCGCCTTCGGGACGGTCGTGCCGGCTTCGGTGCCTGCCTCAGAGCCTCTGGAGCGGCAATCTCCCTCGGTTGTTCCTGAGGATGCCCTGTTTCCGTTGGGGGCCTTGGACCCCCTGGCGGGCGGCCTTCCTCGCGTGGTCCTGGCGGGCAGTTCGGAGCCGAGCCCGCCACAGCCCGTCATCATCCTCTCCGACGAACAGGATAGCCTGAGCCTCTGCCTTTACGCCTTGTTCAGTCTGGGGCTGTGCAAGTCGGCGCCCTGGGTGAAGCGGCTCTCGTTCGGCATCATCCCCTCCTGGTACCACGACGGCGGCCCTTGGCAGATCGGCCACAGCTTCGCCGTGGCGCCCGACTGCCTGAGCTACGCCGAGGTTTGCGTCGTTCAGCCGCAGGGGGCCCCTGAACGCCTCACGCCGGACTACAACAGGGGGATTGTATCGCCCCTTTTGAGGAATTCCCAGTTCACGCTCGCCGTCCTCGCCGCCCGAGGACCTCCTGTAACCTCCTGAGAAACTCGTTTTTCCCGATTGCGGGAGACATCGGGCCGTGCGGGTCCCACACTGTGCAGTGAACCCGACACGCCCATGAGAAGTATTCGAAGAACCTGTCGTTCATTTTCGAAACAGACAGGTGGAGGTTATAGAAGTGATGAAAAGAATGATTTTGGTTGGAGTTGTGTGTGCGCTCATCGCCGCTCCGGCTTCTGCGGATTTTTACATGACCTTCGACGCCCAGGATGGTGGAGCGGCCGGTCTTGGTACCAACACGTTGATCTCGAAGTTTGCACTCGCGCCGGGCTCCCTGGTGGAGACGTTCAATAAGGTTACCCCCTTGCCCTCCAGTCCCATCTCGTCTCACAACGACACCGGCGGCACCGGACTGCTGGATCAGAGCTGGACTTGGGGGACCGGCTGGAACGCCGGTGCGTCCACTCCTGAAAATGGTCGTATAGTCCAGGGCAGTCAGTCAGGCCTCTATGCTGCTCCTTACAGCTATCTCACCGGCAAGCAGGATTTGACGCCCTATGCTGCGATTCCTGAGAATACAACAGGCCCCGCACCCCGTCAGGTCGGCGTCGATTTTGGGGCTGACTACAGGTACTTGGGCCTGCACTGGGGATCAATGGACCGATTCGATGGAACGTGGGCCCAGAAGATCGATCTGTACACCGGCGGCGTCGGCGGGACACTGGTCGCGACGATTGTTTCGCCCCATCCAGGAGACGGCACGTGGCTTGCGAAAGACACCAACAGATACGTCAACATCTTCCTCAAAGATGGTCTCACGTTCGACAGCGCTGTGTTCCAGAGCAACCAGTATGCGTTCGAATTTGACAATCTCGCGGTTGGCGTGGTCCCGGTTCCGGGAGCGGTTCTGCTGGGCTTCCTCGGGCTGGGTTACGCCGGGATGAGGCTGCGGAAGACGGTCTGATTCTCCAGTGGGATTCAGACGGAATGTGTTTTGTGGAATGAATGCTGAAGAGCTGCCGGCGGCGAAGTTCCCTCCTGGGGCTCACCGGCATGATATTGAGAAGAGGGTGATACTCCTATGAGGAGAGTTGTCTTTGTTTTTGTGGTTTGCGCCTTTTTCGCGACGCCTCTGTTTGCAGATCCTACCGTAGGACAGACTTTCTACTGGCAGGACAAGCTCGGGGCCGTGAGCGGTTACCAGCTCACGGCGGTGGCCCAGGTGACTTTGACCAAGGTTTCAGGTTCAAGCACTGGCGGGGCATTCCTCGTCACCGTGAACCAGGGGTCGCTGCCTTTGGGCGGCGGCTTCAAGACGTTCTGCATCGAAGATGAAATCACGTTCAGTCCCGGGACCAAGTACTGGGTGAGCGTCGATCCCAGGGCCTACTCGGGCAATTCCGGCACTGGCCTGACTGGTGACCCGATCAGCAACGTGACCGAGTACATCTACGATACCTGGAAGAGCGGCAGTGGGACAGCTCCATGGACACAGAGCGCAGTTAGTCAAGCCATTTGGCATGCCGAAGACGAGGTTTCCTATTCCTCCCTGAGTGCCGATGCCAAGACTGTCTATAATACAGCCCTGGCGGCCATAGGAGGAGTCGGAAGCATCGGGAATGCAGGGCATACATGGGCGTTGAATCTCTGGAATAGCTGGACGACCGTTGGCGGCAAGTTGATCGCCAAGGATGTTCAGAGTCAGTTGATAACAGTCCCCGTCCCCGGCGCCGTGCTGTTGGGCTTCCTCGGGCTGGGTTACGCCGGGATGAGGCTGCGGAAGACGGTCTGATTTTCCCTCGGGATTCAGACGCGATGGGTTCTTGAAGTAGATGTTGAATAGCTGCCGGTGAGGCCCTTCCGGGCGCCTCACCGGTAGCGTCCTTTTTGGTGGGGCGTTCGTTCTTTCGACCTGGGGGCGGGGGGAAGAGGCAGGCGTCGCGAGAACTCTGCCGGAGACGACTGACCTTCTTGCGTTCACCCTTTCAGAGATGACACCACGAAGGTCCCATCGCGGCCTCCGGCCGCAACTGAAAACCACGATAGCCGAAAGAAACGAAAGAAGGCGAAATAAGGGGAAAGAGCGAAGACCCTAACGTTGCATAAACATGGACGGGTCAGACGTTGGCTGGGATTTGATTGAGGATCTGTAACAGGCGCGTTTTGATCCAAGTGTTGGCACTGATCGTGAGTGTCAGAAGGCCTTGCGGCCGACTGAGGCGGCCCGCA
>DATIKY010000015.1:0-1981 GCA_035476995.1 Sedimentisphaerales bacterium | reverse complement strand
GGCGGGCCTGTTCCAGATTGCTGGACCTGATGCGAAAGCAAAAGCCGTACACGCAGCGAGAAGACGGATCAGCCGACTCGTAGAAGGCGACGGACGCCAGCAGATCGCGATTCCCGCGGCGAGCGCGAACCGCATCAAGGGTTTTGAGGTCGTCGATACTGATCAGGACCGCCGTTTTCTCGCCCTTGGTCTTCACCATCTTATACTGGAAGTTGTACTGGGACATCGTCACTGCCCTTCTCCTGATACCTCGCGTGCCGACAAGCCGTCGAAATCCTGCGGGGTCGGGACGCAAGTTGGATGTTGCTCTGACTGTCCGGGCGGTAGGGGCACGATGCCCTCCATCTCTGTCGGCGACGTCGGAGCTCCTATGCTTTCCTCATCCCTTGCGGTGACGTGTTCTGGTATAGTTACGACAACGTACCCAGGGTGGTGGGGGTCTCTGGCGACCGGTCCATAGGCAAGGAACAGGACGAGCAGTCCGACCAGGCACGCGGTGGCCAAGGATGTCATGCCCATGGTGACCACCACGCCATATACGAGACCGCGGTGGTCCATGGATGCCAGCACCACAGCCAATACGACCAGGGCGGTGAGCATGAGGATCGTGAGGGCTACTGCGACGGACAATGCGTATTGCTCAAACATGTGATTATCTCCTTGTTATTTGCGTTTACCCTAACGTTGCATAAGATTCGACGGGTCAGGCGTTGGCTGGGATTCGATTGAGGATGTGCAACAGGCGTTTTTTGATCCAGTCATTGGCGCTGATCGTCAGTGTCAGGAGGCCTTGCGGACGGCTGAGACGGCCGGCGCGGTGGAGCAGGGTCTGGCGGAGTGTGCCCACCTTCTCGAAGACCCACAGGCCCGTTCGCTTGGCCGTCACGCCTCGTGTGCGCGGGGCGGTCTGCATTTGCAGTTCTCTCGTCAGATTGTACGGGCGAACAGGCCAGCCAGCAGGTAGGTCTGATTGCCGTACAAGGTCCGCACGGGGACGTAATCGAGATGGCAGTGAGACTTCAATTCCGCGAAGATCCCTTCCTGCGAGCCGCGTCCTTCATGGAAGGCCGCCACCCGTTTGGCTTTGACGGTCTTGTTCGTGACGATCACCTTGAACTCATAGCCGTACTCGTACGGCTCGAACAGATCCAGCTGGATGGGACCTTTCTGCTGTCTCTTGACCCGTGTGCGAATGAACACGAAGCGAAACCGCCGGTCCCAGCACTGGGGTCTCCAGTCGGCCTCGAAGAAGTGCGTCTCGCTGTCCACGCGTCGCCAGCGTCGTCGTTGTTCGATCATCTTCTTGAGTTCCACAAATCGCTCGAAGGGGACACTGACCGTGAACTCCACGCCCTGCCGCGCCAGGGTGCCGACGATGGCGTCGCTGAAGAAGGCGCTGTCCATTCGCACTTCGATCACCGCGTTGGGCAGGAGGGCCCGAACCGCTTCGATACAGGCCAGAATGAACCCTTCGGCCCCATGGGAATCATGCACGTTGCCCGGTCGGAAGAGGAAGTCGAGGACCTGGCCGGTCTGGGCGATCGTGCAGAACAACGGATAATAGCTGCGGGCGCCTTTCTTTTTCTTGTTGAATCCCACGGCCGTTCCTTCGGCCCGCCGCTGGGTCGAGAGCACCGAGCCGTCGAAGTCGAGCGTGACGCGGGTGGGCCGGAACGTCCGGAGGCCGTGCAGGACCCGTTCTCGCAGGAAGCCCCGCAGCGCGTCGACGCTTTGGGCGGTGGCCTGCTTGAGGACGCGACTGACAGTAGCCACCGTGGGAAGCCGCCGGAGCCCCAGGAGGCGTTGGACCAGGGGATCGTCTCGATAGTAGCGGCTGTCCTGAATGGCACTTCCATAAGCTGTAAGCCAAGGACCGATAAGAGTATAGAAGAACAGACCTCCAAGTCGAAAAGATGGTTGTTACGACAATCGATTCGCAAGGAGGTCTGTCATGGACGAGTATACCCAAGGACGGCTGAGT
>DATIKY010000014.1:0-25155 GCA_035476995.1 Sedimentisphaerales bacterium | reverse complement strand
GGCAAGCTGTTCTTCCGGCTTGTCCAGCAGGCTGTGCAGACCGAACCGGTCCCCTATGATCGCCTGGTTCAGGTCGCAGGCAAACGTCGACTTCTGGGGCACAACCCATAGTGTGCACCTCAGTCAAGTAAATACCCCATTGTCAGCATTAAGCAAAGCAAGGCGATGCAGTAGAGCTTAATTTACAAAAAGAACTGTCTCATTCGGCTTGACAACTTCCGACATCGGCCACCACTGTGATGTTGTGCCTCCTGAGCAAGCCGATCGAGGTGTTCCACCGTGTGATTGGAGCGCCTAATTGTAGACAATTCTCTCATGGCAATACTCCCAATGAACGGCAGTATATCACCCCGACTCTGAAGAGTCAACGGTAATCATCCAACGCTGTCTTTGCTCAGCTCAGCAGGCCGTAGTCGGTCAGGGTCTGCTTGAGGGCGGCCTTCTTGGAAGGTTCCAGCGGGGTCATGGGCAGACGCAGCTCCTCGGAGCACATGTCCAGCATGGCCATCGCGGCCTTGATCGGGATCGGGTTGGTCGCCAGGGTCAGCATGTTCTTGCTCAACGCGAAGAGCTTGCGATGCCACTGGCGGGCCTTCACCAGATCGCCTTCGAGGATCAGATCGGTCATGGCCTTGACGTCCGCCGGAACGATGTTGGCCACGACGCTGATGACGCCCTTGCCGCCGACGGAGGCCAGGGGCAGGGTCAGGGAGTCGTCGCCGGAGAGGATCGTCATGTCGCACCGCATGGCGATCTCGCTGGCCTGATCCAGGCTGCCGGTGGCTTCCTTGATCGCGACGATGTTCTCCAGTTCGTCCAGGCGGGCGATGGTCTCGGGGGTCATGCCCGCGCCGCAGCGGCCGGGGATGTTGTACAGCACGATCGGCAGATCGACCTCGTCGGCGATCGCCTTGAAGTGCTGGAAGAACCCTTCCTGCGTGGGCTTGTTGTAGTAGGGGCACACCTGCAGTGTGGCGTCGGCGCCGACCTTCTTGGCGTAGGCGGTCAGTTCGATGGCCTCGGCGGTGCTGTTGGATCCCGCCCCGGCGATCACCCGCGCGGCGCCGGCGACTCGTTTGACGACCCGCTCGATGACCTGCTTGTGCTCCTCGTGGGTGAGGGTCGGCGACTCGCCGGTCGTTCCCACCGGAACGAGGGCGTCGATGCTGTTCTCCAATTGGAAATCGACCAGTTCGTCGAGCGTTTCGAAATCGACCTTGCCGCCCTGGAAGGGTGTGACGATCGCCACCATGGCCCCTGTGAACATTCCGCGTCTCCTGATACCCGTAACAATCAACCAATAATCATGCAACCCGCGAAGGGAGTATTAAGCACAAAGCTCGAAGCACGAAATCCGAAACAAGCACGAATGACGGAAATCCAAATGCTCGAAACGGGTCCCCGACTCGCGACAGCGTTTCCGTCATTTGAAATGGCATCATTTGGATTTGTTTCGAATTTCGTGCTTCGAATTTCGGATTTCCTTCTCATTCAAAATCAGCCCAAGTGTGCCCCGGGCCGTACTTGTCGATCAGCTCGATCATTTCCCGCGTGGCCTGCCTCATGCCGACCAGCACGGCCCGCGAGATGATGCTGTGCCCGATGTTGAACTCGTCCAGCCCCTCAATGCGGGCGACCGGGGCGATGTTGCGATAGGTCAGCCCGTGTCCGGCGTGGACGATCAGGCCGTTTTCCAGGGCGAAATCCCGCCCGGCCATCAGTTCGAGCACCTGTCTCTTGGCCGCCTTTTCGGTCTTGGCGTTGGCGTACATGCCGGTGTGCAGCTCGATGGCGTCGCAGCCGGTTGCGGCCGAGGCGGCGATCTGGTCCCGGTCGGCCGTGACGAACGCGCTGACGACGATGCCCTTTTTGTGCATCCGTTTGACCACGTCGGCCAGCCTGCGCTTGTACTGGACGCAGTCGAGTCCGCCCTCGGTGGTCAGCTCGGCGCGGTTCTCGGGCACGATCGTCACCTGGTCCGGCACGACCTGCTCGGCGATCTTGACGATCGGCTCGGCCAGCGACATCTCCAGGTTCAACTTGCAGGCGACGGTCTCTTTGAGCACCCGCACATCCCGGTCGTTGATGTGCCTGCGGTCCTGGCGCAGGTGCACGGTGATCCCGTTGGCGCCGGCCAGCTCGCACTCCACGGCCGCCCATGCGGGGTCGGGCTCGTCGGTGCGCCTGGCCTGGCGGATCGTCGCCACATGATCGATATTGACATTCAGAACAGCCATCGGTCAGCCTTTACAAAATCGGATGAATTGTATCAACGGGCGAATGAACATCAAGTCGATAGCGGCGCAAAATCCGAACCGCGGGAAAAAGCCCGCCAAATATCGGCTTGGGAGAGTTCGCGAGCCGGCCCGCATACCGCCCGGGCCTAGAACGAGAGCGTATCGCCGTACACCTGGGCGAACAGCGTGAAGATCATGTAGACCATCAGGCCCATGATGACGAAGTAGACCACGATCGGGAAACCCCTCGCGAATCCGCGGAAGTACAGGTCCGCGCGGTCGGCGGAGATCTGGGCGATCTTGTCGACGGTCTGGTCGAGTTCGCCGGACTCCTCTCCGATCTGCCAGAGATGCCGGTACTCGCTGGGCAGCCGGGGCGAGAGGCCCTCCCAGGCCGTGCCGCCGCCGCGAACGCTGGTGATCGACCCTCGGAAAAGCCCCGCGACGGCCTCATTGCCCACCGCCCGGCCGGCCCGCTCGACGCTTTCGGCCATGGGAACGCCCGCTTTGTAGAGCATGCCGAACGCCTTGACGTAGCGGCTGATGCACAGTTGGCGGACGGCCGCCCCCAGAACGGGGATTCGCAGGACCAGGTAGTCCAGGGGCAGCCGGATCAAGCGTGTCGTCTCGGGCCGATACACCCGAATGGCGATGATGAACAACAGGATGTAGAGCCAGATGACCACGCCAAGGACAGAGAGCAGATACTGGCTGATGCCCATTTGGCCGAAGATGAGCCTGGGCAGGGGGAATATGAAGGCTGCGGCGTGCAGAATGAGGAATGGATACGCCAGTCCCATGAGCATGCGGGAGACGATCCTCTGGACAAATTCGTGCCATTCCGACAGCATCTTGAACGACTGGCCCAGCGAGCCGGAGTGCTCAGCGGCCTCGACGAGCATCCGGTCCAGGGTGGGGAACACATGGCGATGCTTCTCCATCGATTCGGCCAGGCTCGAGCCCTTGGACACCGAGTCGCGAACCTGCACGAGCACGCGCTTGAAGTACCCGCTGCGGCCCTCGATCACGATGTCGAAGGACCGCATGATCGGCACCCCTGCATCCAGCATCACCGACAGATCGTAATAGGCTCGCGCCAACCGGCTTCGTGCGTTCATGAGTGTCTGCTCCGCCTGTCTGGAGGTCCTGGCTCGCCGGGAGGTTCGGGAGAACCCCCTGTTGTCAGCCGGCGTAGCCTCTCTTAGTATAACGAGCCTTGCGACGGATGCAATGAGGAGCGATTGGCGGAGTATGAGATGGACTATGACTGCCAGAACAAAGGGCTGCGAGGCCTGCTGAGCCGGGCCGGGCGGGCCAACGCGTCGCAACTGAGTTGGCCGACCCGGATCACGATCGCGCGAATTCTGCTGATCGCGCCGTTCGTGGGCTGCATGCTCAACACCCACGATCCCCAGTTCAGCCAGGAGTCGCAGGTGTTCCTGCGACGTGTTGCGGTCGTACTGTTCTTCCTCATGGCCATCAGCGACGGGATCGACGGTTGCCTGGCCCGTCACCGCGGGCAGATCACCAAACTGGGCACGTTTCTCGATCCGCTGGCCGACAAGCTGCTGATCACCTCCGCTTCGCTGCTGCTGGTCTCCGAACAGGGGCACGTGGACGGCTGGCAGTTGCCCACGATGGTCGTGGTCCTGATCATCGGCAAGGATCTCCTGATCACGCTGGGTTTTCTCCTGGTGTACCTGATCACTTCCCAAGTCCGCATCGCGCCCGTCCTGGCGGGCAAGCTGGCGACCGCGCTCCAACTGAGCATGGTGACCGCAGTGCTGGTGGCCCCGGAGTTGGATCGCGTCATACCGGGCTACCGCGGGTTTGCGCGCGGGCTCTGGTGGTCGGCCGGGGCCGCGGCGGTTTTCGCCGCCCTCATTTACATCCGCAACGGAGCTCGATATATTGAGGAATATGAGCGGACGCAGGCGGCAAACTCCGGCCGCTAGCGACTTGACCGGTCGGTGCGCAACTCGTGGTCTGAAAACGACATCCGCATCGCGGGTCAGGCTGCGTCTCTCCTGCGGCGGCCTCAAGTCCGTCTTGGCGATGATTGTTGCGAAGAAAGCCTCCGCGCAACATACAGATGGAGATCCGGCCGCGCGTCGGTCTTGGGATGGCTCCAGATAGGATGGTTGACAGGTAATGCCAGAAGTGACTACAGGACAGGGTTTTAGCGATATTCCGGAGGTTCTTGAGGACCTCCGTCAGGGGAAGATGATCGTTCTGGTGGACGCGGAGGATCGCGAGAACGAGGGCGATCTGGTCTGTGCGGCCCAGAAGGTTACTCCCGAGATCATCAATTTTATGGCCAAGCACGGACGGGGTCTGATTTGCCTGCCGCTGTCGGCGGAGAAGTGCGATTCGCTGGGGTTGTACCCGCAGGCGGTGGAGAACACCGCCCGCTTGGGCACCGCCTTCACCGTGAGCGTGGACGCGGCCGAGGGGATCACCACCGGCATCAGCGCCGCCGACCGGGCGCACACGATTCAGGTCGCCATCGCCGACGGCGCGAAGCCTCGGGACTTGGCGCGGCCGGGCCATATCTTCCCCCTGCGAGCCCGCGACGGCGGCGTCCTGGTCCGCGCGGGGCAGACGGAAGGGGGGATTGATCTGGTTCGCCTGGCCGGTCTCAAACCCGCCGCGGTCATCTGCGAGATCATGAGCGAGGACGGCTCGATGGCCCGCGTGCCCGAGCTGCTGGAGTTCTGCAAGGAGCATGGGCTCAAGATCGCCTCGACCGCCAAGCTCATCGAGTACCGCCTCCAGCGGGAAAGCCAAGTCAAGCGGTTCGAGTCCATCAGCCTGCCCACCGACTACGGCGACTTCAAGCTGGTTGCTTACGAGAGCTCGACGTCGCCCGAGCCGCACCTGGCCCTGTGCAAAGGGGGCATCGGCGACCTCGACGCGAAGGGCCAGCCGATTGAGCACGAGGAGCCTGTTCTGATCCGCGTTCACTCCGAGTGCATGACCGGCGACCTGTTCCATTCGCAGCGGTGCGAGTGCGGCTACCAGCTCATCACCGCCCTGAAGATGATCCAGAAGGAAGGCAAGGGGGCCCTGATTTACCTCCGCCAGGAGGGCCGGGGGATCGGCCTGTCCAACAAGATTCGAGCGTACAAGCTTCAGGAGCAGGGTCTGGACACGGTGGACGCCAACCTCAAGCTCGGGTTCCTGGCGGACCGTCGGGACTACGGGATCGGCGCCCAGATCTGCCGCGACCTGGGTCTTCGGAATGTGCGACTTCTGACGAACAATCCCAAAAAGGTGAGCCGGCTCGAGGTCTACGGGATCAAGATCGCCGAACAGATCCCCCTGCGGGCCAGGCCCTGCAAGCACAACGTCGACTATCTGCGGACCAAGAAACGCCGGTTCGGACACATCCTGGACGAGGACCTGTGAATGGAAGGCTCGAAGCACACAATTCGAAATCCGAAACAAGTACAAATGAGCGAAATCCAAATGCCCCCAACGGGTTGTCGTCGGGCGCACGCGTTTCTGCCATTTGAGTTTTGTGCTTTGGACTTGTTTCGGATTTCGAGTTTCGGATTTCGAGTTTGTCTCCTCTCGATTCTCTTGCTTGTCGTTGGGGGTTGCGAGACCCAGCCGCAGTTGGCGCCGGTTGCGCCGCCGACCGCGGCACCCGCCACGCAGGCAGGCGAACAGGCTTCTGCCACGGTCCCCAGCGGATTTGGGCCGGCCAGGATCACGATCCTGCCGATCAGCGAAATCGCCGGGGCAGCCGGCATCGGGCAGGACGCCAGACTGAATGTCTACGTGGCCCTGCTGGACGCCTTCGGATCTCCGATCAAGGCGCCGTGCTCGCTGCGGTTCGAATTGTATGAATACGTCCGTCGTTCGGCCCAGACCAAGGGCCAGCGTCTGATGATCTGGCCGGACATCGACCTGACCCGTCCTTCCGACAACCACAGGTCCTGGCGTGACTTCCTGCGGGCCTATGAGTTCACGCTGGACCTGCGGGTCGAGCGGGACAAGACCTACATTCTCGAAGCCACCTACCTGGGTTCCGACGGCCGACGCCTCTCGGGTGAATGGCCGATCCGCGCCGGACAGTGACCGATTGTGCATAGGAACCTCGTGCGGTCTTGGGACAAACACGGTCCGACAGGACAGAAACTTATCGGTCCCTGAGCGAATTCCCTTGAGGTTCCGACGGCCTGTGTGGTACAAATAGGGTGAATGACCTGCGTCTTTTTTCACTCCCCGACGCGCCATGGCGCAGCGGGCCCGGAGGATCGGCTATGGGTTTGGCATTGCAGGGGGGCCTAAAGGGTTTGAATCCGCCAGTCCGTTCTGTGCGCGCCCGGGCGAAGCAAGGTTCGGCACAGAGGTCATGTCCGCATGTTTCATGTCGCAAGTTCTTTCTGAGAGGGTGTTTGGGTTAGGAGGTCTCCTACAGCCAGTCCGGGGATTTGTCGAAGACATTCATGGTGTACGCGGGCCCCGATGGGGTCAAGGTGGCTGTGTCTGCACATCGCCAGGGATGGATTGGCCAGTGTTGGTCGGTTTCAATGGGTACAACGTGGTTTGGAGGATTGCGTATGGTTCGGAAATCAGTAGTCTGGCTCGTTTTGATCGGCCTGTGTCTGATGAGCGCAGGAGCCAGCGCTCAACTGGTCGTCAAGGTCAACTTCCAGTTGGAGACGGCGGCCGTGCCGGCAGGGTACCTCATGGACTCCGGCGAAGTGTTTGGCGACCGAGGCAACGGTTACAGCTACGGCTGGAGCGCCTCCGCCACGGCGGACGACCGGGAACGCAACAACGCCGCGTCGAAGGACAAGCGGTACGACACCCTGGTCCATTTCTCCAAGAATTCCGACAAGACCTGGGAGATTACTCTCCCCGCCGGTGTGTACAATCTCTTCTTGGTCTGCGGCGATGCGAGCAACACTGACCAGACGAACACCCTGGACGTCGAGGGCGTCATTGTCACAGACCCCGATGGTCAGGACAACTTCGACGAGTACACGGTCAATGGTGTGGTCGTCACGGATGGTCGTCTGTCGATCAAGCCCGCGCCGGGCGCTTCCAATGCCAAGATCTGTTTCATCGACATTACGCAGGCGATCGCTCCGACGAAGGCGAGGGAGCCGTCTCCCGCCGACGCCGCAACCGACGTTCTTCGCGACACGACCCTGAGCTGGACCGCGCCGGCGAACGTCGCCAAGCACATCGTATATCTGGGCACGGATCTCGATGAGGTCACCAATGCGACGGTCGGCGAGGAAATGTCCGATGCGGCCTACGAGCCGGCCGGTCTGGCCTATGGCCAGACCTACTACTGGCGAGTCGACGAGGTCAACGCCACCAGCGTCAAGGTCACCAAGGGCGACATCTGGTCGTTCACCGTCGAGCCGTTCAGCTATCCGATCACGAAAGTCACCGCCACCGCCTCCAGTTCGCAGGCGGGCATGGGCCCCGAGAACGCCGTCGGCGGCGTCGGCCTTGACGCCGAGGGCCGGCATTCGGTCGACGCCAAGACGATGTGGCTCAGCGGCGATGTGTCGCCTGCCTACATCCAGTACGAATTCGAGAAGCCGTACAAGCTCGACGAGATGTGGGTCTGGAACTCCAACCAGATGATCGAGGCCTTCATCGGTTTCGGCGCCAAGGGCGTCACGGTCGAGTACTCTGAAGACGGGGCCGCCTGGACCGAACTGGCCGGCGTGCCCGAGTTCGCCCAGGCCACCGGCACCGCCACCGAAACGCACGGCACCACCGTCGCATTCGGCGGCGCGGTCGCCAAGTACGTCAAGCTGACGATCGACAGCACCTGGGGCGGCGTCTCCAAGGGCGGCCTGGCCGAGGTGCGGTTCTTCTACGTGCCCGTGCAGGCCTTCCAGCCTGTGCCTGCCGATGCGGCCACCGGCGTTGAACTCGATGCCTCCCTGGATTGGCGTCCGGGACGCGAGGCCGGCTCGCACAAGGTGTACTTCGGAAAGGACCAGGAGGCAGTCGCCGGCGCCACGGTGGCGGCCACGACTGTGGCCGATCATGGCTTCACCCCTGCGACCATGGACCTGGCCAGCACCTACTACTGGCGCGTCGACGAGGTCAACGGCACGAGCGTCTACGAAGGCGACGTCTGGAGTTTCACCACCCGCAGGTTCCTCGTCGTCGAGGATTTCGAGAGCTATATCGACGATGAAGGGTCGCGGATTTATGAGTTCTGGATCGACGGCATAACCGACGGCAAGAGCGGTTCGACCGTCGGCTACATGGAGGCTCCGTTCGCCGAGAGGACGATCGTTCATGGCGGCGCGCAGTCGATGCCCATGGCGTACGACAACACGAAGATGGCGACCTCCGAGGCCACGCTGACCTTCGACACCGCTCAGAACTGGACTGCCAGCGGGATCAAGAGCCTCTCGTTGTTCTTCCGCGGCGCCGCTGAGAACACGGGAGCCGGAAAACTGTATGTGAAGATCAACGGCGTCAAGGTCGCCTACAGCGGCGACGCAGCCGATATCACCAAGCCCTTGTGGGCCGCGTGGAACATCGATTTGTCCAAGGTCACCGGGAATTTGAGCAAGGTGACCAGTCTGACGATCGGTGTCGAAGGCGCCGGCAGTGCGGGCACCCTCTACATCGACGACATCGGCCTCTACTCCACGGTGGCCGCTTCCGCCCAGGCGCCGGTCATCACCGCTGTCGTGCGGGCCAAAGGCCAGCCGGGCACCCGGACCGATGCGTCGCCCATCACCACGTTTACCGACAGCACGACGCCGTTGTTCCTCGTCGCGGGTCTCCGCGATGGAGCCACCTGTTTCTCGGATCGACCCTATCCGTGGGCCAACACGCCTGCGGAGTTGGTCGGCGCCGACTACGTTCTGATGTTCAATACGGATAAGAACGCCGGCGAGATCGACGTCACGTACACCGTGACTCTGGCCCGGGCCGCGACCGTCTACCTCACCTGCGACGATCGCATCACCGACCAGCAGGCTGCGGTGGACAAGGTCGTTGCCGCGTTCGCCAAGGCCGGCCAATTCAAGAACACCGGCCTGAAGCTCTACATCCGCGAGAGCGCCACGGTGGACCGCCCGATGAGCGTGTTCGCGGCCGAGTTGGCCGCCGGAACGTATGTCGTCGGCGCCCAGGATTCGACCTACAACTTCTACACGATCGCTGCGATCGGCAAGTAGGAGTCAATCGCGTCAAGTCTCCGGCGTTCGCGCCGGATGTCAAGTGGTTCTCGGTTCTCCTTCCTGCCCTTCGGGGGCAGGAAGGAGAATCAAAATATACAGAAGCGACAGAATCGGTCCGACGCCCTGTGGGACCGGGAGCACCATGCGGTGATCCACACCTCTTCATCGTCACCGCGTGTCGTAAAGGTCGTGTGGCCCACACGATCGGTTCTCGAACAAGGGTACAGTGTGGTGCGGTTTCCGGGACCTGTCGGGCAGTGACATCAGCAGTGACACAGGCGACGAGCAACGCGCTCTTCGCAGGCGATGTGTGGGCCGTGGCTCCGGTGGGCATCCCCGGAGCCACGGCTTTTTCCTTGACGGCTTGTTCTCGCGATGGTACCACCTGCAAAACTTGCACAGTGCGGATCGGGGTCGATGGATGGGTCTGGTTGGGCCATGGCGAAGGTTACGCTAAAGCGGATTGCGGAGAAGGTGGGGTTCTCGGAAGCCACGGTTTCGAGGGTGTTGAGCGGTCACGGCAACGTGTACAAGATCCGGCCGGAGACCGAAAAGGCCATTTTCGAGACCGCCCGGCGGATGGGGTACACCCGCGGCCACAGTGTCTTCAAGCCCAAACTCCTGCGGACTCGGACCCTGGGGTTGGTTATCCCTGACCTCTCCCATTTCTTCCTGGGCCGGTTGGCCCGCACGATCGTGAGCCGGGCTGCGGCTTCCGGGCTCTCGGTGCTGGTTTGCGACACTTTGGAGGACACCGAGGCCGAGGTGCAGCGGATCGAACAGCTGCTCGAACAGGACATCGACGGGCTGCTTGTCCTGCCGGTCGGAAGAGAATGGGACCACATCGCCCGATTGTCCCACCGCGGATTGCCGGTGGTCGTTGTGGACCGGATCGTCCCGGATGTGGGCTGCCACTGCGTGGGAGTGGACAACTACAACGGTTCCTTCGAGGCGACCGAGCATCTGATCGAATCGGGGTACCGCCGGATCGGCTGCATTCAGCGGCTTCCCCATTCCTGGATCAACGATGAGCGGATTCGGGGCTATCGGGACGCCCATGCGAAACACGGGATTCCTGTCGACGACCGACTGATTGTCGGCGATCTCTATGGCCAGCAGAACGGCTATCTGGAGGCCAAACGGCTCCTGCAGATGGACCCTCGTCCCGACGCGATCTTCGCCATGAGCCACCTGGTCACGCTGGGCGCCTTGCGGGCTCTCCGCGAGCACGAAATCGCTGTTCCGGGCCAGATGGGCTTGCTCGGCTTCGACGACATGCCCAACGCGGAGTACTTCGATTGTCCCATCACGACGGTGCGACAGCCGATTGAGGAGATGGCGGATCTGGCGGTCACTCTGTTGATTGAGCAGCTCGAATCCCAGAGGTCCGTGGAACCGGTGACGATCAAACTGCCCACCGAATTGGTCCGCCGCCGGTCGGTCTGACCGGGAGAAGGATCTTCCTGGCTATCGGAGGTTCTTTCCTAAGAGTCGTGTCGAGCACGCAGACCCCGTGAACGCCGCACGTTGTTTTGAACCCCATTTCTTGCTGCGATGCCATTTCGGCACGGGATTTGCTCATTCTCTTCCTTAGTTGCATGGATTGTGCAGGTGATTTCAGAAGGAAGGGCAGAACATGTCGATTTCGGCGGTAGATCGGTCGTTGACAGCGGCGTTGAATCAGATTTACGGCGTCAGCGGCGCGTCCAGGACGAGCACAGAGAAGACCTCGACCACGAAGGACTCAGCCTCGCTCTCGCCGCAGGCGTTGCAGTTGTCGGCTCTGTTTGGCGGTCGGTCGGCAGACGCCATCACGCTGAACGATCTGATGAAGCTCGCGAACAAGAAGCTCGAAGAGTTTCAGGAGCAACTCCAGCAGCTCCTGGAGGCGAACGGCGTCGATACGACCAAGCCGATTTCCCTGGCCGAGGATTCCCGCAGCGGTCGGTTGAAGGTCACGAACGATCATCCCGACGCAGCCAGGATCGAGCAGTTGCTCGCTGAGAATCCCGAACTGTCCAACCTTTATACCGCGGCCACTTCGGCCCTGGAGATCGCCAGGCACGGCCAGGAGCACAGCCGGTTCGCGGAGGCGTACGAAGCCAATCCCCTGGCTGCGACCGCCCAGTTCAGCTACCTGTTCAACAGTCAGTACGATGCTCGAGTGACCTTCAGCGAGACGGGGTATGACGTGTCCTACCTCCCGCTGCCCCGAGGGCCGTCGTCCATCGACTGAAAATAATCCTGTCATTTCTGTCACCGCGGGGGATTTCCTGCCACTATAAAGTTAGATAAGCAGTCGGTGCAGCGTCGGCCCGTTGATGCCTGGGCGGGTGTTTCGTCTGGATTCTTGACGGCGGGGGGGCTGTGTTGCGCCGCGTCTGCGCGGTTTTTAGACAGATTTGGCTTTTGGAGAAGGTTAAGCCCGGTCCTATCGAAAAAAGAGCCGAGAATGGTGTGGTTTCTCGAGCAGGCCAAAGCCTCTCGCATTTCCTAAGGGGTTCTTGCGGCTCTGACGCCGGGTTTGAGGGATGGGGCGTTCTTCGCACGCCCGATTGCTTCTCCCCACGCGGATTTCATCCGTCATGCCTGGGGTCTGTCGTCAGAATGCGGCCTGAATGTGACTGTGAGCAAACGCCGAAACAAAGGTTCGCCCCGGAAACCACAGCGAACGCAGTCGACGGTCGTTCCTCGGCGGGAACGCAGCTTCCGGACTGCGCTGACCACGTACGTGTTCCTGGCGATTTCGCTGGCCGTAGTGGGGTTGGCAGCCTGGGCTGCGCACTCGACGCGGTCCTCCAACGACCAAGGTCCGTTGCAGGGGTCGCAGACCGGGGCCGATTCCGTTCTGACGCAACTCGCCTCCGAGATCGACTCCGTGTTGGCGGAGAGCCGGGCCGTCCTGCTTGGTCAACGTCCCGGGGGCGACCCCACCTGCATCACGCGAGACCTCCAGAACCACCGCGTCGTGCTTCAGGGCAGTCCCACCGGCGGTATCGGGCTGCGAATTGTGGCGTTTTACAGCGAGTCGCCTGAACGACCTCTGGCGTTGTATGGATGGTTCCAGGACAAATTGCGGCCATTTCTGCGGGAACAGCGAGACGCAAACGCCTCGGCGTTGATCCAAGCGGAGAGACTCGCGACTGCCGCCCGCGAACTGGCTGACGCCGTCCGCGGCGGAGCCATGCCTTCGGTCGGCGGCATGTCGGTCTCGCCGGCCTGGCCTGCGGAGTGCCTTCGCCGGTTGAAGGGAGCTGTTGCGGCCGGGGACTCGGCCTCCGCGAGGATCTGGGCGGATGAGCTGGCTGCTGCGACCTTCGCCTTGGCGGATCTGCACCGCTGGCTCAATATTCTGCTGGATAGCCACCTCATGTCGCTGGACTTCCAGGCTCGATGCCGGACGGCGTTCGAATGGACGGAACGCCTCGCTCAGGACCCCAGGAAGGAGCAGGAGTCCTGCCTGCCCGCCGCCGGGCAGATGGTCGCCTGGAGCGTGAACTACCTGGAGGCGGAGCGTCAGGCGGAAGGACTGTTCGGACCTCCTGCGACGTGGGCCGCGACAGTCGTTTCCCAGGAGCTGTCCAACGCGCCGGCCGCCCGCTGGATGCCGCCGGAGATTCGGTCGGCGTTCCTGTCCGTGCGAAGCCGCCTGTCGCCTGCGACTCGGGCGGTCTGGGATCGGGCTGCTGCGACGCCTTTTGAGCGGTCCTATCTGGCCAATATGCTCTTTCGCGCCGCCTCCGCGGGCGTGCTCGAACAAATGGCTCTGGTCCTTCAGCGGTTTGAACAATCTCACCAAGCCGTGACGATCGAGGAACTGATGGACGTGCTGTTCTACCGCGCCGGGCTCCACAGCAGCGGGTTCCCCTGGTCCGATCGCTACGACCCGCGCATCGTCAATGCCGCCGGGGCTGTGGCCGGGACGCGGGATGTGACGATTCTCCGAGCTCATGGCTTGGTGAACAGCATCCTGAAGGGATGGGAGAACTATGTCGGCGGCATCCCGACTCTGGCCGATTGTCTGGACGCCGGCAAGCTCGATTGCGTACGCGGCACGGACCTGGTCGGGGCCTTGTACCGGGGGGCCGGCCAGGGCGAGTTCTTCGTGATCCGGCTCAACTGCGGCGTCGTCGGCCACAGCGTCGGCGCGGTCCCTTTGGGGCAAGCCAACGAGCGGCGTCTGTTGATCGTCGATTGCCTCGATTCCCAGATGCCCAGCCAAACCTGGCCCAGTGCCTTCTTTCATGGTCTGACCTGGCCGGTGGGCTATCCCGGCGAAAAGGGCAAGTTGTTCTCAGCGGAGCTCTATGCGAGAGGGCTCGATGGCTGTCTGTTCGCCGAAGGGTATGTGGTTCGAGGCGAGCATGCCGGCCACTGGATGCGGGCGGCACTGCCCTACCTGCCCGGCGGCGAGAAGCCTGCGTCCGCGAAGATCTTCGAAGGTCCCTATCCTGAGTAACACACTCTGTTCTGCACGCGAGGGCGATGCGTGCGTCGCCCCTACCGGAGGGCCTCGCCGGAACCGATGAGCGTGATGTTCGGACGAGGCGGAGCAGTCATCCCCTGGCCCAGGAAGAAGCTCACGTGCGGCGGCTTGTTGTAGACCACGTTCTGCCAGGCGATCGAGAGCCGATACTGCGGATCGTGCATCAGCGTGTGGAGGCGATGCTCCGTCGGGATCGTCGTGGTGTACAGTCGAAGCGACTTGCCGTCCGGGGCGGTCATCAGTATCTCTTCACGCCAATCGCCCAGCAGATCGGCAGTCAGGTTCGGGCCGCGGCCGCCGGGTCGGGACCCGGTGGCGAAGATCCGGTCCTCGGTGTTCGCCTGCCAGTTCCACTTCGTGACGTTCGAGCCGGCGACGAGTTCACGCAGCAGGTCCCCGTCCCACCAGACTGCGAATCCGCTCGATCGTGGGGCCGGACCGATCTGATTTCCGGCGCAATCCCGCAGGCCGCCCGGGCCGCCCCAGGCTTCGCAGCCGCGGTGGCGCGGATCGATATCCGCCACGAGGCCGCCGCCGACGTCGATGCTGGGGCTGTGCTTCCAGATCGCTTCACCCGTTCGCGCGTCGCGCATCGCGGCGCCGGGGCTCTGGAATCGGACGGTGTCGTCCTCGTTCTCGTGGACGGTGAAGACCTCCAGGCCCGGCCGGTCGGGACAGAAATCGCCGATGTGCATCGCGTCGCCATGCCGCCAGCCGGTGGAGTAGAGGCCTTTGCCGCTGTCGTCGACGACCATCGCGTGATAGACGATCTCGTCTCTTCCGTCGCCGTCGACGTCCGCCACCGAGAGCGAGTGACCGCCCATGCCGGAGTAGGGCGATGCGTCGGAGAAGGGCGGCTTGCTGATGCCTGAGTCGAAGACCCAGCGGTTGGTCAACTCGCCATTTCGCCAGTGCCAGGCGGCCAGGACGATCCTGCCGTAAACGCCGCGACACATGACCACGCTGGGTCGCACGCCGTCCAGGTAGGCGACGCAGGCGAGGAGTCGGTCGCAGCGGTTGCCGTAGTTGTCGTTGCCGCCATTGCCGCCGATGCCGCCCCAGCCGTCGATGGGGTCCCGGCTCGGAATGTAATCCACCGTCTTGAGGGCGGCTCCCGTCCGCCCGTCGAAGACCGTGAGGAACTCGGGACCGTCGAGGATGCGTCCGTCGGTTCTGTCGCCTGGTTTGAGCGTGCGCCAGTCCTTGTCCTTATCGCCGATGACCTTGCCCAGGCCGTCCTTGGTCCCATCGGCGGTCTTGCAGACCATCTCGGCCCGCCCGTCGCCGTCGAGGTCATAGACCATGAACTGCGTGTAGTGCTCGCCCTCGCGGATGTTGATCCCGAGGTCGATCCGCCACAGGTGCGTGCCGTCGAGCTTGTAGGCGTCGAAGACTGGGGTTCCCGTCACGCCGGCGAAGGAGTTGTCTCGCCCTCGCGAGACCTGGTGCAGGACGATTTCGTACTCGCCGTCGCCGTCGAGGTCGCCCACGGACGCGTCGCCCGCGCGATAGTCGCCAATAAACTGAATCGGGATTTCGAGATAGTTGTTCTCCCAGACCGGGACGGGATTGGAGGGGGCCAGTTCTTTGCCCTCGACGATCGGCCGGACGAAGTACCGCAGGGGCAGGTTCGGGTCGGCCTTCGTGTCGACGTGGTTCGTGGTCCCGGCGATGGGGGATTCGTTGACTCTGCTCGGTCCGGCGTCGCCTGCGACGCGATAGAGGTTGAAGGCGATCCCATCGGGGTCGGTTCCGAACAGCCGCCAGACGACGTAGACGCCGCCGGGCTGTTTGACCGCCACAACGCCGCGGGTGAGGTTTTCCATCTGTCGGGGCGTGTCCAGGGCAGCCAGACCCGTCGCCAAAACGATCTGAATCGCCAGATGCATCATCGTAGTCACTCCCATGATTGAACTGCCGCTTTGGGGCGTTTGGCGTCCCTTGGAGGACGCGTGCCCGGATTCTATCATCAGCCGGGCCGTCGCGACAGAGGAATACGGGTTTTCCACATTCCCATGGCATCGGCCGGGGCAGGCATCATGGGAAAAATGATGGAAATGGCATAATTTTGTCTAAAGAACATGGTTGCAGATGCCTATAATGGTTAAGATAGGCGGATATCGCCTACGGCGCTACGGGTATTCTCGTCGGATTGAGCGAATTGGTCCCGTGTGGGCAGTGAGATCCGACGGATTGAGGATTATAGGAGGACTGAATCATGCGTAAAGCGAGTACTTCCCTCTGGCAATGTTCGGCGAGGATTCCGGCTGTGCTCCTTGTCGTCGGGGCCCTCGTCTCGGCTGCCCAGGCCGGGACGCTGACCATTGTGGATCTGCCTGTCACAGGCACCGACGCCGCTATCGGCATCAGCGTCGACAAGATCTACACGCACACCTTCGACTTCGGGTCCAATTCCCCGGTCACCATCAACGGGGTTGCCTTCGAACAAGGCCCGACCGCGTCGATAACCGCGGCCTTCAACGGCACGAGCAGGCAAGGCTTCGGCTACACTATCACCGACACTCGCGCCTCCGTTTCCGTCGACATCCACGCCGGCAGCGACACTGCCTCGCAGGCCGACGGCGACTCGCGGGGGCTGCTGACGGACATGATCTATCACAGTGCTTCGACCACCATCGGCGCGGGAGTTCAACTGACCCTGTCGGGCCTGACGCCGGGGATGACGTATTCGACTCGGTACTACTATCGTTCCTGGGGCAGCGGCGCGACCGCCCGAACGATCACCATCCAGGGCGACGGCGGTCATCACGGCGTCTTCTCCGACGTGATCGACGTGGAGATCGACGGCGGCGGGGCCCACTATCTGGACTACACTTTCATCTCCGACGACGCCAACGTCACGATGAGATTCCTCACCAACGACAACAACAACGGCGTGCACCTCTACGGCATCACCAACGAGGTGGTCCCCAGCGGCATGGCCATCAAGCCCGTTCCTGCGGACAAGGGCACCGACATTTACCGGGAATCAATGCTGTCCTGGGGCGCCGGCGACGGCGCCGTGACCCATGACGTCTACTTCGGCCTCTCCGCAGCGGACGTCGATGCCGCCACTTCGGCCGATCCGAGGGGCGTACTCGTCAGCGCGGGCCAGGATGAGAGTACTTTCTCGCCGGGCCGTCTCGAACTCGGCAAAACCTATTTCTGGCGTGTGGATGAGGTCGGCGGAGCACCGGGCTTTGTGGTGACCAAGGGCATGGTCTGGAGCTTCACGGTTGAGCCGGTTTCCTACGCGATTGCCGGCGCTTCGGTTACAGCCACCGCCTCCAGCGTCAGCATGGCCAACATGGGACCCGGCAAGACCACCGACGGTTCCGGCCTCAGCGCCAACGACACGCACTCCACCGCAGGCGAGACCATGTGGCTCAGCGCCATGAATGATGCGCAGCCCTGGATTCAGTACGCCTTCGACAGGGCCTACAAGCTCGACAAGATGCTGGTCTGGAACTCCAACCAGGCGGCCGAGCCGGCCATCGGCTGGGGCGTCAAGGCTTCCACGGTCGAGGTCTCGCTCGACGGCCAGACCTGGACGTCGCTGGGCCAATTCGAGTTCGCACAGGGCCCGGGCGCAGCGATTTACACCGCCAACACGACCGTCGATTTCGGCGGCGCGGCGGCCCGGTACGTCAAGGTATCGATCGCCAGCAACTGGGGCGGGGTCGTCAAGCAGTACGGCTTGAGCGAGGTCCGCTTCTTCCAGATCCCGACGGTGGCGGCCAAGCCGAGCCCGGCTTCCGGCGCTGCCGGCCTGGCCCCGGAGGTGACCCTCTCCTGGCGGCCCGGACGCGACGCCAGCTCGCACCAGGTGTTCCTCGGAACCGACGCCGCCAATCTGCCTCTGGTCGCCACGGTGACCGAGAACTCGTATGAGACGGAAGTGGCCCTCGGAACGACCTACTACTGGAAGGTGGTCGAGGTCAACGACGCCCAGACGCCCAGTGCGTGGGAAGGCCCGGTGTGGAGCTTCTCCACTGTCCGCTCCATCCTGGTCGAAGGTTTCGAGAGCTACAACGACGACATGGACGTCGAGGGCGCGATCTTCCAGACCTGGCTCGACGGCTTCGAGAATCCTTCGAACGGCTCGATCGTCGGATACGGCCAGGCGCCTTTTGCCGAGAAGACGATCGTCTTTGGAACTCAGTCCATGCCGTTCGAGTATGACAACAGCGCCGGTGCCTCGTACTCCGAGGCCGAGCGAACCCTCGACGGCCAGGACTGGACCAGGTTCGGGCTCAAGGGCCTGTCGCTCTACTTTTTCGGCAACCCAGCCAACACCGGCGCCGGAAAGCTCTACGTCAAGATCAACAATACCAAGGTGGTCTACGGCGGCGCGTCTTCGGATCTGACGATCGGCGTCTGGATGCCCTGGACGATCGATCTGGCTTCCACCGGCGCCAACCTCAAGAAGGTGACGAAGCTGGTGGTCGGCGTCGAAGGCGCCGGCGCCAAGGGCAGCCTCTTCATCGACGAGATTCGCCTGTTCCCCAGCGTGGCCGGGACGGCGACGCCTGTCGATCCGGGCACGACCGGTCTGGTCGCCTACTACAAGTTCGACGGCGACGCCAAGGACTCGGCCGGCACGCACCACGCGACTGCGACCGGTTCGCCGGGCTATGTCGCCGGCAAAGTCGGCCAGGCCCTGAATATGACCGCCGACGGGCAGTACGTCACGGTTCCGTACTCCGCGGACCTGGCGATGAACACGTTCACCGCCGCGGCCTGGGTCAATGTCTCCAATACCAGCGCGCTTCGGGGCATCCTGGGCACCCGCTTCAACGGGGACAACACCTTCGACATGAAGGTCGAGGCCACCCGCGTCCATGGCGACATCGGCGACGGCAGCATCTGGCTGAACACGTCGGTGGACGTCACCGCAGCCCAGGGAGGCGTTCTGCCCACCGGCGTCTGGCACCATATCGTCTATGTGATCGACGATGCCGGCGATACCGCGAAGATCTACCTGAACGGCGCCTTGGCGTCGACGGTGACCTTCAGCGGCAAGCCGCTGTTCATGAAGGCAGGCCAGGAGCTGCGGATCGGCAACTGCTCCGGCACCGAGTACATGCACGGCATGATCGACGAGGTTCGTCTGTACAACCGCGCTTTGTCCGCAGCGGAAGTGGCGGCTCTCGTCGGCCGGCCGGGACCGGTGTACGTCGCTCCGTAAGGAGTGTTTGAACCAGGGCGGTCGGGTCTGAGGCCTGTCGGCCACCGCTCAGGACGGAAAGGATGACTGTCGTTTCTTGGGGATGCCGTGGGTTGTCCGGGTTCTTCGAACCGACACCCACGGCGTCCCCTTTCTCTTTCGTTTTGGGAAATGCCGCAATCGGATTGATGCGCACCGGGCCGCTACATCCGGGTACGCCAGCCCAGCGTGATTCCGACATCGGGGGAACCGTTCGTGAGGCCGATCTCGAGCAGGGCGGTAAGGCTGGACTGCGGGCGGTACTTGTACTCGCCGATCAGGAGGATGGACAGGGCGTCCTCATTCCCTCTGAAGATGGCGGTGCGGCCGTCCAGATACCCGCTGACAGTCGTTTGGGGATCGAGTTCGTACGCCAGACCGACGCCGTAGAGGAATCGGTTATCCACCTCCATGTCGGAGGGTTCGCCGACGAACGTATAGCCCGCCTCTGCCAAGGCGGTCCAGCCGCTGTCTCCCAGGCGGTACGCGAGTTCAACCATGCCCGTGAAGTCAAGTTCGCCCGTGCCCAGTCCCTTGTCCTCGTCAGCCGTGGGGATCTTGACGCTCGCGACCAAGTCGATGAAGGGAATCCACCCGTGCTGCTCGACCGCGTAGTACCGGCCCTTCAGCACGACATCGCCAAGGCCTGAACCGCTGCCGCCGCCTTCGACGGGCTCCACCGCGCCATCCACGACCGTGGCGCCGTCGGAGGATACGTTCAGATAGGGGACCGTCACGGTCACATCGCCCCATCCAAGATATCGCTTGAGAAAGAACGAGGCGTAGAACAGGTCGGTTGTGTCCTCTTGACCGTAATCACCGCTCAGATAGGCGACGTAGGTTCCAAATTGCCATTTGGGGGCCTCTTCGGCGGATGAAAAACAGGGGGATGCTAGGAGCATCCCCCCGACGCACGCGAATAGTGCGAATGACAGAGATCGATGGCTCATCTGTCAGGCCCTCGATTGGGTCTCTCCGGCTTGGCGGGCCGCTCCGGCCTGGAGGGGACTTCCGGACGGGCCGATGCGATGCTTCGCTCGACCGCAACCGGCCGTTCCGGCCTGCCGGGTTTCGATGCCTTTTCAGGTCGCTCCGTTTTTGCCGGCTTCTCCACGTCTGAGGGCTTGACGGGCTGTTCCGGCTTGCCAAATCCCAGGAATCGGCCGACACGGGCGAGCAGGCCGGTTTTCTCCTTGCCGGCAGTTTTGAACTCCGCTGCTTCCGCCTTTGCACCGGCGGCGTTTTCAGTTCCCTTGTTGGCGGCAGCCTCGGCACGGTCATTCTGGACCAGTTGACCGATCTTGAGGTTGTGTTCGCCGGCGATCTGGCCGAACCCCTTGCCGGCCTCACGGGCGGCCAGCACCTCGGCGAGGGCGTCTTCGAACGTCAAGGCCCCGTCGCTGCCGGCGGCCATCTGCTCGGCCAGACGCGTCGCGATCCTGATTTCGCCCCATCCCATGCCCGACGTTCGCATCTGGTCCACCTTTTCCTGCGTCAGGCCGGCGATGTCCAGAAGCTCGGCCATGAAGGGCGGCGGATTCGTTGCGTTTGGCGTCTCTACCGGCGGATCCTCCGGTTCGGGGGCGTCGCCGTCCGGATCGATGGCATCGCCGGTCTCGGGCATTTCCGGATTCGTCGCTTCCGTGTCCTCCTCGATCGTGCCATCGGTGGTCTGAGCGACGGCCTGTCCCGCCCAGAAATGGAACAGGCCCATGGCCAGGAGAAGAAACACCTGACATAACCTCACTCTCGTTTGATGCATAGATTGCCTCTCAAAGATGTCATTCTGTGGTTCTTTCTGATCTTGACCTTGACGTCGGACAGAGAAGTCGTCGCCGTCGGGCCATCTACACCGAGTGTTCTGCTTCATCAGGGTCAACATCTATGCTTCAGCGGGCATACGTACTTCGAGGTTGCATGCATGCTATTAAAGTATATGAGAGAGAACGTCCTCTTCCAAGAATCGCCCCCATTCCCGCCGGCACGCGTGACGTAAGGATATGGCGGAAAAGGCCACTTGCAGCGTAGGGATTTATGTTCGAGCGTGATCGAGACAACGGAATCATGTGCGGCGTCTTATGCTTGACAGGGGATTCACGACAGTATATTATGGGTCCTCATGGGGCCATTCTGTGAAGAGGGCCACGGAGGGCCGGAGAAGGGGTTTGGGGGACGAAACCGGCGAACGGACAGGTGGGTGCTATGTGGTTGGACACGCACATCTTATCGGACCGGGGGAGACAGGGGTTTGTTTGTTGTCGTCGGAACGACATTTCTCAGTCTCGGCGTGTGATATGCCGATATAGCTTGTCGGGACTGCGCCTTCGGTGGTCCCCCGCACAGATGATTTCAGTGCTGCCTCGGTGTGTAGCTGAGGCGGTTTGTCTGGCGATCCATGTTTGAAGGAGGACAGTCGAATGCGGGGCGGTCATTACTGCCATCTTCCCGATGGCTGAGTCCCGGTAGCAGGTTTCGTGCGTGAGGAGTCACAAGATCCGTGAGGTTAGGTCGCATCGCGACCGAGGGTTAGGAGCAAGCATCATGAGAAATCGAACATTGTGGCTGATGGCAGCCTTGGCGATCGGACTGGCGGGCGCCGGCGCCGGCCAGGGGCAGCAGGTCGTGAACCTGCTGGCCAACGGCGGTTTTGAGAGCGGCGCGATCGGGCCGTTCGGCATCTACGGCAGCGGGGTCGGCACGGTCGTGACCGAGTGCGCCGGCGCTGCGGTTCCCGAAGGTCCGGTCGAGGGCAAGTACTGCCTGCATGTGACGGTCGCGGCCGCAGGGGCCAACAACTGGGATGTCGGCATGACCGACGGCAGTCAAACCTTCAAGCAGGGCAAGAAGTACACGTTCGCCTGCTTCATGAAGACCAAGTCGGGCACCCTCCAGGTTCGTCTCAAGCCCGAACGAGGGGCGGACCCGTGGACGGCTTATGGCGAAGTCGTCGTCACCGTGACGGACAAGTGGACGGAATTCTGGACGACGACGCCTGTGATGACCGCGGACGTGACGCCGGCCAGCCCCACGTTCCACTTCGCTTTCGCGCCGGGCGATTTCTGGATCGACGGCGTGAGGCTCTATGAAGGCGACTATGTTCCCCCTGCCTTCCTGAAGAACTACGCGGCCAAGGACCCCAGCCCCGCCGAAGGCGCTACGGATGTGGCGCGCGAGGTGGTGCTCGGCTGGCAAGCCGGTCCCTTCGCTGCAACCCATAACGTGTTTTTTGGCACGAGCTTCGACGATGTCAATAACGCTACGGTTCCCACCGCTTCGGGCTTGACCGACACGAGCTTCGATCCGGAAGGCGTTCTCGAATTCGGCAAGACCTACTACTGGCGCGTCGATGAGGTGAATGCCCCGTCGGCTCCCGCCACGTTCAAAGGCAAGACGTGGAGCTTCACGACCGAACCGTACGCCTACACGGTCACCGGCGTGACCGCCACGGCCAGCTCTTTCACAATCGGCATGGGTCCCGAGAAGACCGTTGACGGTTCGGGTCTGACCGACGACCGGCACAGCACCGCGGACGTTGCCATGTGGCTCAGCGGTCCCACCTCGAAGCTGCCCGGTTGGATTCAGTACAGGTTCGACCGCGTCTACAAGCTCGAGAGCATGAAGGTGTGGAACTCGAACCAGAAGGTCGAAAGCTTCATCGGCTTCGGCGCCAAGAGCACGCTGATTGAGTATTCTGCCGACGGCCAGACCTGGACCACGCTGGACACCGTGGACATCCCGCAGGCCAGCGGAGCGGAGGGCGACGCCGGGGCGGTGATCGATCTGGGCGGGATCGAAGCGAAATTTGTCAGGCTCACGATCCAGAGCAACTGGGGCGGCATGATGCCGCAGACCGGCCTGAGCGAAGTTCGATTCACCTACATTCCGGTCGCGGCGCGACTCGGATCTCCGACCAATGGCGCCGAGGGCCTCTCGCTGGAACCGGTCTTGAATTGGCGGCCGGGACGCGACGCCGTCTCCCACAAGGTGTACCTCAGCGGCGATCGTCAGGCGGTGGTCAATGGGACCGCTCTGGTCGACACTACGACGGGAGTCACCTATCAATCGCACGGCCTGGAATACGGCAAGACGTATTACTGGAAAGTGGATGGGATCGCCGAAGACGCGGCGGTTCGACCGGGGCAGGTGTGGAGCTTCTCGACGACCGAGTTCATGGTCGTCGATGACTTCGAGACCTACACCGACAACGAAGGCAGCCGGATCTATGAGGCCTGGATCGACGGCCTGACGACCGGCGCCAGCGGCTCGACCGTCGGCAACCTGCAGGCGCCGTTTGCCGAGCAGGGGATCGTCAACAGCGGCCGGCAGTCGATGCCGGTGGATTATGACAACAGCAAGTCCCCGTTCCTCAGCGAGGCCGAGAAGGTGTTCGGCACGCCGCAGAACTGGACCGCCAGTGGAGCCGACACACTGACCGTGTGGTTCCGCGGCCAGGCTCCTGGCTTTGCCCAGTTGGCCTCGGGCAATATCGTCGTCAGCGCCATCGGCGCCGACATCTGGAACAACAGTGACGAGTTCCGTTATGTCTACAAGAGCCTCAACGGCGACGGCACCATCGTCGCACGCGTGGAGAGCATCGTGCAGACCGACGTCTGGGCCAAGGGTGGCGTGATGATCCGCCAGAGCATCGAAACCGGATCGAACCATGCCTTCATGGCCCTTACTCCCAGCGGCGGCAACGGGGCCAGCTTCCAGCACCGGCTCACAGTCGTCGGCGCGTCGACAAACAACGACAGCACCACGGCGGTGACGATGCCCTATTGGGTGAAAGTCGAGCGCAAGGGCAACGCGTTCACCGGCTTCCTGTCTGCCGATGGCAATACATGGACGCAGTTGGGCACCGCCCAGACGATCGTGATGACCAATCCGGTTCTGATCGGTCTGGCCGTGACCAGCCACAACGCCGGGGCTGCAACCGCGGCGGAGTTCTCCAATGTCGCGACGACCGGCAACGTGACCGGATCCTGGCAGGCCGCCTCGATCGGGGTCGATCAGCCGGTAGGCAACTCGATCGAAGGGCTGTACCTGTCGGTCAAGGACAACGCGGGCAAGACCAAGGTGATCCAGAACCCCAACCCCGCCGCGACTACCGCGATGACGTGGCAGCAGTGGCAGGTTCCGCTGAGCGAGTTCACCTCGGCCGGCCTGAAGATGAACACCGTCAAGTCGCTGGTCATCGGCGTGGGCACCAAGGCCTCGCCCAAGGCCGGCGGCGCCGGGCGGATCTATATCGACGATATCCGCGTCGGGCGGGTCGGCTCCAGCGATCCTGGCGTCGGCGTGGCCTACTATGCCCTAGAAAACGACGTGACCGACGGTTCGGGCAACGGCCATGACGGCGTCGTGGTCGGCGGTCCGACCTACGTCGATGGCCCGGCGGGCATGGGCAAAGCCATGCTGTTCGACGGAAGCGGCGCCCAGCGGGTGCAGATCGGCGCCTGGAACCCGTCGGAGTCGACGGGCCAGCTTGGCCTGTCTCTCTGGGCCAAGTGGGGCGGTCTGACGACCTTCTACCAGGGGATGATCGGCAAACGCGACAGTTGGGCGGTCAACGACATGATGTGGCAGATCGAAGCCAACATCACCACCGGCGTCGTGCGGCTCCAGCGGACCGAGGCGGAACTCCTGGGCACGACCATTCCCGTCGGGGAGTGGACGCACATCGCGGCGTCCTGCGACGGCAAGGCCGCCAAGCTGTACATCGGCGGCAAAGCGGTCGCCAGCGGCGCCTTCACGTTCGGCACCGATCCGACCGCGATGATGGTCTTCGGCGACTCTGTGGGTGGCGGCGGCAATCCGTTCAACGGAGCCCTCGACGACATCCGCATCTACGACAGGCCGCTGTCGGCGTTTGAGGTCAGCTACCTGGCAGGGGGCCAATAAGGTCGCAGCGGGGAATGGCACTGCCTTGATCGTGGTTGGCGCGGAGCTTGGGCGGCGGTGCCAGAGGCTGTGGTGCCATTTCATCGTGGATGAAGATCTTGCTCTGCGCCGTCAGATCGGTATCATGGTTTTGGCCTTCCTTGGCCGATA
>DATIKY010000013.1:0-22392 GCA_035476995.1 Sedimentisphaerales bacterium | reverse complement strand
CGATTCTCTTGCCGAATCTGAACCTCACCTGTGGTGAGATTTACGAATCGGCTCCTCGGTTACGAATCCACGCCTCTTTCCCGATGAAAACTGCACATTCGCAAGACTTGACGGAGTGCCTTATGCAACTGGAGGGTGAAGACTCGCTTTGAACCCATCAAACGTCCTCCGCATTGAGATTCTCACCGAGCTATTCTGGATTCACGGTGGGAGAATCGGGGACATGCGTCGATACGACATAGAGGTGGAAATCATCTCCCTCGTCGGTAATCGTGTAATTCATCACCATCCTGCGGTCATGTCCAAAGAACTTCTTCTTGCGGTCCACGAGTCGGCGAGTCCAACCTTCCAGATCGCGGACCCACCACGCGGGCTTATCCTTCGCCATCTTGGTCTTGAGAAGGCCGAGTTCCCGTCCTTGGTCATCCTCCGCCAACAGGGCGACGTTCCAGCAGAGGATTGCCAGTGTGATCGCCGTCTTGAACTGGTCATCCTCGACATTCTCGGTCAACGGTCGGGCGAAATCCAGGATCACGGCCGATAGCTTGTCGGCCCCGAATCCGGAAGCGGTGTGCAGTGGCTCGACCAAGTACCTGTCGGCCCCCTTCCTCCGGAGTCTTCTCAAGCCGCCCATCTCAACCTCCCGTGGGCAATGCAATCATCAATAATCAATCGTCGATTATCAATTCTTCACGAGCATCCCATCGAGTTGCCGCAGTTGAAGCACTTGTAGCAGGTTCCGTTGCGGACGGTGATGGAGCCGCAGATGTCGCAGGCCGGGGCGTCGTCGCCGAAGTGCTCGAACTGCGAATTGAACTGCTGCATCAGCGTGGCTTCCGCCTGGGTCCCGTCTTCGGCGCCGACGGTGGCGACGATCGGGACGCTGACCATCGGGCCGATCCGAGCGGGCTTGCCGCCGATGCGGTCCATGGGCAAGTCGCCGGTTGCCTTGGTCGGCATGGTCTCCGGCCTGGCCTCTGCGCCCTTGGCCTTCTTGTTGTTGCCGCTGCTATTTCCAGCGGCCTTGGCCTCGGCGATCTTGTGCGCCAGGTCCTTGGTCTTTTCCACCAGCTCGCGTGCAGTGGTGTTGACCGTCTTGTTCCCCCCGGTGGCCGGCGGGGTCCGGTTGGGCAGGTTCTTGTCCGCGTAGCCCGGGATGAACTGCAGGCCCAGCCAGCAGAAGATGTAGTCGATCAGGCTCTTGGCGAACGGGATGTCGCGATTGCTGGTCATGCCGGAAGGCTCGAACCGGGCGTGACGGAACTTGTCCACCAGCGTGATCAGCGGAACTCCATACTGCAGGGCCATCGACGTGCACGTTCCGATGACGTCCATAAGGCCCCCGACGGTGCTGCCCTCCTTGGCCATAGTGATGAACAACTCACCAGGCTGACCATCCTCATATAGCCCCACCGTCAGGTAGCCTTCATGGCCTGCTACCGAAAATTTGTGCGTCAGGCTGTGCCGCGTGTCGGGCAGCCTTCTGCGGAACGGCCGGCCCGCCGGCGCCTCGGCGGACTTCCTGGCCTTCTCGTCCTTGTGCTTGTCGGTCTGAACGGGCTGTAGACGCTTGGACCCGTCCCGATAGATCGCCACGGCCTTGAGTCCCAGCTTCCATCCCTCGATGTAGGCGGCCTGGATCTCCTCGGTCGTGCTCTCCTTGGGCATGTTGATCGTCTTGCTGATCGCCCCGGAGATGAAGGGCTGCACCGCCGCCATCATTCGCAGGTGCGCCGTGTAGGAGATGAACCGCTTGCCGTTCTTGGGCTTGAAGGCGCAGTCGAAGATCGGCAGGTGGTCGTTGGAGAGCCTGGGCGCCCCTTCAATCGTCTCCTGCTTGTCGACGTAGTCGCAGATGGCCTTGATGTCCTCGGGGGAATACCCCAGTCGCTCCAGGGCCATCGGAAGCGTCTTGTTGACGAGCTTGAGCATGCCGCCGCCGGCCAGGAGCTTGTACTTGATCAGCGCGATGTCCGGCTCGACGCCGGTGGTGTCGCAGTCCATCATGAAGCCGATCGTGCCCGTAGGCGCCAACACGGTGACCTGGGCGTTTCGAAAACCGATCTTTGTCCCGGCGTCCAAGGCTTCATCCCAGGCGTCCTTGGCGGCGTCCCGCAGGTAGTCCGGGCAGTGCGTCTCCGGCAGGTCATGGGCATGCTGGCGGTGCATGTTGATGACCTTGAGCATGGACTCTTTGTTCTTCTCGAATTCCTCGAAGGGGCCCTTGAGCTGGGCCAGTTCCGCGCTGGTTGCGTAGGCGGCGCCGGTCATGATCGCACTGACGGCCGAGGCCAGCGACCGGGCCTGGTCCGAATCGTAGGGCAGAGCCAGGCTCATGATCAACGAGCCCAGGTTGGCGAAGCCCAGTCCCAGCGGTCGGAAGCGGTGGCTGTTGATTGTGATCGGCTTGTCCGGGTAGCTGCCGTTGTCCACCAGGATCTCCTGGGCGATGATAAACAGCCGAACCGCCTTCTTGAAGGCCACCACGTCGAACGATCCATCCTCCCGGCGGAACTTCATCAGGTTCAGCGAGGCCAGGTTGCAGGCGGAGTCGTCGACGAACATATATTCGCTGCAGGGGTTCGAGGCGTTGATCGGCCCGGAGTTCGGGCAGGTGTGCCAGCGGTTGATCGTGCTGTGGTACTGGACGCCCGGGTCGCCGCAGATCCGTGTGCCCTCGGCGATCAACTGCATCAGCTCGCGGGCGGAGTGCGAGTCCACCTTCTTGCCGGTCGTGACGGCGTAGGTGCTCCAGGCGTCGTCCTTCTCGACCGCCTGGAGGAACTCGTCGGTGAGCCGGACCGAGAGGTTGGAGTTCTGGAACATCACGCTTTCATAGGCTTCGCTATTGTGCTCGCCGTTGTAGCCAGCTTCGATGAGGGCCCATGCCTTCTTTTCTTCGACCGTCTTGCAGGTGATGAATTCCTTGATGTCGGGGTGGTCGATTTTGAGCGACTGCATCTTGGCTGCCCGGCGGGTCTTTCCGCCGGACTTGATGACCGCCGCGATCTGATCATAGACCCGCATGAAGCTCAGGGGACCGGAGGGCTTGCCGCCGCCGGCGAGCTTCTCGCGACTGCTTCGCAGGGTAGAGAGATCGGTTCCCGTGCCCGAGCCATGCTTGAAGAGCATCGCCTCGGAGGTCGCCAGACGCATGATGTCCTCCATCGAGTCCTTGACCGACTGGATGAAGCAGGCGGAGGCCTGGGGGTGCTCGTAGCTGTTCTGGCAGGGGACCGCGGTCCTTTCCTGCGGGTCCCAGCGGTAGTTGTGCTTGCCGCCGGCAATGCCGTAGACGTCGTAGAGGCCCACGTTGAACCACACAGGGCTGTTGAACGAGCCAAACTGGTTCACGCACAGCCATGTCATTTCGTTGTAGTAGGTCTCCGCCGCCTCCTGGGTGGCGAAGTAGCCATCCTTGAGGCCGCGGTCGGCGATGGCTTTGCAGACGCGGTGGACGAGCTGTTTGACGGAATGCTCCCGCTGGCCGCCCTCGGCGTCGCCGTAGAAGTACTTGCTGGCGACGACTTTGGTGGCCAGTTGGCTCCAACTGACGGGCACCTCGATATTGTCCTGCTCGAAAACCGCTTCGCCGGTGTCGCTGGAGATCTTCGCGGCCCGTGCCTCCCACTCGATCTGCTCGAAGGGGTGCGTGCCGGGGGTGGAGAAGAACGGTTCGATCGTCAACCCTTTGCCGTTTTCAGATTGGGGGGCTTTCTTCGCTCGCACACGCTCGCTCTTGAACGGGTTCTCAGGGTCGAACTTGTAGGACATTACGCGCCTCCGTGCTGGCAATACGACACTACTACATATAGTTAGGGATAGCTGGGCTCGGCCCAGATATAGTTGCTTGCTGCTTACAAACAGTAAGAGCAGATTAATGACCGGGGTTGCGGGTGTAAAGGTCTAAAGCGAAGAAATTTCTCGTTCGATCGGCGGGCCTTCTTCTTAACCCTTGCGATTACTGAATCTACGGTTCGAAAAAAAAATGCGCCAAGCGAGATCCCTGCCTCCCATCCGTCGGATTCGGCGAACACCACGTTGGATAAGAGCCGTTTCTGTCTCGCTGCAGGCCCATCCGACAGATGTCTCCGAGGGTGCGAAGGCACAGGGGCAGAGCCCGGCCAAGTAACTGCCTGAATGTGAATTCACTCCATGTCGAGTTGGAGCGGCCTGGGGCAGGACGGATTCGCCTGTCTTGCAGGCGATTTCCTATTCGATCCGGATTACAGATGGATTTTGGGACCCCTGCCATTGTATAATAGAAGCTCAATCGGGGAACAGTTGGCCCGATGGATGCATCTTGATCGCGAAAGCCCGAGAAGCATTGTGAGAAGGAGGACCTCGGCCATGCGTAAACATCGCGGATTCACGCTTATCGAGTTGCTCGTCGTCATCGCGGTCATTGCGATTCTGATGGCGGTCTTGATGCCGGCTCTGCACCGCGCCCGCGAGGGAGGAAAGCGGGTGACGTGCCTGAACAATCTCAAACAACTGGCTCTGGCCTGGAACCTGTACGCCGACGAGAACGACGACCGGATCGTCAACGGCGCCACGGGGTTCAGCAACCAGAATATGGCCTGGGGCGATCACCGGAACGAACTCTCCTGGATCGACGGTTTCCACCCGGAGCCGACGCAAACCGAGCTCCAAATCGAGGATATCCGGCGGGGCGCTCTGTTCCCCTACACCAAGAATGTGGCTCTCTACAAGTGCCCCACCGGCCGACGGGGCTATGCCCTCACCTACGCGATCATGTTCTCCATGAATGCGGTCAACCATCCGGCGACGCAGGGGGTCAAAGGGGCCCACGTCAAGAAGAGGACGGAGATTCGTCCCAATCTGGCTCAGAGACTCGTCTTCATCGATGAAGGTTTCATGACCTCGGATGCGTACGCGGTTCACTACAACCAGGAACGGTGGTGGGATGACCCGCCGGTTCGCCATGGGGACGGCGCGACCATGTCTTTTGCCGATGGACACGCCGAGTACTGGAAATGGAAGGGCGTCGACACGATCAAACGCGCCAGGAGCCAGGCGGATACCCATTCGGGCAACTGGACGCCGGAAACCAATGATGGGTACATGGACCTCTACGAAATGCAGAAGGGCTGCTGGGGCAAGCTGGGCTACAACCCCTCGCGGTAGCGTCAGTCCGTTTCGATCGTGAAGACCGCGTCAGTCAGGGCGCTCCAATTCCCGTCGATGAGAGTGCGTGCGCCGATTCGTATGGTTTGATAGATCGTTGTCGGGCCGGAGTACGGGATCGCGGTGGCGGACGGGCTGCTCGCTCGGGCGGCCGTGCTCTCCACAACCTCCAGAGTGGCCCAGATCAGGAAATCGCTGCTGTCTGTGGCCGAGTTCATGCCGTGGATCGCCAGGATGTTCTCGCCCTGTCGGAGCAGTGGCAGACCCCCAGAGACCGTGAACACCTCCGCGTCATCGCCTTCGTGGGTGCCGAAGGCCCCCGAATTCCACGTCGGCGCCCCCTGGAACAAGGCCCGACGGATCTCCACGCCGTTGAGATAGGCCACGAACGCGTCGTCGTAACGAATCCTGAGCGTCATGTGATCGAACTTGGCGGGATCGTCCGCCAGGTGGAAAGGGATGCGAACGTAGCAGGTTCGGTTCTTCGCGTACATCGGGTCGTGGACATCGAGTCCGATCAGCGGTTCGTATCCTCCACTGCGTTCGTATCCCACGCCCCCGGGAAGCCCTTCCGTGAGCGTCCACGAGGAGTCGCTGAAGGACGAACCTCCTTTCCATGCGTCGCTGATGGCGTGGGTGGGGACGAGCACACGCTTGGGAGCCTCCTGGGAAACCAGCGTATGCACGACGGTTTGAGGTCCCTGCGCCGGCCGACGCGGGTCTGTGCCGTCGAGAGTGTACCAGATGACGCCGGAGGGTGAGTGCAGAGACAGAATGCTGCCGGGGGCGACTATGCCGCCATGTTGGGGGACGCCATCGACGAGGAACGTGGGGGCCCCAACTGTCGGATACAGCCCTCGCGACGTGAGTTGCTCGAGGACGGTTTCCGTTCGGCGGGGGAAGTATTCGTCGAGAACGCGGTTCTTCGCAGGGATCCAGTGGTCGTCGCGCGTGTACAGGGAGTAGGGGCCCCATTCGTAGGGGTGTACATCCCGGCGGTAGTCGCCCCAGCGGGCGGACTCGGCGACGATCGCCAGTTCGATCTCGTCGGCCAAACGAACCCATCGTTCGGCGTTGCGCCGGGGGGTGAGGACGCCCCCCTGGGACAGATGCCTCTGGACGCGGTCCCCGAACCGAATTCGGAATTCCTCGATGTCGTCCAGGCAGTCGAACAGGCCGGTGGGGTCGGGGTCTGGGGCGACGGTGTCATGGTTGTTGCTCTCCAGCGTCCGCTCGGCGTCCTGGCTGTAGAACCGCCAAAGCCTCTGGTCGGGCCCGCCTCCGACGGCGCGCCAATGGCCGTTCGGTCGCAGGTCCCGTGTGGCCGCGAACCCGTTGAGGATCGACCAGTCGATGAAGTTGTCCACGTCGAGGATGTCGCAAATCCTGTCCCAGTCGCGACTTGCGACGGTGTTCTGCAATTGGAGCCAGGCCTCTGTCGTGCCTTCGATCAGTCGTCCTGGCTCGGGACCGCCATAGGCCGGATCGCCTTCCACCACGTCGAGCCCGGCGCTGTGGCTTTCCTGGTAGCGGGCATGATGGCTGGCGTCCACCTGTTCCCCCAGGTTGTACAGGCCCCAATAGATGCCGTTGAGGTACAGGTGGACACAGAGGCCTCTGCCGGCATCCGTCTGTCCCATTTCCAGCAAGGAATCTCGCATCCACCGATCGCGCATGTACAGCGCGCGCCGCCGTTGGTCGACCGCCCAGTGGAGCCAACTGTCTTGATAGAAGCCCTGCAATCGGAGTGAGTCGAAGCTCTCGACGGGACTGCCGTCGAACAGGGGATAGTCCAAGCGATTGGAGCCGTACGGGCTGTCGAATCGCAGCTCGAAGCTGTGCTTGGGGCATTTCAGCGGGTCGCGGCTCTCATCCCCCTGGATTCGGAGTCCGCAATTCACCTGAAATCGCTTCGAACCGTCGGCTGTGAACAACTCGAAGGAAATGGGACGCTCCCAGCCGATGCCGCCTGTGCTCGAATGTCCCGTGAAGATATAGACGCCCCCGGTCTCGGGGTCCCGGCTGTGGCTGAAGAACGCGTCCCTGCTCGTGACGAGCGAAACCGTCGGGATCGACAGGAGAGCGTCCTGCATCAGGTTCGCATAGGCCGGACGGAAACAGACTTCGGGGTCCATCTCGTAGTCCGCGGGCAGGCCGCCATACCAGGTGTCGGGATAGCCCTGGGCGAGAACTTGTTTCTGGCTGCGGGCGATCACGTCGTGGAGGAAGACATAGGTGTGCGTGACCACTTCGCTGGGAGGTTGACCTTCCCTGGTGGCTTGCGCTCGAAGGCAGGTTGTGCCTGTGATTCGCAGGGGCGCGGTGTAGATTCTGCCGGCGGGGGAGGCTCCCGATGCGCCGTCAGGTTCGCTGCCGTCGAGGGTGTAATGGATCGTCGCGCCCGGCGTGTCGCAGGTGATGGCGACGTCGAACGAGGCATCGCAGAAGCCTCGCTCCCGGCTGAGTCGAGGGGCTGCGACCCGGTCCGAGGTCTGTCCGAGACCCGACGATCCGAGCATCAGGATTGCCAGAAGCGATGCTGAGAAGACTCGTTTCAATTCACACCCTCACCTCACGTACTGTCGCTATGGACCCGCCCGTCCCGGCGAGGGGGTTGCCGCCCGCCAGTTCTCGGGGTCGTTGCCATAGGCATGGGGATCGATCCGATGGAGCGACTTGCCCTGACCATCCGCCTCGACCGGCCAGGGGTCCACGCCGGTTGCGAAATCCTGCGGATGCGAGCCGTCGCTGTATGAGATCCGATCCGCACGAATCCACTCGATCTTGCCTTCGTCATCGACCGCGAAGGGCCGGCTCAACTGGACCTTCGCGCTGCCGTTGGTCAGTCTGCCGATATTCCAGGCCAGGACCTTTACGCCCGCAGGCACGCTGTATCTGCTGTTGAGCAGGCTCAGGTCCTTGGCCAGGACCAGGTACTGGCCCGGCGCGAGCGTCACAGGCGGATCGCTCGGAAAGAGCAGTTCGATTGCCGGCTCCTGCGGATCGTCGGTGAACCGCCAGGGGATCTGCTTCTCCGGATCGTACAGCATCACGGCCGAATCGCTGATATTGAGCAATTCCACGTATTCGGCGTCCTGCTGGTCGGCGGGATGGTACATGATCTCGGTAATGACGACCGGCCCGACGACCGGAGCGGCGTTGGCCTGTCCCGGCGTGGGCTCCGCCAACGCCACGAAGTTGTACGCTCCCGTGCTCTTCTGCCAGCGGCCCAGCGAGACTCCAGGCTCAGAGGCGTCGAACTTCTCCTTCTCGCTGTAGCCGGTCACAATCCCATCCAGGCCCGAGTGCAGATAGACGGTTTCGCCGTCTTTGGCCAGGCCGAAGCTCTTGCGAGAGCCGGGATCGGCCGAATTGCCGAAGTGCTGATCCTGTGTAAAGACGATGTACCCTTTGGCCGGGATGCTTGTGCCCTGGGCGATTCGGTACTTGGTCAGATCGTTGCCGTCGTCGGAGAGGAACCAGCCGCCGATGTTGATCGACTGATCGGTCGTGTTGTACAGTTCGATCCAGTCGGAGCCGCCGGACGGATTGGACAGGATCTCGTTGATTACGACCGAGCCGGGCTCGGGGACCAAGCCGCTGTCGTCTGTGCCCGGCGAGCCGCCTGCCAGGACGCTGGGCCGCCAGGCGCTCTTATTGCCTGGATCGCCTGTGCGTGGATCTCGCATCGTCAACGAGAACCCAGGCCCATCGGTCAGATCGAACCAGTCGTCTTTGTATTCGAAGCTCTGGATGACCTGCCCCACGGCGTCGAGCAGTTCGAGCTTCTCGCCCGCGTTGTCCAGGCTGCCTGTGTACTGACCGACCACCGGCAGCTTGTTGCCGTAGACGGCCTCAAAGTCAGCGAGGTTCTTGACCAGAAGGCAATAGCCTCCTGGGGCCAGCTCGAAGCTGGGGAAAGTGAACGCGATGCCTTTGGCGAAACGCACGAGGTTCAGATTGACGCCTTGAGAGCCGACGTTGGTCAACTCGATGAACTCGGTCTCTGAGATCTGAGATTTGAGATCTGAGATCTCAGAAGCCGGATGGTACAGGATCTCGCTGATCCGCAGGCTCTGGGCCACAGGTCCGACCGCAAAGACAGCTTCGTTCAGCGCGCTCCAGGTCGTGCCGCCCAGGGTCCTGGCTTTGACGCGAGTGGTCTTGTCCAGGGTGATCGGGCCGCTGTATCGCAGAGCGGTCAGGGACACGCCGACAGGATCGTTCCCACCCAGGGTCTTGCTTGCCACCAGTTGCGCGGAGAACAGGAGGTCTCTGCTGGCGCTCGATGAGTTCATCGCCTGGACCGCCAGGAGGTTGTCGCCCGATCGCAGCTTGGAGAGATGCGTCGTGACGTCGAAGAGCTCGAACACCACCGCGGCTGAGTCGGAAACCGAGGTCCCGGTCGCGGAGTTCCATGCGGGAGCGCCTGTGACGTTCTTCCTGGCGATCTCCGTTCCGTTCAGATAGGCGACGAAACCATCATCGCAGCGGACGTTCAGAGACAGGCCCGAGAAAGAGGCAAGATCGTCGGATGCGACGCTGAACGGGATGCGAATGTAGCAACTGGAGTTACGTTGGTACATCTGGTCCGCCAGATCGATGCCGATGTAGGCCTCGAACCCGCTTTCGAGCTCATAGCCGACGCCTCCGGCGCCGCGGATCCATGCGGAATCATCGAACGCAGCGCCGCCTTTCCAGGCGTCGGAGATCGTCGCGGTGGGGACCAGCGCCTTTTTCGGCGCGTTTTCTTCCAGGATCGTTTTGCCGACGATCGTCCCGGCGGCCGAGCCCGCAATCCTCGGGTCGGAGCCGTCCAGGGTGTAGTAGACGACGTTGCCGCCTTCCATGGTCAGACGGTGCGACGATACGACGGACCCGCCGTGCTGTGGCGTCCCGTCCACGTGGAAGACGGGAGCGTCGATGCTCGGATACAGCCCTGCGGCGCGGAGTTGGCCCAGGACGATGCCGGTCCGCTGCGGAAGGTAGGTGGTGAGAATCCTGTCTCGCATCGAGATCCAGTGTGCCGGGGTGACGTTGCTGCCGTTTTGGTCCGCCCAGCGGGCTGCTTCGGGGATGATCGCCTGCTCGATGCCGCCTGCCAGTTGCGCGTACCTCGCGATCAGGGAATTCGTCGTGAGGATTCCGCGATTGAAGAACAGGCGATGAACGCGGTCGGCGAAGAACAGGCGGTACTCGGGGTTCTCTTTGAGACGCGCGTGGGGCTGTCCGACCTCGCTGCTGAAGTTGCCGGCGGTGAGCATGTTGAAATTCAGGGGCGATCGCGACGTGAGCATCACGTCCTCCGCGTCCCAGCAGTAGAACTTGAAACCTGTGCTGGCGGCGGTTCGGTCCCGGCCCAGCCAGTAGTTGTTCCAGGGCCAGTCCCAGTTGCCGCCCCAGACGTTGACGAGGATATAGTCCACGTAGTTGGGCAGATCGAGCAGGCAGGGGTACTCGGCTCGGCGCTGGCCGTCGAGGCCTTTGCCTTGGAGCTTCAGTAGAGCTTCGTAGGACCTGCCCGCCTCCTGGCACAGGGAGAGCATCTGATTGAGCGCGGTGCGGTCGCCCTGATCGACGGTGAAACTCTTGTGTCGCAATACGTCCCAGTCTTCCTTCAGTCCGCCGTAATAGCTGCTGGAGAAAGACCCGTCGGGCCGCTCGCAGGGGTTGTAGAGCCCCCAGTACAGGCCGTTGACGTAGAGGTGGACGAAGTTGCCATGGGAGGCGGCGTTGCCGGTGCCGAGCTGGAGGTCCCGCATGAACTGGTCTCGCGTGTACTGCACGTTCGATTCGTTCCCGCCCCAGATGTAACCGTCGTTGGCGCCGGCGCGGAGCGTGATGGTGTCGAACTCCTGGGCTGCGTCGTCGCCGAACAGGGGATACCGCAGTTTTGTCGGACCGTAGATCCCCTTGAATAGCAGGCGAAAGGAGTGTTTCTTGCCTGCCGAGGGCTGTCGGAAATAGCCTCCTTGAATGCGCACTCCGCAATCGGTCTGGAAGCCCTCCGTTCCGTCCGGGTGAATCAGCTCGATCGAAGCGGGCCGTTCCCAGGAGACGCCGCTGTTGCCGGAGTTGGTGTAGATGCCGGTCTGGGGATCGAACAAGTCCTGATTGGTCATCACAATCGACATCGAAGGCAGCGACATCAGGGCTGCCTGCAGTTGGCTGCCGTACTGAGGGTTGGAGAGGATCGCCGGGGCCATTTGATAGTCCGCCGAGCGTGCGCCCCAGGTGGACGGAAAACCGGCAGGCAGGGCCGGCTGTTGGGCGACGTTGGCCGGGAAGATGTAGGTTTGCGTCTGGACCGGGCTGGGGACCCAGTCCTGCAGGACCGCGATCGCCCGAAGACAGGTCGTCCTGGTGATTCGGATGGGCCGGGTGTACAGGGTCCCGGTGGGCCGACGTCCGCTCAGCAGGTAGGGTCTGCTGCCGTCGGTGGTGTAGTAGATCTCCGCGCCGGGTGTTTTGCATGCGAGGGTCAGGTCGAAGGCGGTGTCGTAGAAACCCCGCTCGTGACTGAATCGGAGGTTCGAAACGACGCCTGTCGCGGGCCCGACGTTCGACATCCCCGGCGTAGGGATGGTCAGGAATCGCCAGTCGCCGGTGGCGTCGGGGTATCGACCGAAAGAGACGTCGGAGATCTGGTTGCCGAACGCGATGCTGTCGATGAGCGTGACGCCGTCGGCGTCGTACAGATAGAGAGCGTCGCCGTCTGCGTCCAGGCTGAAGCTCGCGTGGAGCCCCGAATCGGTGGTCCGGCCGTCGGCCCAGATCAGCAGGAATCCGCCGGCCGGGACGGTGGTGAGCCCCGGGGCGTTCGTTGGAATTCGCCACCGTTGGGGGGTTGCGGGATCGTCGCTGAGGTAGAGACCGCCCGCGTTGAAGGGCGAACGGGACCCGTTATAGATCTCGATCCAGTCGTCGTACTGGCCCTGCGGGTCCGCGAGCGTCGATCCGTTGGAGGCCATCAGCTCATTGAGGACCAGGGGTACCTGTCCGCCTGCTGAATGGCCCCAAAGCGACACGAGAACAACGACCGATATGAACGGCATCCATCCGGCGGACTTACGCATTCTTCATCCTTCCTCACAAGGTCCTCGCCGACCGCTCGCGGTCCCTCCTGCGGGCGCAACTGACATCGAAAAACGCCTTCGAATTATCGAGTATTATAGCCGATTTGATGCCGGCAGGTCAAACGGATTCGCCCCACCCGGTATGCCATGGAATGGTCTCGCATGCCGTCTCCAGTAACAGTCGAGGGGCGCGTTTATCGCTTTGCGGATACCAGCGGGGAGAAGGGGGTCGGCGGGGCACGGGCAGATGGTTGCTTACGTTTCCAGCCGGTTTTTCGCCATCATCTCTTGCCCTTTCTCGAATTGCATGATCGGCACATCAACGCCGCATTTGAAAGGACGGACTTCCCTCCGAGCGCATGAGGTTTGATATGGTCGATGGTGAAGTTCGACCAAGACAGCGGCTTGCCGCATTTGGGGCAGCGTTTGCGGTCATCTGAGTGCCACAGCAATCTGCGCTGTTCAATGGTGAACCCTCGATGTTCGTCCTTCTTCTCGAATAGTCCGCCGAAAACCCTCTTGAGGATCTCTGCTCGTCGCTGTCTGGTGGCGAGACTGTCTGTATCGCCTTGAATGGTGAGAAGGTAGTCGGCGAACAGCCGTTGATCTTCGGTTGCCCCTGCGACTGTGCGCTGCTGTTGGCGGACCACTCCGACGCCGCTGGACAGCCAGATTAGCAGTCTCTGGGCCTGTCCATTTCTTCGAGCATCTGACAGGATGCATCCTTCCTGGTCCATCTCCCAGACAAGGACGAAAAGGGAGTAGAAGTCCGCGGAGTTGGCGAATCGCGTCGTCCGGATATCAGGGAACGTCTTCTTCATGAGGTTCAATACGCGTGTTGTTTCTTGAACGATCTTTCGGAGTCTCCGGGGATCAGCCGACTGACCGCCGATAATGCCGTCGAGGGCTTTCTTCTTGTTTATCAACCCCTTGGCCTGGATGGAGGCCATGAGCTCACAAACGAGTTCCACGTGCTTCATCCGGCTGATCTGTCCAGCGGAGAGAATTCGATTCTCGCTGAAGAAGTGTCGCTTCTTCTCGGCGAGGCGCCCTGCCTGTTTCAGGAAATCACTGTGAAAGAACCTCGCATGTCGCTTCTCAGCACCTGTAAGTCGCTTCCCGGTCGAATTGATGCGGACGAAAAGGTTAATGATGTCCGCCAGATTTCCGGTGATCTCCACCGTCTGGAACTTGTAGCCCATCAGGCGGTATTCGTGCCCATGCTTCTGTATTTGCCTCCAGTCCCATTCCTCCATTGCCTTGTCAGGTTCGAGGGGGAACTTGACGCTGAAACGGGATCTACGAAATCGTCCCGCTCCCTGAAACATCAGGATTGTCTCCAATCGCTGTTTGCCATCGATTACATCGTACCGCAGTTTCCCGTTCTCGTTCTGGCGATAGAGGAACACTGAAGGAACTGGATAGTTTTGCAGGAGGGATTCAATCAGTTTCTTTCTGTCGGTGAGCGTCCAGACTGAATCCCGTTGGAATCCTGGTTCAAGGTTCAACTCTCCGGCATTGAAGAGGTGGACGAACTCCTGAATGGTCCTGCTATCATACTCGAAATCCAGCGAATGTGTGGGCATGATTTGTCCTTCTTCCCTCGCCATAATCTCATTCTGAATGCTTTTGAAAAACCCGCTTACGGACGCTTACATTCAAACGGCAGTCCAACTCTTTGTGGCGATCATATGGAGGCGTGTTGGGCAAGTCAATCGCCCTTTGTGAATATCAGTGGGGGACTGGATACATGTTTCTGTACATGGTACACTGCTCCTGCCGGTCCGGAGGATAGGGCAACGCTGGCGAGCGACCCGAGCGCCGCGGCCGGTGATATACGGCGGGGAGGCCCGACCGTCTTTCGGGCCTCCCTCCTCTCCCCGCTGGTATCCCTAAAGCAAAAACGCAACCCCGGACCGAGTCTTGCCATGTGACAACTCCAAGGCCCCCGGATATAATCCATGGTCGATGTCGTACCAACGGACGAATGCCAATGATGGAATGCGGACCAATCGTGTCATCGCTGAAGGAGGATCAATCATGGATCGCTCAGTCTCCCGTCGAACGTTTCTCAAGACCACCGCAGGCACGAGCGCCGCATTGGCGTTTTCCGCGGCCAGCTATGCGAGAATCCCCGGCGCCAACGACCGGATTTCGGTGGCCCAGATCGGCTGCGGGGACCGCGGCGTCAACGCCCACATGAAGGGCATCCATCCCTTCGATAAGGAGCAGAACGTCGAGATCACGGCGGTCTGCGACCCCTGGCGTGTGAGGCGGGAGATCGCCTCTGCCCAGGCCAACGAGTGGTACGGCCGACCGGCTCGGCAATTCGTGTCGTATCGCGACGTGGTGGCTCTCAAGGACGTGGACGCGGTCATGATCGCATCGCCCGATTGCCACCATACGACGCATCTGAAAGCCGCCTCGGAGGCGGGCAAGGACGCATACTGCGAAAAACCGTTGGCGATGGACATGGAGGGGCTCCGCCAGGCCTGCGACGCGGTGAAGAAGGCCGGGACGGTCGTGCAGATCGGCACCCAGCTTCGCAGCCTCCCGAGCTTCGCGGGCTGTCGGGAGTTGTACAAGACCGGAATCCTCGGGACGGTGGGGCGGATCGAGCAGTGCCGCAACAACGAGAGGCCCTATTGGTACTCGTACCTCAAGGATGTCAAGAAGGAGGACGTGGACTGGAAGGAGTTCGTAGGCGATCGATCCGCCCGGCCGTTCGACCCGATCTTCTACTCGGGCTGGTACGGCTACCGCGAGTTCTCCGACGGTCCGACCTGCGGCTACGGCAGCCATTTCCTCGACCTCGTGCACTACATCACCGGTGCGACCTTCCCGACGAGCTGCGTGAGCCTGGGCGGGACGTTCACCTACAAGGACGAGCACAACTTCACGTGCCCCGACCACGTGCAGGCCCTGTGGGTCTATCCGGAAGGGTTCCTGGTGAGCTACTCGACCCTCTGCGGCAACGGCAGCGGCAACAGCTTCAAGATCTTCGGCGACGAAGGCGTGCTCGACATGGTCTCGTGGACCGCGCCGGTCCTGACCGCTGAGGGCGGCGCGAAACGCTCGGGCAAGATCCGCGGCAAGAACCAGGTGAAGGATGTGCCCATGCCCGACCACTTCCTCGATTGGCTCCAGTGCCTGCGGTCCCGCAAGACGCCCAATGCGTCGATCGACGCGGGCTATCAGCACGCGGTCGCCTGTCTGATGGCGGTGCAGGCGTTTGACACCGGCAAGCGGACGGTCTACGACGCCGCGAAACGGGAGATCAGGGAGGGGTGAGGCGTTGTGCGTGAAGCGTCGTTCGTGAAGCGTAGGAGAAGAACATGGCACGGCAGATTTCGCGGCGTGAATTTCTGAATCAGGCGGTTGCGGCGGGAGTGGGCGTGGGGGCTGTGTCCACGCTATGGCCGGAGCTTGCGTCTGCAAATGCGGCGTCCGATGAACCCTATCTGATCGGCTGCTACACGCGGCCGTGGGCGCAGTACGACTATCGCGTGGCGCTCGACGCCATTGCCGAGGCGGGGTATCGCTGCGTCGGTCTGATGACCACGAAGTCGAAGTCCGGGCTCGTGATCTCGGTGGGCACCACGCCCGAAGAGGCGGCCCAGGTGGCCGAGGAGGTGCGGAAACGCAACCTCAAGGTGGTCTCGGTGTATGGGGGCGATATTCCCGTCGCCAAGTCGCTGGAGGCGGGCATAGAAGGACTCAGGCGACTGATCGACAACTGCGCCGCCTGCGGAACGATGAATCTGCTCATGGGCGGCGTCGGCGACCCCAAGCTCTACGAGCCTTACTACAAGGCAATCGCGGAATGCTGCGACTACGCGGCCGCCAAGGGGATGGGCATCAGCGTCAAACCTCACGGCGGGCTCAACGCCACAGGGCCTCAGTGCCGCAAGACCGTCGAGTCCGTCGGGCACAAGAACTTCGGCATCTGGTACGACCCCGGCAACATCTTCTACTACTCCGACGGCAAGCTCAACCCGGTCGACGATGCCCCGAGCGTCGACGGGCTGGTCGTGGGTATGTCGGTCAAGGATTTCAAGCCGCCCAAGAACGTCGATGTGACGCCGGGGACCGGGATGGTCGACTTTCCCGCGGTCTTCGCCAGGCTCCAGGCCGGCGGTTTCAGGAAGGGGGCCCTCGTCGTCGAGTGCCTCGACCCGAACGATCTGCCGCACACACTGGCCGAGGCGAAGAAGACCCGCGAGTTCCTGGAGAAGTTGACGGGCCAGAAGTCGCAGCCCCAAACGCCCAAGCCGTTGCAGGCCGGCGTGGCGGTCGCGGACATCACGCCGCCGGTCGGCTATCGCATGTGCGGCTACTTCAACGAGCGGCTCAGCACGGGCGTGCTCAATCCGCTGCACGCGAAGGCCCTGGTCCTTCGGCAGGGCGACACGCGGGCCGCGATGGTCTTCTGTGATCTGATCGGACTTTCAGTCGAGGTCTCCCGGAAGGCCCGCGAGCAGGTCGAGCAGGAAATCGGCATCCCGGCGGCCAACATTCTGCTTTCCGCCACGCACAGCCACACGGGGCCGCTGTATTCCGGCGCCCTGCGGGACCACCTTCATGAGAAAGCTGTCGCCAAGTACGGCAAAGACCCCTGCGAAGAAATGGACTATCCGTCGCAACTGGTCGCGCGGATCGTCGGTGCGATCAGGGAGGCCGACGCCAAGGTCAGACCCGTCCAGGCGGAAGCGGTGGTGACGCAACAGCAGGGCTTGTCCTTCAATCGCCGATTCCACATGAAGGATGGAACCGTCCGCTTCAATCCCGGTGTGATGAATCCCGACATCGTTCGAGTGGCTGGGCCGGTCGATCCCGAGGTGGGCGTGGCCCTGTTCCGCGACGGGCAGACCGCTCTGGCGGGCTTGGTGAACTTCGCCTTGCACCTGGACACGCTCGGCGGCACCCAATATGCGGCCGATTATCCATACTACGCCGAGCAGACCCTGCGAGAGAACTTCGGCAAGGAGTTCACGCTCCTGTTCGGCAACGGCGCCTGCGGCGACATCAACCACATCGATGTCACGACCAAAGACCGCCTCACGACGGAAACCATCGGCACGACCCTGGGCCGCACGGTGGCCGCGGGTTTGGACCAGGCGAAGGCGATTGCCTCGCCGCGATTGGCCGTCCGAAGCGTTCTGATCGACGCGCCGGTGCAGCAGTTCACGCCCGCCGAGGTCGAGCAGGCGAAGAAGGACATGGACAAGATCGGTACACCCGAGTTGTCCTTCCTCGACCAGGTCAGAGCGTATAAGATCGTGGACGCCCAGTTGCGAGGCGCCATCATTCCTCTGGAGGTGCAGGTCTTCCGCATCAACGACGAGGTTGCGGTGGTCGGCCTGCCGGGCGAGGTCTTCGCGGATCTCGGCCTGGCGATCAAGAAGGCCAGCCCGTTCCCCATCACCTTGGTGATCGAGCTGTGCCAGGACGACCCGGCGTACATCCCGACGGAGAAGGCCTTCGTCGAGGGCAGTTACGAGACGGTCAACTCCCGCATCGAACCCGGCGCAGGCGAGCGAGTGGCCAGAGCGGCGATCCGCCTGTTGAAGGAGCTTCGCCCTACCTAGGCCGCGCCCGGCACCCCGGCCCTGTAGCCCAGCCGCCCCCGGCTGGGGGATCTTAAGAATCCCCCCCGAGGGCGGGGGGGCCACATATCACATATTGCCAACGATATCGGACGTTGGTACAATACAGATGTGCAGCATGTCGTGTGCTTTTGCGTCGATGGTGCAGGCAGAGAGTCTTTTCTGTAGGAGGCAAGGCCATGAAATCGAAGCATGTAGCATCCGTCCCATCTTCTCTCGGTGTGATTCTCCTGTTGGTGGGTATGGCGTTCGCGGACCCGAACGCGCCTGCGCTGCCCGATGATCTGGTGGATACCCTGTACCCTTCTTTGGAGAAACTTGCGCCGGGCAGTGCGGAGGCGCAGGATCGGCAACGTCAGGCGGCGCAGGACCTTGGGCTGCCTGTCGAGGTCCGCACGCGCAAGACCGGGATCGTTCTGCGTCTGATCCCGGCGGGGACCTTCACGATGGGCAGCCCGAAGAGTAAAGACGGAATATTCGAGCTATACAGTGAAGAACGTCCGCAACATGAGGTGACGCTGACCCGGGCGTTCTACTGCGGCAAGTTCGAGGTGACGCAGGGCCAGTGGAAGCAGGTGATGGGCAGCAACCCGTCGTTTTTTCAGAACGGGGGGCCGCATGCCCCAGTACAGTGCGTGAACTGGGACGACTGCTGGGAGTTCTTGACGGCGCTGTGTGAGGTTGAGGGGGTGCCGCGAGGGACCTACCGGCTGTTGACTGAAGCCCAGTGGGAATACGCATGCCGTGCGGGGACGCAGACAGCCTTCTGCTATGGGAACGATCTGAACCCGAGCATGGCGAACTTCAATGGGGAGTACCCCTACGGGGCCGGCGCGAAAGGGTTGTCTCGCGAGATGACAACTTTGGTCGGGATATTCCAGCCCAACGCCTGGGGCCTGTATGATATGCACGGCAATGTGTGGGAGTGGTGTCAGGACTGGTACGGAGGGTATCCGAGCGAACCGGTGACGGACCCGTATGGCCCCGCTTCGGGCGTCTTCCTCGTCATCCGGGGCGGCAGTTGGCACAACGGCGCCGAGAACTGCCGGTGCGCGTTTCGCCGCAGTAGCGCCCGCTTCAGCACCAGCGGCATCTTGGGGCTCCGCCTCGCGAGGACAACGCCACAGTAGGTTCTTAGGAGTGTTTTGGCCGAGTGACGGCCCGCGGAGCGGAGCCAGTCACCGGCCCGGGGGTCCAGGGGGCGGCGCCCCCAATGTAGCCCAGCCGCTCTCGGCTGGGTAGTCTTAGGAGTCACCCCCGAGGGCGGGGGTGCCACACGACACAGGCCCGGGATCGCGAGATTGGCAAAGGACAGGGACATATGCCGTGCGAAGAACCAGAACCTGTAGCTGGGGAATCTCGGGAGCCGCCCTCGGCTGGCGTTCCTCCGGCCAAGCGAGGCAAGGCCGCGTACCGGCGCAACCTTCCCCATCTGCAGGCTGAGGGTAAAACGATCTTCTTGACTTTCTGCACGGCGAATCGCTTCGTCTTGCCCGAGTCCGTTCGCACGCAGGTATTGCGTCATTGCCTGCACGATCACGGGAGCAAGATTCACGTCCATGGGGCTGTGGTGATGCCCGACCATGTGCACATGGTTTTCACGCCCTTGTGGGATGCGCAAGGCCATCCGTACACACTGGCCGAGATCACCAACGGGATCAAGGGTGCTTCCGCGCACTCGGTCAATCGTTTGCTCAAGCGAAAGGGATCAGTTTGGCAGGATGAGTCGTTTGACCGCGTACTGCGATCCAACGAAGCGGTGAGAGCCAAAGTCGAGTATACTTGTGCCAACCCAGTCCGAAAGGGCCTGTGCCGGAACGCGGATGAATACCCGTGGCTGTGGCGCGAGTGGATCGAAGGTGTAGTCCGGCCGCCCTCGGCTGGGAAACCTGAGGAATCGCCCCCCACTGGGGAGTCTTAAGAATCACCCCCGAGGGCGGGGGTGCCACACGACACAGGCCCGGATGCCGCCATGATCGGGATCGAGCAAGAACGGAATCCCAAGGAATCTGGTCCTCGAAAGAGATGTTTCTCCGATTCCCAGTCCAGATCCTTCACTGCGCGTCGCTCCGTTCATGATAACGAGCTGCGCAGGAACTCCTCGTGGTCGCATAGTCTTCTTTGGGTCTTGGATAGCCACGAAATATCAGGGCACTCGTTCGGCCACCAGACTGCGGCGCATGTAGCCGGTGACGCGGGCGTTGAAGAATTCGCTCAGCGGCAGCCGCTCGTGGATGCCGACGACGATCGGGTAGCTGCCGATTTGTCGCAGGAAGGTCATGTGCCCGTTGTGGACCTCGCTGCACAGGTCCTTGAGCACCGTTCCGACGGGGAAGAGCCTTTGCAGCATGGGGATGTCGATCTCCTGGCGGACCTTCTCGATCCAATCCACGTAGTATCGCATGTTCTTGCGGAGGAACTTCCGGCCGACCTGTTGATAGAGGGGCGTGCCTGGGAACGGCACGACCCGGCGGATGTTGATCCGGCGGATGAGCAGGCCCTCGTCCAGGATCTGCTTGAGCGCGGCGAAATTCTTGTCCAAGGTCTCGGGCGTCTCGGCGGCCAGACCCAGCAGGATGTTGATTCCGGGGAGCAGCGCGTGACAGCCGTTCTCGCCGCGAAAGCCGCCGATGCGGTTGACCGTCCGGATCGCCTCGAAGGCCATGTCGTACGGACAGTTGAGGTTGTTCGCCGCGGTGACTCTGGAATCGAAGGACTCGATCCCCATCGCCGCGGTGCTGCCCGGCGTGAGGTACTTGACGAACAGCTCCGTCCGTTTTTCGTCGATCATCTGGGGGTTGGCGTTGTCGATGTGCAGGACCGCCGGCCGCATCGCCGCCAGGGGCGAGAGCATCGCTTCGAGCTTCTGGGGGTCGCCGCCCTCGTAGCTGTAGATGCAGGACTGTTTGCCCAGGCGGAAGGCCCTCGCCCCCTGTTCCATCAGGGCTCTGACCTCCTCGACGACCAATTCGGGGCGACGCCACTGGACTTTGTTCTTGATCGGCTCGGTGCAGAAAGAGCAGCCCCGTTCGCGGGGGCAGCCCCGGCCGGTCTCGATCTCCACGATCCGGTTCGCCAGGTGCGGCATCTGCTTGACGAACGACGCCCCCTTGAGGGCCAGAGGCTGCAACTGGTCGTACGTGTCGAACGTGAGGGGGCGAAACTCGTCAAAGTACTCCGCGTCGGCCACCTGGGGCCGGGCCCCGCCGCGAGCTTGCGTGCCCCCGATCAGGACGGGGCCGGTGAGGATCTTGCGATAGGACCATGGGACGGCGCCGTCTTCTGTCGTCTGTCTTCCATCCTCGAACGACCTGAGCAACTTCTCGACCTCGTGCAGCGTCCCCGGGCGGGCGCTGAGGTACTTGCCCGGCGTCTGGACGCCCACGACGATCACCAGTTCGTCGGTGTTCTCCAGGACCCGCCGGATCTCCTCGTAGCTCCGCGTGTGATTGAGGACTTCGAGATGGGTCCGTCCGTAGGGCGGGTCGATCACGACCTCGCGGACACACTCCACATAGCGGACCAGTCGGATGTCGTCGATGGTCAGGTATGTGGGCTCGTTCTCATACAGACCGGCGGCATATCGCGGCCAGACCCCGATGAACGGCGGCACGCCAAGCCCCGCGGGCTCGTCGGTATAACAGTCCAGGATGGCTCTCTTCATCTGCTATCTGCTATTTACGATTTACTATTTGCGCATTTCAGCTTACGATTCCTCTCCGTGGCCTCCATGCACAATTGTAAATCGTGAATCGTGAATTGTAAATCCTGAGGAGCCCGCCATGACATCAAGGTCTTCCATCGCACCGCTTCTCATCGTTCTGGCGTCCCTGTCATTTGTTCCTGCTCCATGTATCGGGACGGGGAAGGTGGTCATCGTCGAGCCGGCCCAAGCCGACCCGCCGGAACGTCTGGCGGCCAGGGAGATCCGGCGATATCTCTATCTGCGGACCGATGCCCTTGTGCCGATCGTCGGCGGGAACGCCGAACTGTCTGCGGACGCCGATCAGATCATCGTCGCAACGCCCCGACCGATGGAAGGGGGTCTTGTCAAGAGTCTCATCCCGCCGGGAATGCGAAAGGTCATCGAGGCAGGCGAGCTGGCCAGGCAGAAGGGCCTGGCGATTGTCGCGGGTACCCAGCGGCGTCACCAGGCGAAGTACCGTCAGAACGCCCACGCTGTGACTCAGGGCGCGATCGGGCGGATCACAGGCGGTCGCGTATGGTGGTGCGGCGGCGGCTCCTCGAATCCGCCCCGGCGCGAGAGCGGTTGGAGCGACGCCGAGTACCTGGTCCGCAATTGGTACCGGTTCAGCATGATGTCGGGCGACCACATTGTGGAGCAGCATTGCCACAATCTGGACGTGGCCAACTGGTTCATCGGGCGGCCGCCGGTTCAGGCTCTCGGGTTCGGCGGTCGTGCCCGTCGCCAGGGCGGCAACCAGTACGACTTCTTCAGCGTCGATCTGGACTATGGGGACGACGTGATCGTGCACAGCATGTGCCGTCAGGTCAAGGGCTGCTTCACGCGGGTGAGCGAGCAGTTCGTCGGGACCGAGGGC
>DATIKY010000012.1:0-3568 GCA_035476995.1 Sedimentisphaerales bacterium | reverse complement strand
TATCGGCCAAGGAAGGCCAAAACCATGATACCGATCTGACGGCGCAGAGCAAGATCTTCATCCACGATGAAATGGCACCACAGCCTCTGGCACCGCCGCCCAAGCTCCGCGCCAACCACGATCAAGGCAGTGCCATTCAGGCCTGCCCCCTCTCTCCGCTGGTATCCCCAAAGCGCCAAACGCACGCCGCGAACGCGACCGGCCCACGATGCTCGTGCAACTACCGTCATGTACATCAAGGCAGCTATCCGCCTGCGTCGCATGGAGCGGCACGTCTTTGCCATAATTCTGGTTTTTTGTATAACAAACAGCGAGCGTCAAGCGTCTAGTATCAAGGCTTGGCTGCCGGTCCGTGGACCCGGTTCGCAGGGGTCGGGGGACTCCGCCGGCCGGCGTGATTCCGCCATGGAGACACCGAAGTCCCAGAGACTCAGAGATCGGCCCGATATACCCCTCACTCCGGGGCGAAGGCGAAGACCTGTGCGAAACGAAGCCAATTCCCCTGCAAGAGGGCCTGGCGACAGCCGATTGGGTTCGTTTGTACAAACGCAGGGCAACTGCCCACCGAGTTTCTATCCGTCCCATGGTCCCTCCTCCGTCCGCACAGATTGACACCCACGTCGTACAGGATTATGATCGGGCCACCAATGAAACAGAAATCCGTCAACATCCTGGGAATTGAAACGAGCTGCGACGAGACCGCGGCGGCCATCGTCGCCAATGGCCGCGAGGTCCGCTCGTCCGTCGTGGCCTCGCAAACCAAATTGCACGAGAAGTACGGCGGCGTCGTGCCGGAGATCGCCTCGCGGGCGCACATCGAGAAGATCTATCCCGTGATCACCGAGGCCCTGGAGCGGGCGGGCGTCGGCAAGGACCAGATCGACGCGGTCGCCGTGGCCAATCAGCCGGGACTGACCATCGCCCTGGTCGTCGGCGTCACGGCGGCCAAGACGCTGAGCTTCATGTGGGGCAAACCCCTCATCGCGATCAACCATCTGCACGCGCACCTGCAGTCGGCGATGCTGAGCGAAGAGAGCCTGGAGCTGCCGGCGGTGGCGCTGATCGTCTCGGGCGGACACACCTGCCTTTATGAAGCCAAGTCGCCCCTGGAGCTTCGATTACTGGGCACAACCATCGACGACGCGGCCGGCGAGGCCTTCGACAAGGTCGCCACGATCCTGAAGCTCCCCTATCCCGGCGGGCCGAACATCGAGCGGATCGGCAAACAGGGCGATCCCAAGGCGATCGACTTCCCGCGGTCCATGCTGGAGAAGGGCTCGCTCGATTTCTCGTTCAGCGGCCTCAAGACCGCGGTGCTCTACCACTGCCGGGGCCAGGACATGAACGGACAGGACAAAGTCGATTCCATGACCGAGCAGCAGATCGCGGACATCGCGGCGTCGTTCCAGGCCGCGGTGATCGACGTGCTCGTCAAGAAGACCAAGAGGGCCGCCGAGAAGATCGGCGCCAAGACCGTCCTCATGGGCGGCGGCGTCGCCGCCAACGGCACGCTCCGCGAGGCCATGCAGAAGATGGCCGAAAAGAGCAGGCCCCCGCGTCGGCTGCTGGTGGCGCCGAAGCAGTATTGCACGGACAACGCGGTCATGGTGGCCTCGCTGGCGTACTACAAATATCAGGCGGGTTCGTTTGCCCCGCTGACGCTGGAACCAAGTTCAACCGGATAAAGGACGAAAGCACGAATATCGAATTTCTTAAGGATTCAGACTGTGCAACCGGAACATTTGAGACAACTACTGGAGCAGGTCAAGGGCGGTCAGGTCGGGGTCGATGACGCCATGGAGCGTCTGCGCAACCTGCCTTACGAAGACCTGGGATTTGCGAAGGTGGACCACCATCGGCAGCTCCGCAAGGGGTTTCCCGAGGTGATCTTCTGCCCGAGCAAGACCACCGAGCAGATCGTCCGCATCTTCGAATCGCTCGCCTCGCGAGGCAACAACGTCCTGGCGACGCGAGCGAAGCCGGAGGCGTTCGAGGCCCTCGTCAAGGCCGGCACGTGCCCAGGCGTTCAATACGACAAGTCGGCCCGCACGATCACGCTCAGGCAGAAGGAACTCCCTTCGTCCAAGAGCGTGCTGCCGATCGTGACGGCAGGGACCGCGGATCTGCCGGTGGCGATGGAGGCCAAGGTCACCGCGGAAATCATGGGCCAGCGGACCGAGTTGATCTGCGACGTGGGCGTGGCCGGCCTGCACCGGCTCCTCGGATCGGTGTCCAGACTCAATGAAGCCAACGTGCTGATCGTCGTGGCCGGCATGGAGGGGGCGCTGGCCAGCGTGGTGGGCGGACTGGTGAGTTGCCCGGTCATCGCGGTCCCGACGAGCGTCGGGTACGGAGCGAACTTCCAGGGCGTCTCGGCCCTCCTGACCATGCTCAATAGCTGCGCCTCAGGCGTCACCGTGGTCAACATCGACAATGGCTTCGGCGCCGCGGTCACCGCCACGATGATCAACCGAAAGATCGATGGAGCCTCGTAAGCCATGGAGGTCATCAAGGACATCCCCAGACTCCCGCCGCGACCCGCCGAGGGGCACAAGGGCACGTTCGGGCGGGTCCTGGTGATCGCCGGCAGCGTGGGAATGACCGGGGCGGCGGCCCTGGCCGGCCGGGCGGCGCTGCGGGCGGGCTCAGGGCTTGTCCGCGTGGCCACGTCTCGAAGCGCCCTGCCGATCGTCGCAGCCCTCGAACCCTGCTATACGATGATTCCTCTGGCCGAAGACAGCGAGGGACGCATCTCGGTCAAAGCGATCAACACGCTTCTCGACGTGGTCCTGGACAACGACGTCGTCGCAATCGGACCGGGCATAGGTCAGAGCGCCGGCCTGCGGTCGGTTGTCGAGATGCTCGTGCAGCAGGAGGGATTGCGATTGCTCATCGACGGGGACGGCCTGAACAACCTGAGCCGGCTGCGGGATTGGCCGAAGAAATGCAGAGCGCAAGTCGTCCTCACGCCGCACCCGGGCGAGATGAAGAGGCTCTGGTCGGGGCTCTTTCGGGAAGAAATGCCCAAGGATCGCCAGGAGACCGCCGTGCGAACCGCTCAGGGCACAGGGGCCGTCGTCGCCCTTAAAGGGGCAGGCACCGTCGTCACCGACGGCCGCCGCATCTACGTGAACACCACCGGCAACCCCGGCATGGCCACCGCGGGCTCAGGCGACGTCCTGACGGGCGTCGCCGCCGCACTCTGGGGCCAGGGCCTCAGTCGGCTCGACGCGACCATTCTCGGAGTCTACATCCATGGTCTGGCGGGCGACATCGCCTCGAACCGGCTCGGCCAGGTCAGCCTGATGGCCGCCGATATTCTCGACGCCCTGCCGGAAGCATTCAAGGCAACCGCGTCCTGACGTGTCCGTCATTGCCGTGCTCCTTGCAGTCCCCGGCGTTCAGTGCCGCCGGGATTCTTGTTATAGGCTCATCCGGTTTTTGCGTACTTTTGAGTTGAGAAGAGTGGACATGCCGGCTTATCCAAAGGTTTTGCAAGGACTTAGGATAGGAGTCAAGCATGTCCACCAGCTTATTGTACCATGGGTTTGGGATTCGGGGCTACCAG